>NZ_JBJMIE010000836.1:0-8971 GCF_045807065.1 Actinophytocola sp. | reverse complement strand
GGCTCGCTCGAGGGTGCGCACGCGACGCTGACGCCGCTGCTCGGCGGCGCGGCGAGCACGTTGTTCGCGATCGCGCTGCTGGCGTCGGGCCTCTCGAGCTCGGCGATCGGGACGCTCGCGGGCCAGGTCGTGATGCAGGGCTTCATCAACCGTCGCATCCCGCTGTTCCTGCGCCGACGCCTGCCGCTCGTCGTGCGGCGGCTGGTGACCATGACACCCGCGCTGCTGCTGCTCGGCTCGGGTGTCGACCCAACCCGGGCCCTGGTGCTCAGCCAGGTGGTGCTGTCGTTCGGCATCCCGTTCGCGCTGGTGCCGCTGGTGTGGCTCACCCGTCGGCGCGACGTCATGGGCGAGTTCACCAACCGGCGGGTGACCACGCTCTGCGGGGCCGCCGTGGCCGCGGTGGTCTCCGCGCTGAACATCTTCCTGCTGGTGCGGACCGTGGTCGGCTGAGCCCTACACCTGGTGCTCCTGCCGCGGCGTGCGCATGCGGACGGTGAAGACGTAGCCGCAGACGACGGCGGTCAGGGCGTAGAGGCCGACGTTCCACCACGTGAGGTTCAGCGGGTCGCCGGAGCCGGGGAACACGCGGGCGACGACACCGAACACGGTCAACACGGTGAACGCCACCATGGCGACCGTGCCGAACACGCTCGGCACCCGCCGCACCGCGGCGACGGTCGCCGCCAGTCCCACGAACGTGTGAATGATGTTGAGCAGGGTGCTGACGCCGAACACGCCGAGCATCCGTACCGGCTCCTCATACCCGAACGTGCCCCACCCGGCGGTCGCGAAGCCCACGATGGCGAGAACGAGGTAAACCACGCCGATGACCAGCACGATCGTGCGGGCTCGGCGCGAGGCCTGGGAGATTGTCGAGGTCATCCTCGCGTATTCCCGACGGATCGGGACGAAAACCGACCGCCCCCAATGCTGTGGTTCGGCTAGCCGAAGGCGTCCGCGAGCCACCAGGAGCCGCCGTCGTCGGTGATCTTGGCGTCGATCAGCAGCGGCCGGTCGCGCGGGCCGTCCAGCCAGGCCGTGACCCCGTCGAGGTCGGCGACCGTGCGGACGGTCAGGCCCGCGCAGCCGAAGCCCTCGCCCAGCGCGGCCAGGTCGGTGTCCGGGAAGGTGACCGTCGACAGGTCGGCGTCGCGGCCGAAGTGGTGGATCTCCGCGCCGTAGGCCGCGTCGTCGTAGACCACGACGACCAGCGGGATGCCCAGGCGCACCGCGGTTTCCAGCTCGGCGACGCCCATGAGGAACCCGCCGTCGCCGAGCGCGGCCACGGACAGGCGGTCCGGCCGAGCCAGGGCGGCGCCGACCGCGGTGGCCAGGCCGAGACCGATGGACTGGAACGCCTGCGTGAAGCAGAACCCGTACTGGTCCGGCACGGACAGGTACGCGCTCGGGTACCCCATGAAGTTCCCGGAGTCCACGGACACCACCCGCGCGGGCGGCAGCAGGTCGTCGAGGCGGGCGCTCAGCGTCCGCGGGTCGATGCGGTCCGCTGTGGACGCGTCGTCGTGCGGCACGTCGCGCCACCGCACCGGGCCCGGCGGCGCGGTGCGGTAGCCGTCCTGTGTGGACCCGCCCAGCGCCGTGCGGACGTCACGGGCCGTCTGCGCCGCGTCGCCGACCACGCCGAGGTCGACGCGGTTGTGGGCGCCGAACGCGGCCGGGTCCACGTCCACCTGGGCCACCGTGCCGCCCAGCAGCCTGCCGCGCCTGGTCGTCCAGTTGTTGAGGGCGCAGCCCCAGCCGACGACGAGGTCGGCGTCCGCGATCAGCTCGGCGGTCCGCGGCGACGCGAACCCGCCGGAGATGCCCAGCGACCACGGCGAGCCGGCGAAGAGCCCGTGCGCGACCGCCGAGGTGGCCAGCAACGCGCCGGCGGCGTCGGCCAGCGCACGCAGTTCCGGGCCGGCGTGGCGGGCGCCCCGGCCGGCCACGAACACCGGCCGCCGCGCGGCACGCAACGCGGCCACCAGGGCGGCCACCGCGTCGGCGTGGGGCCGAACAGGTTGTGGCGCAACGGGAACCGCGGCCGGTGCCGGCTCGGCCGGCGCCGCCTGCACGTCCAGCGGCAGGTTCAGCACCACGGTCCGCCGCTCGTGCACGGCCGTCCGGTACGCGCGCACGGTGTCCGCGACGGCCGACGCGGGTGAGTGCACCCGCTCGGCCACCGCGCCCACGGCGGTGATCGCGGCGTCCTGGTCGACGCGGAAGTTCGCGGTGACCGCCGAGCCGGCGGTGTCGGCGGTCAGCACCAGCAGCGGGGTCCGGCTCTTCGCGGCCTCCGTGATGCCGGTCAGCGCGTTCGTGAACCCGCAGCCCTGGTGCAGCGAGACGGCGGCGAGCCGGTCGCTCATCCGCGCGTAGGCGTCGGCCATGACCGTGGCGCCGCACTCGTGCCGGGCGGCCACGAACGGCACACCGCCCGCCCGCAGGGCGTTGGTCACCACGAAGTTGCCGCTGCCGACCACGCCGAACGCCTGCGCCACACCGAGTTCCGCGAGCGTGCGGCCCACGAGGTCCGCGGTGGTGGTCACCGCTCGACCAGCGCGTACACCCGCGCCGGGCTGCCGGACCCGCCGACGATGGGCAGCGGCGAGACCACCAGCACGGCCCCGGTCGGCGGCAGCGACGCGAGGTTCCGCAACTGGGTCAGCCCCATCTTCCCGGCGCCCAGGAAGTAGTGGTGGCAGGGGAAAGCCGGCTCGAACCCGTGCGCGGCGCCGGCGTCCGTGCCGACCGTCTCCACCCCGAGGCCGACGAGCGGCGTCTCCTCGGCCAGCCACCGCGCGCACTCGGGTGAGATCCCGGGCGTGTGCGACCCGGTCTCGTCGGCGTTGAGGAACCGCGCGGCGTCCGCGGACCGCTCGTCCCAGCCGGTGCGCAGCAGCAGCCAGCCGGCGGGCAGGTCGCCGTGTGCCGCCGTCCACTCCCTGACGTCGTCGGTGGACAGCAGGAAGTCCGGGTTCGCCGCCGCCCGCGCCGACATGTCGACCACGACCGCGGGCGCGACCAGCCGGTCGAGGGGGAGCTGTGACACGTCGGCGCCGTCCTTGCCGGACACCCAGTGCACGGGCGCGTCCACGTGCGTGCCGGTGTGCTCGCCGGTGTGGATGTCGTTCCAGTACCAGCCGGGTCCGGCCGCGTCGTAGCGGCTGATCAGCTCCAGCGAGAACGGGATGGTGTTCGCGAAGGGCGGCGGGAGTTGGAGGATCGGCGTCTCGGCCGACAGTGGCGCGGTCAGGTCGACGACCTCGACCCGCCCCGTGGTGATCGCGTCGAGCAGGTCCGTGAGCAGCGGCATGGGCGCAGGTCTACCGCACCCCGCGGGCCACGAGCAACGGCACGAGCCGCTCCGCCGGGGTGAGCGAGCCGTGCTGGCCGACCATCCGCGACAGGCTCGCCTCCGCCTTCGAGCGGATCACCCCGGACGTGCCGCGCGCGGCCGCCACCACGTCGCCGATCCGGTCGGCGAACCGGGGCGAGACGGGACCGAACCAGCCCTCGTCGACCGCCTGCTCCCGCGACACGGTCCACGCCGCGTCGCCGAGCACGGACCGCCACGCCGCGAGCACGTCCGCCGCCGCGCCCGGCTCGGCGTGCACGTGGCGGGCCCGCGGCTCGCCGGTCAGCGTCCGCACGCCCGCGCGCAGGTCCGGGTGCGTGTCCGCGTCGACCGGGTGATCCATGGTCACCATGCCGTGGTCGCCGGTCACCGCGAGCAGGGCGTCCTCGGGCAGCCGCGCGGCGACGGTCTCCACCAGGCGGTCCACCTGCGCCAGCTGGAGCCGCCACGGGAGTGAACCGGGCCCGTACACGTGCCCCATGGCGTCGAGGTCGGCGTGGTAGCCGTACACCAGCCGCCGCCCCGGCGCCGCCAGCGCCGTCAGCACCTCGGCGGCCAGGTCCCCGAACGCGTGCGCGCCGACGTAGTCGCCACCCCGCAGCACGGCCCTGGTCAGCCCGGACCCCCGGAACCGCGGCTGGGACACCACGGTCACGCCGATCCCCGCGGCCGCCGCCCGCTCGAACACCGTCTCGGCCGGCTGCACCGACTCCGGCACCCACGACTCCCGCAGGTCCACCTTCCCCTGTGTGCCGTGCTCGGTCCACCGCAGCGTGTCCATCACGACCTCGTCGGACAGCCGCAGCGACGTGCCCAGCAGCCCGTGCGCGCCCGGCGGCAGACCCGTGCCCAGCGAGGCGAGGCTGGTCGCGGTGCTGGACGGGAATCCCACGGTGAGCGGCCCGGCGTCCGGGAGGGCGGACAGGAAGGGCGCGTCGGTGGCGTGCGCGGCCAGCAGCTCGGACCCGAGGCCGTCGACCAGCAGCAGCGCGACCGCACGTGCCGGCTCCAGCCCGAACCCGCCGTTCAGCAGGCCCGGCAGGACCTCGGCCAGGGTGTGGTCAGTCATGGACCAGCTCGGCCTCCGGCTCGGGTACGGGGTGGCCCAGGTGGGTCAGCCAGTCCCGAACCACCTGGTGCAGCCGTTCGGCGCCGTCGATCTCGCCGGGTGCCGGCAGCTCCGCCGGGTACATCAGGAAACCGCGGGTCTGGCCGCCGCCCAGCCCGCCGTGCGAGCCGACGTGCGTCTCGAACGGCGACGCCTCGTCGGTGATCTCGTTGTACCGGCTGTTGATGATGATGTCGGGGCAGTGCTCGAACGCGTCGGTGCGCCGGACGAGGTCCGCGGCGTGGCGGCCGTACCCGGCCAGCGGGTCCTCGCCGGTGACCGCGTCGCCGCCGGTCGCGTCCAGCCTGCGCACGCCGTCCCGGCCCAGCACCACCGGGCCCGACCGGGCGCTGCGGACCAGCATGAACCCGACGCCGGGGTGGTCGACCAGCGCGGGCAGCAGGTCGGGGAACTCGCGCTCGATCGTCTCGAGGTCCACCCGGCCGGCGTGCTCGGTGAACGACACCATCGCGATGTGCCCGGACACCACCACGACCACCCCGGGGGCCGCGCGGGCCACCCCGGCCGGACGGCCCTCGGCGGTGCGGTGCCGGTCCGGCGTGGTCGCCCGCGCCGACCGCCGCCGCAACGCCAGCGCGATGGGCCCGGAGCCCGTGGACGCCTCCGCCATGGCCGCGCCCAGCTGCCACGCCTCCCGGTGCGGCTCGCGCCTGCCGCCCGTGGGCGGGTCGCCGCCGCACAGCCGGCCGACCAGCGCCTGGATCGACTCGCCGAAGCGGTGGGTGAACGCCCAGCCCTGGGTCACGCCGTGGTCGGAGAGCACCACGAGGTGGTAGCGGCGGGGCGCGAGCCGCTCGGCCCGGTACAGCCGGCCGATCTGCTGGTCGATGGACCGGACCACGGCCAGGGCGTCGAACCGCTCGATGCCGGTGTGGTGCGCGACCTCGTCGTAGCCGAGGAAGTCCGCGTACACGACGGGCCGCCCGGCCAGCATGTCGCCGATGATCGCCGACACCACCAGGTCACGGGCGATGACCGTGGTGCCGGCACGGGCGAACGGGAAGAACGGGCCCCGCTTGACCCTCGGCCGCACCCCGGCGCGCTTCTGGCGCACCGACGCGGAGATCTCCCGCAGCACGTCGACCAGCGCGGAGCCGAACGTCCGCAGCACGTTGACCGGGTTCGCGAAGTAGGCGTAGTAGCCGGAGCCCAACGTGTCCCGCCTCCTGCCCCGGGACAGGAACGGGATGGCGCTCATGGTGAAGCTGACGTGGTCGGCGTCGCCGGTGAACAGGCCGCCGCGGGCCGCGCCGCCGCTCGCGAGCAGGCCGCGGCCGTCGGAGTGCCGGCGCTCGATCTCGGCCGCGTCGACCGGGGCCGCGCACGCCATCACGTGGTCGCGGTCCTTCTCGTACCAGCGGAAGCCGAGGATGTCGTCGTTGCTGCCGTGCAGCAGCCCGCAGACGCTCGCGCCGGTCTGCGAGCTCCAGTCGGTGTGCCAGTCGGCGAGGGCGTGGCTGCCCCGCTCGAGCCAGCGGGACAGGGTCGGCAGGTCCCCGTCGCGGATGCCGCGGCGCACGGTGTCGTAGCCGAGGCCGTCGATCTGCAGCAGCAGCACGCCGGGCGGCTCGTCGGTCCGGTCCTCGCCGTCGCGGCGGAACCGGCGGGCCGCGCGGCGGAAGAACACCTCGTCCTCGTCGATCGCGAGCAGGCTGGACACCAGCCCGGCCACCGCGGCGATGACGACCACGACGATCACGGCCGTCTCGAGGTCGGCGAGGAGGACGTCCGGCATGGCGGACGAGATGGCCAGCACGCCCGCGCCGAGCAGCAGGAACGAGCCGAGCCCGAGGACCAGCACCGCCCGGGGCGGCGCGAACCGCATGATCAGCGGCCACACCCCAGCGCTGAGCACGCCGAGGATGGCCGCGAACACGATGGGCTGCCACCAGTGCGGCAGGTCGAAGTCCTCGAGCCACAGGTCGAGCAGGTGCAGTGCGACGGCGACGAGCGCCCAGACGAGCACGAGCCTCGCGAACTCCCGGCCGCCGCGCAGCAGCCGTCCCCGGTCAGGCCCTTGTCGCATGCTCCGTCTCCCGCTTGCGTGCCCTACCGCGTTCCCGTCGCCGGGAAACGAGTCCGACGACCACCGTCACCACGAGGATGAGCGTCGTCGCGATGAGGGTAGCGACCAGCGGGTTGTCGAACAGACCGCCGCTCACCACGCCGAGCAGCGCGTACGCCACCGCCCACAGCAGGCACGCACCGGCCGCGGCCGGCACCAGGCGCCGCCACGGGTAGTCGAGCGCGCCGGCGGCGAGCAGCACGGGGATCCGGCCGGCCGGCACCATCCGCCCGATGACCACCAGCAGCCAGCCCTTCGTGGTGAACCTGTCCCGCGCGGAGGCCAGCTTCTCGGCGGACTGCCGCCGCTCGAAGAACCGGGTCATCGGCCCCCGCCCACCCCGCCCCGCGGCGAACGTGACGAGGTCACCGACGAGCGCCCCGGCCATCGCCACCAGCACGACCAGCACCAGGTTCAGCTGCCCGGTCATCGCGAGCGCCGCCCCCGCCCCGACCACCGCCCCGGTGGGGATGACCGGCACGATCGACCCGATGAGGACCCCGCCGAAGACGACCGGGTAGCCGATGGACGAAGGGTGGCTCCAGTCGATCCCGAAGATGCCGCTCATTCCGGCACCCCGGGACCGTCCGGTCCCCGCGCCGCCACCAGGGGCGCCGGGGCGCCTGACTCGGGCCGCTCGATCGCGCGTGAATGGGCGGTCTTACCGGGTGAGGAGTGGTCGTCGTGGTTCATGCTTCTCGTCCGCGCCCCCGCCCTCATTCGGGCACCGGGTCGGGGAGCCGGACGTTCTCGCCGGGCCGCGTGACCAGGACGCGCGTGGCCGAGCCGGCCTCCTCGACCGCCTCGGCGAACTCGATCGGCGGGTGTCTGAGCAGGTGACGCATGCGCCTGCCGTGCCGCCCGGGTGCCTTGGGCAGGCCGGTGACCGCGAGCGTCCCCCAGTGCACGGGGACGGCGACACGGGGCTTGAGCAGGTCGACGGCGGCGGCCGCGCGCCGCGGGTTCATGTGGCCGGGCCCCAGCGTCGGCCCCCAGCCCCAGACGGGCAGCAACGCGACGTCGAGGTCGGACAGGGCGGCCATCTCGGGGAAGAGGTCGGTGTCCCCGGCGGCGTAGACCCTGCGCCCGCCGCCCTCGATGAGGTGCCCCATGGCCTCGGCCTGCGGACCGTGGGTGAACCGCGGACCCCAGCGGTGCCCGGAGTGCTCGGCCCGCACGCCGGTGATGCGCAGGTCCCCGTGCGCCAGCTCCTCGCCGGGCGCCAGCTCGTCGACGCGGCGGATGCCCTTCGCCCGCAGCCAGTCACCGGCACCCCGGGGGACGACGACCCGGACGTGCGGGCTCAACAGCCGCAGCGAGGGCAGGTGAACGTGGTCCCCGTGCAGGTGGGAGAGCAGGACGAGATCGACATCGGCCCGGTCGGCTGCCGTCGCGGGTGACGTCACCCTGGTCAGGGCCGACACCCGGTTGGTCAGCACGGGGTCGGTCAACACGGCGTGGCCGGCCACCTCCACCCGCACGGTGGAGTGCCCGACGAACCGCAAACCAAGAGAACGCACGTCTTCGAGTATTACAAGACCGGGGCACCACCAGCACACCGGTCGATCTGTATAGCTCTTTGCATAGTCGGGTGCCTGCTCTGAGCGATGCGCGCGAGATCACAAGCGAGAGATCCGCCACGTCGCCGTCGCGCCAGGGGTGGCCCACCACGTACGACGCAACCCGAGACTCGCCCCGCACGTCTTCGCGGGAGGAGTCGTAAGGCATAGTGGGTGACCATCCCCCCATCCACAGTAGCGAGGTGAGTTCACGCGTGTGCGGTCTGCTTGGACTGGTCTGCCCGACCGAGGGACACGCGGTCGCCCGCCGGGACGCCGTTCGCGCCGCCATGCGCTGCCAGCGCCACCGCGGGCCGGACGAGACCGACACCTGGGCGCAGGGTGAGGTCGTCTACGGCTTCAACCGGCTTGGGTTCATCGACCTCGAGCACTCCCACCAGCCGCTGATCTGGGGGCCGCCGGAAAACCCGACCCGCTACACGCTCAACTTCAACGGGGAGATCTACAACTACCGCGAGCTGCGCAAGGAGCTCGCGGACCGGTTCGGCGTGCGGTACCGGACCAAGGGCGACGGCGAGGCCATCGTCGCCGCCTACCACCACCTCGGGCCCAACTCGGTGCGCAAGCTGCGTGGCATGTTCGCGTTCCTGATCTGGGACAACCAGGACAAGGTCGTCTTCGGCGCGCGGGACCCGTTCGGCATCAAGCCGCTGTACTGGTCGGGCGGCCTGGACTCCAGCCTGATCGTCGCGCTGCTGGCCGAGGCGGGCGCGAGGGACCTGCTCACCTTCAGCATCGGCTTCGAATCGCTGGGCAGCACCGAAGGTGACGAGTTCGAGTACTCGGACCTCATCGCCCGCCGGTTCGGCACCGACCACCACCGGCTGCGCGTGCCG
>NZ_JBJMIE010000835.1:0-16959 GCF_045807065.1 Actinophytocola sp. | reverse complement strand
CGTGGCAGGGCCTGTTCCAGCACGGTCGTCTCCGGTCGGGGCAGAGTGTCCTGGCACACGGCGCCGCCGGCGCGGTCGGGTCCGTGGTGACCCAGCTCGCCCGGGAGTTCGGCGCCTACGTCATCGGTACCGGGCGCGCCGGGGACCGCCAGGCGGCACTCGACTTCGGCGCGAACGAGTTCCTCGACCTCGACCACGACGATCTCAACGACATCGGCGGGGACATCGGCGGGGTCGACCTGGTCTTCGACGTCATCGGCGGTGACATCCAAACGCGGTCGGCGAGCATCATCCGGCCCGGCGGCACGCTGGTGTCGGTGGTCGGGCCCGCGCAGGCTCGCCCTGTCGACGGCCTCGCGATCGACTTCGTCGTCGAGTCCGTTCCCAGCCAGCTGGTGGAGATCGTCGACCGGGTGCGGAACGGGCGCCTTCGCATGCACATCGGCACCGTCGCAACCCTCGACGACGCAGTCCCCGCACTCAACCCGACCCAGCGGCGCAAGGGCAAGACCGTCATTCGCGTGCGCCCCTGACCGCTCTGGAGGCCAACGGCGTGGTCAAGGCCCGCAGAACGAGGGTGCGATGACGAGCGGCTTTTTCAGAATTGATCGGACCACCACGTGGTCCGAGCTTGCCGCTCTGGCCGACGCCGACCCGCTTGCCCACATTCACGTGGTCAACGCTTTGAAGCGACTGGGTCGGGTCGACGACGCTGAGGCTTTCCTGCGGCGGACGTTGGAGAGGTGGCCTGAGGACCACCATCCCAACTACGACTTGGCGGAGTTGTTGCATTCTCAGGAAAGGTTCGACGAGGCCGCGGCGGTGTATCGGAAGCTGATGGACGGGGGCCGCGACAATGGCACAGCCGTCCAGAGACTGGCGAAGATGACAGCCGAGCGCGGCGACGTCGACGAAGCCATGCGGCTGCTGGCGCACAACCGCGGCATGTTCGTGGTGGACACTCTCATCGAACTCGGCACCTCGCATGGTCGAGTCGACCAAGTGGTGTCGCTCCTGCGGGAGAAATCCCGGCAAGGTGATCACTATGCGAGCAGCCAACTGTTGGCACTGTTGGGAAGCCTCGGTCGAACCGACGAACGGTTGGCCCTGTACGACGAGACCGACGTGATCGTGCCGGTCGAGACGGAACACGTACAGTTGCGGCGCAATGACCAAGGCGTGCTCGGGCCCGTGCTGACCTTGGTGCACCCGGTGCCGCCCGACCACTTGGCCGAGTACGAGCAGCAGCTTTCCCAGTCACCCCGGGTGAGGTACAGCGTTCATCTCAGCACGGCGTGGGAGGCGGTGTTGGAGTCGGCCGAGAAACGCGCGGGCGCCTCGCTCGATGGGGCAGCACTGGTCAGCGTGGTGTTGTGCCATCCGGGTTCCGTCGTGCTGACAGACCTGATCAGCCACCACGAGTACCTTGACAGGCGCTCCGGTGCGGCGTGGGACCTGCACTTCGCCGGATATCGTGCTTTCGGGAAGACAGCGCACACGCGCAAGCTCGTGTGGCCAACGCCCCGCGGTATCCCGCTGTGGCAATTCCGCCCCGCCGACTTCGACGAGATCCGGCGCCACATTCACGATTCGCATACCGTCGCCGTGGCCGAGGCACCAGCTTCTTCTCCGTTCGTCTCCAGACCGTGGAAGTACAGCGGCAGGCCGGAGTTGGTCAGCTTCATGGCCTACCGCGACCACCCCGGCCTCATCGACTGGCTGTCGCTGC
The DNA here is from genome assembly GCF_045807065.1 of Actinophytocola sp. GTDB lineage: Bacteria > Actinomycetota > Actinomycetes > Mycobacteriales > Pseudonocardiaceae > Actinophytocola. The sequence goes on along the minus strand of NZ_JBJMIE010000835.1, from coordinate 15,230 downwards.
GTGCGGTCCGACTCGTCGACGCCCACGGGCGCTACGTCGACCACTCACTCGGCGAGATCGTCGAGGTGATGAGTGACTGGAGAGAGGATGACAGCGACGAACTACGTGCGCTGGCTCCAGGGGAACCGCCGCGCCCGAGCGAGTCCGCGGTGCCGATCGGGCGGGCGCTGGCCTGGCTGGGCGCCACGGTAGCGGGTGGCGTCGCGGGCAACGCCGCCTACGACTTGATCAAACTCATGACCAACCCATGACGTCCACCCCGGCCACCTACGCTGAGCCATCGTGGCGATCCGGTCGGCGTCCTCCCCACGAGCGATACGACCCCGACGCCGTCCGTGACTCGCCCGCAGGCTCCTCCGCCTCGCTACCTGTTGCCGCCTGCGGACGCTGGTTGCCTCTCGTCGGCGACCGGGTCGAGCAGTAGTTTCGCGGCCACCGCCGTCCCGTCGGCGCGGATCGTGGTGGCCACGGTCTTCGCTCGTGCGTGGGTTTCGGGGGTCAGGGCCGTCTCGAGCGCGGCCGACAGGGACTGGAAGTTCGGCGTCCGGCCGTCGTGCGCCGCGCCGATGCCCAGTTCGGCCACTCGGCGGGCCCAGTGCGGCTGGTCCCAGTACTGCGGCACCACGACCTGGGGTGCGCCGGCCCGGGCGGCCGTCGTGGTGGTGCCCGCGCCGCCGTGGTGCACGACGGCGGCCACCCGGCGGAACAGTGCCTGGTGGTTGGCCTCACGGACGGCGAAGCAGTCCGCCGCGTCGTCGATCAGGCCCAGGTCGGCCCAGCCGCGGGAGACCACCGCGCGGCGGCCGTGTGCGCGGATCGCCTCGACGACCACCTTGGCGGCGTCCTCCGAGGTGTTCATGGGCATGCTGCCGAAACCCACGTACACCGGCGGTTCACCGGCATCCAGGAACGACTCCAACTCGGCCGGCAGCGGGCGTTCGTCCGGCAGGAGCCACGCGCCGGTCTGCACCACGTCCACATCCGGCAGGTCGCCCCACGGCCCCAGGACCGGGTCCGCGGCCAGCCACGGCCGGTCGGTGAGGACGTGCCCGCGGACGTCGTCCACCGGCGGCAGCCCGGCCGCCTGCCGATGGGTGTTGAGGATGGGGCCGAACACCGTGTTCATGCGCTGGGCGTCCAACTCCCACAGTTCCCGGACGTCGGTCACGTCCGGCGGGTACAGCGGGCTCGGCCACGACGACGGCGGGTAGTGCGGCGACGGCAGTTCGAACGGGTGGAAGCACGCGTACACGTAGCGGATCCCGAGTAGCTCGGCGACCGACCGCACGCCGGCCGGCATGTAGCTGGTCGCGACCAGCACGTCACACCCCTCGGCCGCCGCGGCGACCGTCTCGAAGTGCCCGGCGATCAACCTGGCCACGATCCGCGCGCTGTCCTCCGCCGACGGCCTCGCCTTGGTCACCAGCGCGCGCATCGGCTGCCCGATGGGCACCACCGGGACGCCGAAATCGGCCAACAGCTCCGCGAACTCCTCGTCGGGCGGCACACACACCCGCACCTCCGCGCCGACTGCCCGCAACCGCACCGCGAGCCCCGCCAGCGGCTGCACATCCCCGCGCGACCCATGCGACATCAACAACACACGCACTGAGCGACTCCAGAGGTCGAGTCAATTTGCGAAAGCTTCTCATCTCTTGCGCGGGAACGCCACGCTCGTCATGAAGATGTTTCGGAACCGCTCCGGACGGCCCCGAGCGCCCAGGACCGGCGGGCCGCGCCGCGCGCCAAGCGGCTGATCATGGCTCCAGCCGTCGAGGCACTTGCCAGTCGCCAGTTCCACACCCACTCACGGCTATTCGCCGCGACCACCGCGAGAAAGAACTCGTCGCGCCTGCACCGCGGTCAGTAAAGTGAATCCCTCGCCGTGCGGCGACGCCGCCTGCAAATACCGCGTCAATGCACTCAGAATCCATCCTGGATGCCACCCATTCCGCCCAGCCGCGCGACGCGCACCCATGCGCAAAGTTTCACGTCCACGTGACGTTTACGCAGACAGAGCAACAACGCTGGCGTCCCAGCGAACCTCATTGCCCGGCCATCACCGTTTTTCCTAGGCTCGCGTCACGCGGCCGTGAATATTTTCCCCGCCGCCCATTTGAGGGTGAGGCAGAGATGAAGCGAAGAAGTGGTAGAACAGCGGTGTCCGTACGCTCAATCTTGACGACCGGCATCGCGTTGGTGGCGGTGACAACCAGCGTGTCGGCGCCCGCCGCCGCCGCGCCCGCGGCGTCCTCGGTGCTGACCAAGAGCGCTCAGGACGTGACCAGTCCCGGCGCGAACCCGGTGAACCACGGGGACACCCTCAACTGGGTGCTGAGCTACGCCAACAACGGCCCGACCGGACCGGCCGCGGCGACCATCACCGATCCGATCACCGGCGCCGGTACCGCGCAGACCTACGTGCCGGGCTCGCTCCAGGTGCCGCCTGGCTGGACACCGTCCTGGTCGACCGACGGCACGAGCTACCAGACCACCGACCCGGGCGCCGCCACCGTAGCCGTGCGGGCGACCAATCCCGGCGCCCGGCCGGGCGGCACCAACCTGGCGAACATCCTGCTCGCGCCGGTGAAGCCGACCGCGACCCCGACCGGTGGCGACGGTTACTCACCGATCATCTTCCGCCAGCCCAACGGCACGGTCGAAGCGTGGAACATGTACCACCACCTGGTCGCGGCGGCGCCCAAGCTGGTCTGCACTGACCTGACGGCGGGCGCACCGTGTGCCGGCGGCCCGTGGCCGCGGCCGGTCAACACGGCGCCCGGACCGTTCGGTGCTGGTTCCACCGGTGACATCGCCAGCACCCTGACCCCGCAGTACGTCCAGGACCCCGGCCGGCCTGGCGTGGTGTACTACGCAGCCGTCACCGCCTCCTCGGTGGGGGTCGGGTGCCTCGACCTCGGCGCGCGGGCCAACTGCGGGTACTTCCCGTTGACCAGCACCGGCTCCGGTGGCGCGAACGGGCTCGCCGGCCTGGTCACCACCGCCGGCAACCTCTACGGCGTCGGCAGCAACGGCCAGGTGCTGTGCCTGACCATCGCCGCCCAGTCCCCGTGCCCCGGCCAGCCCTACGCCGCGATCGTGCCGGCCAACAACAACTCGCCCGGCGCCAACTACCTGGGTTCGATGGCCATCGCGGCCGGCAAGGTGTTCGCCTCGTCCTCGCCCGCCGGCGGCGCGCCGGTGCTGGGCTGCTTCGATCCGGTCACCGCGGCGGCCTGCGCCAGCTGGACCACGCCGCACGCCATCGCGCCGGCCGGCAGCTCCACGTACAACGCCTACACCGCCTACGACACCGCGAGCAACCCCGTTGGCGCGTGCGCGACGACGGCCGGCAATCCCACATCGACATCGACCTGCTTCACCGTCGGCGGTGCTCCACTGGCCGCGCCGACCGTGTTCAACTCCTTGACCAACCAACTGATCTTCAACCCGGAGACCGTGACCGGCCCGGACGGCCACCTGCGTAGCTACACGGGGACCTGGGGCGGGTCGAGCACGGGTGACACCGTCTGCTACGACTGGACCACGGCAGCCGCGTGCGTCGGTTTCCCCTTGCCCGCAACACATCCCAGTGCCAACGGTGGCGTCACCCGGGACTACGGCTACGCGTTCGACCAGGTCACCCGCTGCCTGTTCGGGCTCGGTGACGCCGGCATCATGTTCTCCGAGGACCCCACCACGTCGAGTTCGCCGTGTATCCACAGCGGGGCGGAGGTCACGCTGGCGCCCTCGGCGTTCTACTGCGATGGCGGCACCGGCCACATCCACAGCTACACCGACGCCCGCCTGGAGAACATGAACCTCGCCAACGTCGACCTGACCGCGTCGACCGCGGACGTCAGCGACACCAACGGTTCCGTGATCGCCCATCCCACGTTCGCCCCGGACGGCACCCTGGACCTGTCGGGGATCTCGCCGACCGCACATCCCAGCATCACCGTCTCCGCGCACCTCGTGCTGAACAACAGCAACGACTTCACCGGCGGCAACCAGCCGCACCTGGTGGTGGCGTTCAACGGCGACGCGCCGCAGATCTGTTTCAAGACCACGGTCTCGACGACGTGCACCGCGACAGGGGCGTCCGACACCGCGACCGGTGACGACGCCACCGGCGCGCTCACCTCCAACACCGTGAGCCTGCCCGTCGCGCCGGGGCCGGCCTGCCAGCCGACCGTGACGATCGACAAGGAGATCTGCGCATCGACCAATGACCACAACTGCCAACCCGGTGGCCCGGGTCCATGGACGAAACACGCGACCCCGGGCTTGCTCGGTCTGCTGCTGGCCGACCCGCACTGGCGGATCACCGTGACCGACGCCGGTCCGACCGACATCACCGGTGTCACCATCAACGACACCGCCGAGTCGTCGTGCCGGTCCGCCGCGGGTACGTTCGACCTGGCGGCAGGACAGAGCAAACAGGTCTTCTGCTCGACGTCGCTGCTCGTGTCGTTGCTGCCGTTCACGAACACGGCGTCGGCCACGTACACCCCCGCGAACTCTCCAGCCGGCACCCCTCCATCCAGGACCAGCGGCTCCTCGGCGGTGGCGTGTTCCCTCCTCGGGTGCTGAACACCTGACCGACGCAAGACCGCGGTGCCGCCGGACGGAACCATCCGGCGGCACCGCGGTTCGCGCGGCGTCGGCGCCTCGGTTTCGAGGTGAGGACGCGGAATCGACGAGATCAGCCGACTCGGACGCCTACCGGCACCGGTCACTCGCGTCCTGGGTGAACCCCCGCGTGTCGTCCGGCGTCATTCGCTCGATGCCGACGAACTCGATCACCGCGTGGTTGGCGCAGGCGCACACGTCCGCGACGGCGGTCGTCTCGATCTCCGCCAGGATCTCCGTCTTGGTCCGGGTGGTGGCCTGTTCGATCACGAGCCGGTTGGTCTTCGGGGACCTCCACCGCATCCGGCGCGGGTACGACCCGCATCGACTCCGCGGGTAGGTTGGGCCGTCGGACGGGAACGGAGGCGGCGTGATCAAGGGGTGGCACGGCTGGTTCGGTACGTTCACGGGCGTGGCAGCCCTCACGGTGGCCGTACTGCCGCTGGCCGCGCTGGCGGTGTGGGTGTTGGCCCGCCGTCGGAGCCGCTCGGGCACCTCGCCGGCCTGGGCGTGGCGGCGGTCGCTGGCAGAGGTCGGCATGGTCTACGGGACGGTGCCGTGGGTGTGGATGATCCTGTTGCCGGGCAGCCGGGCCGGCGCCGTCCCCGGTCGGGTGAGCCTCGTGCCGTTGCGGGACCTGGTCACGATGCCGGCGAGCCAGGTGGTCGGCAACCTGCTGGTGTTCGCGGCGTTGGGGTTCTTCGCCCCGATGCGGTTCGCGGCGCTGGCGTCGGTGCCGCGGGTCCTGGCGCTCGCGGCGAGTTGCTCGGTCCTGGTCGAGGCCGCGCAGTACGTGCTGCGGCTGGACCGGGTGTCCTCTGTGGACGACGTGCTGCTCAACGCCGTCGGCGCCGGGCTGGCCGCGCTGGCGTCGCGCCGCTGGTGGCGGGCCACGGCCGGAACGGACCGGTCCCGGCACCCGGACGCTGAGGCGCCGTCGCACCGGTGAGAAGGCGTCCGGCCGAGGTCACGCCGGGGTCGAGTCCGCGTGGTGCGGCAGGCGTTGGGTGAGTACGAGAGGGCCGTCCTCGGTGATCGCGACCGTGTGTTCGGAGTGGGCGGTGCGCGAGCCGTCGGCCGAGCGGATGGTCCAGCCGTCGGGGTCGAAGACGATGCGGTCGGTGGTGGCGGCGAGCCAGGGTTCGAGTGCCAGGGTCATGCCCGCGCGGAGCTTGAGGCCGCGGCCGGCGCGGCCCCTGTTGGGGACGTGGGGGTCCTCGTGCATGGTCCGGCCGAGGCCGTGGCCGCCGAACTCCGTGTTGATCGGGTAGCCGTAGCCGGTGGCGACCGCCTCGATGGCCGCTGAGACATCGCCCAGGCGGCCCCCCGGCCGCGCGGCCTCGATGCCGGCCTCGAGCGCCTCCTCGGTCGCGCGGACGAGTCGCAGGTCGTCGTCGGCCGGGGTGCCCACGATGACGGTGCGGGCGGAGTCGGCGACCCAGCCGTCGATCCCGACCGCGAGATCCATGGTGAGGATGTCCCCGTCGCGCAGCGCGTAGTCGTGGGGCAGCCCGTGGAGCACCGCGTCGTTGACCGACAGGCAGATGACGTTGCGGAACGGGCCGCGCCCGAAGGACGGGGCGTAGTCCCAGTAGCAGGACTGCGCCCCGCGCTGGCGGATCCGGTCGCGGACGTGGTGTTCCAGGTCGAGGAGGTTGACGCCCACGTCGGCGAGGTCACCGAGCTCGGACAGGATCTGGGCGACGAACTGCCCAGTGACGTGCATCCGCTCGATCTCCGCGGGCGACTTCAACTCGATCATGGATACCTCACATCGTCGGTATAATAATACCAACAGTAACACTTGCGGTATTAAAATACCAACCGTACGCTGGTGCCGTGGTTCGCAACCCGCTCACGCCCGAACAGATCGAGGCCGGCAGACGCCTCGGCAGCCTGCTGCGCGCAGCGCGCGCGGACCGGGACCTCGGCGAGGTGGCGCACGCGGCCGGCATGTCACCTGAGACGTTGCGCAAGATCGAGACCGGCCGGCTCCCCACCCCCGCGTTCGGCACGATCGCCTGCCTCAGCGAGGTACTCGACCTGCCGATACAGGACCTGGCCGCCGTATGGCGCAACGGCTCGCGGCTGGAAGCGGCGTCGTAACCGCACCTTCGACCTGTCCGGCCGCCGACACGGGCTCGATGACCGCTTCGCCATGAGGTGAGGAGAGCGAGGCTGGCCACGCCCTTGACATGCCCCTGACGCGGCCAGCACACTCGGAGCCGATTGGGAGAGCGCTCTCCAAACCCAACCACCCTGCTTGAGGAGACGCGATGAAGCGTGCTCTCGTGCTGGTGCTCGCACTGGTGGCCGGCGTCGTGGCGGCACAGCCGGCCGCGGCCGCCCCCTCCGTGGTGCGGGTCACCGGATCGCAAGGCAACTGGCAGCTCACCGTCGACGGCGCCCCCTACACGGTCAAGGGCCTCACCTGGGGCCCACCGGTGTCGGAGGCGGCCGCCCGGCTCCCCGACCTGCATGCCATCGGCGTCAACACGGTCCGCACCTGGGGCACCGACGGCACCACACAACCGCTGCTCGACGCGGCCGCGGCCAACGGGATCAAGGTGATCAACGGCTTCTGGCTCCAGCCCGGCGGCGGTCCCGGCAGCGGCGGCTGCGTCAACTACGTCACCGACTCGACCTACAAGTCGAACATGCAGGCCGAGTTCCTGCGCTGGGTCAACGCCTACAAAGGACACCCCGGCGTGCTGATGTGGAACGTCGGCAACGAGTCCGTGCTCGGCATGCAGAACTGCTTCTCCGGCACCGAGTTGGAGAACCAGCGCGTCGCCTACGTCCGGTTCGTCAACGACGTCACACGCGCCATCCACGCCGCCGACCCGAACCACCCGGTCACCTCCACCGACGCGTGGACGGGTGCCTGGCCGTACTTCAAGGCGTACGCACCCGACCTGGACCTGTACGCGGTGAACTCGTACAACGCCGTGTGCCAGGTCAGGAACGACTGGCAGGCCGGCGGCTACACCAAGCCGTACATCCTCACCGAGGGCGGTCCGCCCGGCGAGTGGGAGGTGCCGAACGACGTCAACGGCGTGCCCGCGGAACCGTCCGACCTGGCCAAGCGGGACGGCTACCGCAACGCGTGGAACTGCCTGATGTCGCACACCGGTGTCGCGCTCGGCGGCACGCTCTTCCACTACGGCACCGAGCAGGACTTCGGTGGCGTGTGGTTCAACCTGATGCCGGGCAACGAGAAGCGGCTGTCGTACTTCTCGGTCGCCGCCGCCTTCGGCGGCACGCCCCCGGCCAACCGGCCGCCCGAGATCACGCGCGTGGACCTCAGCCGGGTCACCGACGTGCCCGCCGGCGCGACGTTCACCGCCACCGTGGCGGCGTCCGACCCCAACGGTGACGCGATCTCCTACGAGCTGAAGCAGAACAGCAAGTACATCGACAACTCGAGCGCGCTGGTGCCCGCGTCCTACACGGGGTCCGGGCCGTCGTTCACCGTCCGGGCGCCGGACCGGCTGGGCGTGTGGAAGCTCTACGTCTACGCCCGTGACGGGCACGGCAACGTCGGCATCGAGACCCGGTCGTTCCGGGTGGTGGCGCCGACCCCGCAAGGCCAGAACGTGGCACGGGGCAGGCCGGCGACCGCCTCGTCCTACCAGCAGCAGGGCGACGGCGCGCCGTTCCCGCCGTCGAACACGGTGGACGGCTCGCTGACCACGCGCTGGGCCTCGGACTGGAGCGACCCGCAGTGGTTGCGCGTCGACCTCGGCGCGGCGACCGCGTTCCAGCACGTGCAGCTGGTCTGGGAGACCGCGTACGGCCGCGCCTACGAGGTGCAGGTGTCGGACGACGACAGCACGTGGCGCACGGTGTACTCGACCACCTCCGGTGACGGCGGTGTCGACGACATCGACGTCACCGCGACCGGCCGGTACGTCCGCGTGTACGCCACGGCCCGCGGCACCGGCTGGGGCTACTCCCTGTACGAACTGGGTGTCTACCGACGCTGACCACTGGGCCGGGAGAGCGCTCTCCAAGCCGTTTCCTGTGGTGCGACCGTAGAGACTTCCCGTTCCTCCACACCCAGAATCACAACGATGTGCGGGCCAGCCCGATCGGCTGGTCCGCGCGGTTTCGATCCGACCGGGCCCGGCGACGAACCGGGAACTTTCGCGAGAGACACGAGGTGATGCGACATGACGAAGATCAGCAGGGCACTCGGGGTGCTGACCGCGGCCGTGGCGCTGCCCCTGACGGTGACCGGTACCGCCTACGCGGACATCCCGTTCGACCAGCCGGTGAACGGGAACGCCACCTACTACGACGACGCGGGCTTCGGCGCGTGCGGCACCGCGATCGACGCCGCCTCACAGCTGCTCGTCGCGGTACCCGCCGCGTACTGGACGACCCCCAACCCCAACAACGACCCGCTCTGCACCGGCGTCTCGGTACAGGTGACCTACAACGGCCGGACCATCACCGTCCCGGTGAAGGACAAGTGCCCGAGCTGCGACAGCAAGCACATCGACCTCAGCCGTCCCGCGTTCGCGCAGCTCGCCGATCCCAACCTCGGCAACATCCCGCTGACCTGGAAGTTCGTCCGGTCCTGACGGGAGACACGCGATGCGCTGGACTCGCTACCTGGTCGTGCTCCTGCTGGCCGCGCTGGTCCTCGGCGTGCCGCGGGAAGCCGTCGCGGCGACCACCAAGAAGGGCGTGAGCGCGCTGAACGTCGGCGGCGTCACGGCCGCGCTCGCGGACGTCCGGGCGAGCTGGTACTACGACTGGGCGTCGAACACGCAGGGCATCACCGCCCCCGCCGGAGTGGAGTTCGTCCCGATGATCTGGGGCCGGGGATCGGTGACGGACGCCGAGCTGAGCTCGGCGAAGGCACTGGGCACGACGCTGCTCGGCTTCAACGAGCCCGACATGGCCGGACAGGCCGACATGACCGTGGAGCAGGCGCTCGACCTGTGGCCCCGCCTCCAGGACACCGGCCTGCGGCTGGGCGCTCCCGCGGTCGCCTTCGGCGGTGACCAGCCCGGCGGCTGGCTCGACCGGTTCATGAGCGGCGCCGCCGCGCGTGGCTACCGCGTCGACTTCATCCCGCTGCACTGGTACGGCGGCGACTTCTCCAGCGCGGCGACGAACCAGCTGCGGGGCTACCTCCAGGCCGTCCACGACCGGTACCACAAGCCGGTCTGGCTCACCGAGTACGCGTTGACCGACTTCAGCGGCCCGGTCCCCCGGTACCCGACCCAGGCCCAGCAGGCCGACTTCGTGCGCGCCTCGACCGCGATGCTGCAGGGCCTGTCGTTCGTGGAGCGCTACGCCTGGTTCACGTTGTCGACCAGCACCAGCCCGACCGGGCTGTACAGCGGTTCGACCGCCAACACCGCCGGCGCCGCCTACCGCGCCGCCGGCTGACCCCGTCCACCCGTTCGCGAGTAAGGAGGAGCGATGCGCAGGATACTGGGCGCGGTGGCCGCGGTGGCCGTCGCGCTGGTCGCTGCGCTGACGCCCGGGGCGCCCGCCGCCGCTGTGGCTGTCGCTGTCGCGGACCACACCGTCACCCTCGTCAACCACTCCGGCCAGACGATCTGGCTCGGCAGCGAGGTGAACGCCGACGGCTCGGTGAACTTCACCGACCTGCCCGTGCTGGCCGACGGGCAGTCCGCGACCGTCACCATCCCGGAGTCGGGCGCGCCCAACCACTGGCGCGGCAAGTTCTTCGCGCGGCAGGGCTGCACCGGCACGGCCGGCAGCACCTTCCACTGCCGGGTCGGTGACTGCGGACCACGTCCCGAGCGCTGCACGACCGGCGAGCAGCCGGCGAGCCTCGCCGAGTTCAACTTCGACCGGGCCGACGCGCTCGCACCCTGGTACAACGTCAGCTACGTCAACGCGTTCTCGCTGCCCGTCACCATCGAGCCGCGCGACGCCACCGTGCCACCGGGCTCGACGGAGTGCGACTGGCTCGGCTGCTCGCAGAACCTGCTGCCGTTCTGCCCGCCGGCCAACCTGACCCGGTGGGACGACGGCACGCCGATGCTGTGCACCAACCCCAACCGCGACGCGAAGACACCGTACAGCGACGCCATCTCGTCCCGGTGCCCCAAGGCGTACGCCTGGTCGCGGCAGGACACCGAGCCGGGCAACCAGGTGGTGCGCCAGTGCCGCCAGTGCAGCGGGTTCACCGTGACGTTCCACAGTGGACAGTAGGTCAACTCGGGCAACACGCGGTGACAAATGGGGCAGCCGATCACCAGTGTCTCGCGGTATGCGGCACAATCACGGAATGTGACCGAGTGGCCGCGGAGGGAGACTCCCGCCGCGGCCGCCGTTCACTCCCCCGCGCTCTGCCCCGCCGGTCGGGCCATCGCGCTGGCCCGCCGCGGTGTCCGGCGGCTGGATGCCGTCCAGCTCGCCGAGCACGCGCTGGCCGACGCGGGGTGCGGTCTGGACCCGAAGTGCCACCGGCACGCCGTGCTGACGCTGGCGTACGCGGGTGACCTGTCGTCGGCGGAGGCGCACTGTGCCGCGGCGGCGGTCCGGTGGCACGCGGAGGTGGCCGTGCGGCAGGGTTTCATCTTGCTGCGGGCGCGGATCCGGTACCGCACCGGTGACTGCGCCGGCTCGGTCGAGGCGGTCTCCGGCCTGCTCCGGGAACCGGCGCGGGCCGTGCGGGTGCCAGCGGTCGCGTCGTTGGTCGAGATGCTGGCCCAACGCGGCGACGTGCGCCGCGCGGAGTCGCTCCTCGCCGATCACGACCTGCTCGTGCCGGGCCACGCGGAGGTCCCCGCGGTGCTCGCCGCACGCGCCGCGGTTCACCTGGCCGCCAACCGGTTCGAGAAGGCGGTGGACGAGTTCCTGGCGTGCGGCAGGCGGTTGTCCGAGTCGCGGGTCGTGAGTCCCGCCGTGGTCGCGTGGCGCTCCCGGGCGGCACTGGCCGCACTGGCGATCCGTCGGGTGGATCTCGCGTCGGCGCTCGCGCACGACGAGCTGGTGGCGGCGCGGCGCTGGGGCTCCCCCGCGGCCGTCGGCGCCGCCCTGCACCCGGTGGCCCTGTTGCGCGCGGACGCCGACCTGCTGGCCGACGCCGTGCGGTTGCTGGACGTGGCACGGCTGCGGAACGAACAGATCTGGGCGCTGTACGACCTGGGGCTCATGCTCGGCAGGCGGCACGACCGCGGGGCGGCCCGGGCGAAGCTGCGGGAGGCGAACGTCCTGGCGGGCGCGAGTGGCCTCACCCGGTGGTCGCGGCGCATCAGGTCGGCACTCGACGGTTCGCTGGCGCCGGGCGGGGGCACCGAACTCACCAGGCAGGAGGCCAAGATCGCGCGGCTCGCGGCCGCCGGGCACAGCAACAGGCAGATAGCGGCCGAACTGTGCCTCACCGTCCGGACCATCGAGTTCCACCTCTCGGGCGCGTACCGCAAGCTGGGCATCACCGGCCGCCGCGAGCTCGGCGAGGTGATCGCCGCGCTTTTCTGAGCCCCACGTCGCGGGCGGTGCAACCGGAACCGGGCCGGACGCCGTCCACTCGGGTATGAAGGGCATTCGGATGGCGGTGCCGGTGGTGGTCGCCGCCGTCACGGCGGCGTGCGGCGGCAGCCCGGCGAGCGAACCGGCGGCCGGCCCGGGCGGGGGTGGCGAGGTCGTCCCGGCGCGGCTCGTCTCCTTCGAGCCCGCCGGGCACGCGCCCGAGACGCTCGGGGCGATCAGCGACGCGCCGGTCGACGTGGGGGCGTTCCAGGGCTGGTTCGCGGCGGGTTCGGCGGCCACCGACGCGGTCAAGGCCCGGCCGGGCGAGCGTTATGTGGTGGTCACCGGCGTGACCGGCTGCACCACGCCGACGCGGGCCGAACTGGTCCGCACCGGCGACGACCTGACCGCGCGGTTCAGCGGCGGTGACAAGCCGGCCGAGGCCGGGTGCACGGGCGAGATCGGGCCAGTCGCCCAGTTCGCGGTCGCGCCCGGCCTGTTGCGCGGGGTGCGGACGATCGGCGGCCGCGCACCACTGAGTCCGGCCGGCCCCGGCCGCCTGGACGCGTTCGTCGAACTCGGTCCGGCGGCGGCCCTCGACGACGTGCCGCCGGCGGAGCTCGACACGGATGGCGCGGCCGAACTGTCGCACGTGCTGGAAGGCGCGGCGAGCACCAACCTCGACCGCGCGCGGACTGCCCTCGACGCCCGGCCCGCGGCCGACCGGCGCGGGTTCACGTTCGTACTGGGCGGCTGCGCGGAGGACGGCGCGGTGCTGATCGTCCAGCAGCGCTCGCTCACCGCGAAGCTCACCGGCAACACGAACGCGCGCTGCATCGCCGCGGCACATTTCCTCGTCACGTTCAGCATTCCACGCGACCGCGTTCCCCCGGGCGCGGTCCCGAGTAGCTGAGCGCCGTCTTCCGCACGCCACGGGTTGCCCTCGTGCGCGAAACTGGTGGTTCGGGTCGCAGGCGGGAGACATGTCATGGACGACACCGGAGCCGGGAGATTCAGCACCGAGAACGAGGCCGCGGCCTTCATCCTCGACGAGATCGTCGGCTACATGTACGCGGCGGCGTTGCGAGCGGCGGCCGCCACCAACCTCGCCGACCACCTGCGCGACGGCCCCCGCACAGCAGACGAACTGGCGGAACTGACCGGTTACGCGGCATCCGCGATCCACCGCGTGCTGCGGCTGCTCGCGACCAAGGGGGTGTTCAGCGAGCAGGAACCGGGCCGCTTCCGGTTGACGCCACCGGCTGCCGCGTTGTGCACGACGGCGCCGATCTCCGTGCGTGCGGCGGTGTTGATGATGACCGAGCCCGCGATGTGGCGCTCGGCCGGCGAGATAGTCGAAAGCACCCGCGACGCCACACCGTCGTTCGACCGCGTCTTCGGCATGCCGATGTTCGAGTACTACGCCCGCGACCCGCAGGCGGTCGCCGGGTTCCACGACGGCATGGCGGCCTGGTCGGACGTGGAGAACGGACCGGTCGCGGCCGCCTGCGACATCCCGCCGGGAGCGACCGTCGTCGACGTGGGTGGCGGCCAGGGCGGTCTTCTGCTGGAGGTGTTGCGCGCCAACCCGGCCACGCGCGGAGTCCTGTTCGACCAGGCCCATGTCCTCGGCGGCAACCGGCTGACGGCCGCGGCCGACCTCGCGGACCGCTGGCAGCCGGTCGCGGGGGACTTCCTGGACGCGGTGCCGCCGGGCGACGTCCTCCTGGTGAAGCGGATCATGCACGACTGGGACGACCCGACCTGCGTACGCATCCTGCGCAACTGCCGCGCCGCGGTGCGCGACGGCGGCCGGATCCTGGTGTTCGACGCGGTCCTGCCGGCCGGCGACGTCCCCCACCAGGCCAAGGCGTTGGACCTGCTGATGATGACGGTCCTCCCCGGACACGAGCGCACGGAGGCCCAGTTCCGCCGACTGTTCGCGGCGGCGGAACTGAGCCTGGTATCCATCACCGACGTGCACGCGATGCCGGTCTCGATCCTCCACGCCGTGCCCGCGTGAGGCTCCTGAGCACGTCGCTGTCGATCTCCAGGCGCGAGTGGTGGACGTTGCCGAAGCTGTCGTAGAACGTGGAGCTGTAGGCGTCACCGATCTTCCCGAACGCCGAGCGCACGACGAAGAACCCAGCGGGCGCCCACTCGTGGACATCGCTCGGGTTTTCCGCGCGGCCGGAGTGGGCACGCCTCCGGCAGACATGACGCACTGGGCGGTGATCACATGGTCGGGTTCGCACAGCTGGACGCCGGGCCGCCACGCTCCTTCGTGGTGGCGCTCGACGCGGAGGACTCCGTGACCGACTCCCTGGTCAGGTTCGCGGCGAAGAACCGCGTGGAGGCCGCGGCGGTGACGGCCTTCGGCGGCTTCGGCTCGACCACGCTCGGCTTCTTCGACCTCGAGACCAGGGAGTACGTGCGCAACGCGGTGGACGAGCAGACCGAGCTGCTGTCACTGGTCGGCGACATCGGCCGCGACGACGGGGGCGAGCTGGCCCTGCACGCGCACGTGGTCCTGGGCCTGCGCGACGGCACCACCCGCGGCGGCCACCTCCTGGCGGCCACCGTGCGCCCCACCCTGGAGGTGATGGTGACCGAGTCGCTCACCCAGCTGCGCCGCCGCTACCGCAAGGACCTCGGGCTCACCCTCCTGGACCTGCCGAACGAGAGCTAGCGCCCCGGACTCCGTACGCCAGGCGAGCCGGCGGTACTGCCCGAGCTGTGGGGAGCGGCCCGCGGTAGGACATCCTCGACCCGCGAAGCGTCGTGCGGCTCACCGGAGTTCCAGCAGTACCGCCGTCCACGTCATCCCGACGCCGATGCCCAGCAGCAGCACGTGGTCGCCGACGGCCACCTCGCCGCCGCGCAGCAAGTGGTCCAGCGCCACGATCTGGTCGCTCGCGCCGAGGTGGCCCACCCGCAGGCCCAGCTCGGTCATCGTCCGGTCCTCGGTTATGCCCAGCGGCCGCAGGACCTGCGTCTCGACGAGCCGGCGCCCGTAGTGCGGCGCGCAGATCCGCGCCAGGTCGGGCAGGTCGAGGTCGGCGTCGGCGAGCGCGGTCTTGACCACCCGCGCGACCGCGTCGCCATTGCGCGCGTTGACCTCGGTCGCGCTGCGGCGG
>NZ_JBJMIE010000834.1:0-4750 GCF_045807065.1 Actinophytocola sp. | reverse complement strand
GCGCCGGCACCGACGCCCAGCACACCGCCGAACGCCTTCGCGCTGTAGACGGCCGCGTGGGTCCGGCGGGCACCCGCGCTCTGGTCGCCGAAGAACTCCCGGACCAGCGACGCGAACAGGGGGTAGAACGCCCCGCCGCCCATGCCGGCGAACACCGTCGCGAAGACGAGCATGGCCGCCGACCCCGTGCTGGCCGCGCTCGCCAGGCACAGCTGCCCGAACCCGAGCACGGCCAGCACCCAGGCCAGCGTCCTGGTCCGGCCGACCCGGTCCGACACCCGGATGGCCACCGCGCGCCCGGCGCCGTTGGCGGCCAACAACACCCCGGTGCCCACGGCCACCACCACGAGCGCCGCGCCGGTGGTGGCGCCCAGCGTCGCCAGGAACGTCACGTCGAACAACGAGACCGCGCTGGCGACGAACAGGATCAGGTACATCAACGGCGCGACGCCGGTCCGCATGGCCTCGCGGGGCGAGTACTGCCGCACGGCGCGCACCGGGCTCCGCCGGCGGTCGAGCGTCCAGTCCCGGGGATCCACCTCCGGCGGCCACCAGTGCGCGGGCGGGTCGACCAGCGACAGGCCCGCCACCAGCACGACCGCGAGGACCAGTGCGGCGGTGACGGTCAGCGCGGGACCGGTTGGCGCGAACAGGAACGCGACGGCGAACGGCACCGAGCCGTACGCGAAGGCACCCGTCGCCAGGCTCACCGTGGCCGCCTGCCGTTCGGGATACCACTTCGCGACCGTCGACGAGCACGTCGCGTACACGATGCCGGCCCCGGTGCCGCTGAGCACCGAATAGCCGAGCAGGGCAACGAGTTCCGAGCCCTGGGTCAGGGCGAGCGGCCCGAGGGGCAGCAGCACGGCGCCCGCGATCATCGCCGTGCGTGGCGCGACGCGGCCGCGCTCGCGCAGGTAGGCGATCGGGAAGCCCGCCCCGGCCTGGAAGACCGTCCACGTCGCCAGCAGCCAGAACACGTCGAGCGGTACCCAGCCCCGGTCGACCAGCGACGGCACGAGCGAGCCGAAGCCGTACTGCAGGATCCCGATCGCGGCCATCGCCGCCCAGCACGCCCGCAGCGGCCACGTGCGCGGCCGGCCGAGCAGTTCGTGTGCCGGCGGTCCTATGGCGAAGCGACGGCCCAGAAATTCGAGTGACGCAGGTGAGGTGCTCATCACGGACCCCTCCCTAGACAAGCGGTTCCATACTGCATACAGTCTACAACATATCGTGGTCGCGGTCACACTCCCAGGAAGGCGGGCCCGTGGACCTGTACGAGTTCCAGGCGAAGGACCTGTTCGCGGCGCACGGTGTGCCGGTCGGTCCCGGTCAGCGCGTGGTGACCGACGCCGTGGGAGCCGGGGAGGCCGCCGCCGAGTTCGGTGTGCCGGTCGTGATCAAGGCACAGGTGAAGGCGGGTGGCCGCGGCAAGGCCGGCGGCGTCAGGGTCGCCGCCGACCCCGACGAGGCGCGTGCCAGGGCCGAGGACATCCTCGGGCTGGACATCAAGGGCCACACCGTCCGGCGGGTACTCGTCACACCCGCCGCCGCGATCGCCGAGGAGTACTACCTCTCGTTCCTGCTCGACCGCGCGAACCGCACGTTCCTCGCCATGGCGAGCGCCGAGGGCGGCGTGGAGATCGAGCAGCTCGCCGTCGAGCGGCCCGAGGCCCTGGCCAGGGTTCCCGTCGACCCCAACGAGGGTGTGGATCTGGCCAAGGCCAGGGAGATCCTCGCCGCCGCGCGGTTCCCCGAGGACATCCGCGACCAGGCCGCCGCGGTCGTGGTCGCGCTCTGGGAGACGTTCGTCGCCGAGGACGCCACGCTCGTCGAGGTGAACCCGCTCGTCCGCGACCGGGACGACGCGGTCCTGGCCCTCGACGGGAAGGTCACGCTCGACGACAACGCGGCGTTCCGCCATCCCGACCACGCGGACCTCGTCGACGCCGAGGCCGAGGACCCCCTGGAGGCCAGGGCGAAGGCCAAGCACCTCAACTACGTCAAGCTCGACGGCGAGGTCGGCGTCATCGGCAACGGCGCCGGGCTGGTGATGTCCACACTGGACGTCGTGGCCTACGCCGGTGCGGAGTTCGGTGGGGTCGAGCCGGCCAACTTCCTCGACATCGGCGGCGGGGCGTCCGCCGAGATCATGGCCGACGGGCTGGAGATCGTCCTGTCCGACCCGGACGTGAAGTCCGTGTTCGTCAACGTGTTCGGCGGGATCACGGCCTGCGACGCGGTCGCGGACGGGATCGTGCGGGCGTTCGAGCTGCTCGCGTCGGTGAACAAGCCGGTGGTGGTGCGGCTCGACGGCAACAACGCCGCGGAGGGGCGCCGCATCCTCGACGGTGCGGCGCTTCCCGGGCTGCTGCGGCTGGACAGCATGGACGAGGCGGCACGTACCGCGGCGCGGTTCGCCGCGAAGGGAGCCTGAGACATGGCCGTCTTCCTCACCGAGGCCAGCAGGATCATCGTGCAGGGCATGACCGGCGCGGAGGGCCGCAAGCACACCGCGCGGATGCTCGCCGCCGGCAGCGACGTGGTGGGTGGCGTGACACCCGGCAAGGGCGGCCGGAGCGTCGAGACCGGCGGCAGAACCCTGCCGGTGTTCGACTCGGTCGCCGACGCCATGGCGCGGACCGGCGCCGACACGACCGTGGTGTTCGTGCCACCGAAGTTCGCGAAGGGCGCGGTGGTCGAGGCCGTCGACGCGGGCATCGGGCTGTGCGTCGTGATCACCGAGGGCATCCCGGTGCACGACACCGCGGCGTTCTGGGCGCACGCCCTGTCGACCGGCGGCAGGACCCGGATCATCGGCCCGAACTGTCCCGGCGTGATCAGCCCGGGCAAGTCCAACGCGGGCATCATCCCCGCCGACATCACCGGCCCGGGGCGCATCGGGCTCGTCTCCAAGTCGGGAACGCTGACCTACCAACTGATGTACGAGCTGCGGGACATCGGTTTCTCGACGGCGGTGGGCATCGGCGGCGACCCGATCATCGGCACCACGCACATCGACGCGCTGGCCGCGTTCGAGGCCGACCCGCAGACGGAGCTGATCGTCATGATCGGCGAGATCGGCGGCGACGCCGAGGAGCGGGCCGCCGCGTTCGTCACGGAGTACGTGAGCAAACCGGTCGTGGGTTACGTCGCCGGGTTCACCGCGCCGGAGGGCAGGACCATGGGCCACGCCGGCGCCATCGTCTCGGGCTCGTCCGGTTCCGCGGCCGCCAAGAAGGAGGCGCTGGAGGCGGCTGGCGTCAAAGTCGGCAAGACTCCTTCGGACACCGCCGAGCTGGCCAGGGCGAGCCTGGCCCAGCTGGTTCCCTAGGAGGGGCGCCATGCGCTACGACGTCAACCTGTCCATCCTGTTCACCGAGCTGCCCATGCTCGAACGCCCTGCCGCCGCGGCCCGCGCGGGCTTCGACGCCGTCGAGATGTGGTGGCCGTTCGACGGCCCGACCCCCGCCGACGCCGAACTGGACCGGTTGGCCGGCGCCGTCACCGAGGCCGGCGTCCAGCTGGTCGGGTTGAACTTCGACGGGGGGCACATGCCGTCCGGGGACCGCGGCCTGCTCTCGTCGCCGGCCACGAGCCGGCGCTTCCGGGACAACATCGACGTGGCCGTGGGTTTCGCCGAACGCCTCGGCTGCCGGACGCTGAACGCCCTGTACGGCAACCGGACCGACGACACCGACCCGGAGCTGGCGCTGGAGAACCTCGCGCTGGCGGCGAAGGCGGCCGGCGGCGTCGGCGCGACGGTGGTCGTCGAGGCGCTCAACTCGTTCGAGAACACCCGGTACCCGATCACCTCGTCCGCGCAGGCGTTCCAGCTCCTCGACCAGGTGCCGGGCACGGCGTTCCTCGCGGACTTCTACCACCTCGGACGGATGGGCGAGGACCTGTCCGCGCTCATCGCGAACCACGCGGACCGGTTCGGGCACGTGCAGATCGCCGACGTGCCCGGCCGAGGGCAACCCGGGACCGGAGAGCTGGACTACGCGGCGATCCTGCGCCAGCTGGCCGACAGCCCATACGACGGGCACGTCGGTCTCGAGTACAAGCCGGTCGGGCCAAGCGAAGAGAGTTTCAGCTGGTTGGAGGCAATGCCTTGACTGTGAGCGGAGTTTACGGAGCGAACCGTCGGCACCACGCCGACGAACGCCGGCGCCGAGCCTGCGAGGGGGCGGCGTGAGCGGCGTCATCGGCTTCATCGGGCTTGGCGTCATGGGCGGCCCCATGGCGGCGAACCTGCTCGACGCGGGGTTCGAGGTCGTCGGGTTCGACGTGGTGCCCGCGGCGCTGGAACGGCTGTCCGCGACGGGCGGCACCGTGGCGTCCTCGCCGGGGCAGGCGGCCGCCGAGGCCGACGTCGTGATCACCATGCTGCCGAACCACCCGCAGGTCGAGGCGGTGGCACTCGGCGACGGCGGCGTGCTCGACAGCGCCAAGCCCGGCACCCTCTACATCGACATGAGCAGCATCCGCCCGGAAACGGCGCGCGGGCTCGCGGCAGCCGGCGCGGCGCGCGGCATCCGCGTGCTGGACGCCCCGGTCTCCGGCGGCGAGAAGGGCGCGGTCGACGGCGTGCTGTCCATCATGGTCGGTGGCGGTGCGGAGGATTTCTCGGCGGCGCAGGCCGTCTTCGGCCCGCTCGGCAGGGCCGTGCACGTGGGTCCGGCGGGCTCCGGGCAGACCGTGAAGGCCGCCAACCAACTGGTGGTCGGCGGCACGTACGCGTTGGTGG
>NZ_JBJMIE010000833.1:0-19943 GCF_045807065.1 Actinophytocola sp. | reverse complement strand
GGTTCCGCAACTACCTGCGTGCCGGCGAGAAGCTCCAGCCGGAGGTGCTGCTCGTCGACCGCGCGTACATGCTCAACCTGACCGCGCCCGAGATGACCGTCCTCGTCGGCGGTCTGCGCTCCCTCGGCGCCAACACCGGCGGCATCCGCCACGGCGTCCTCACCGACCGGCCCGGCGTGCTGAGCAACGACTTCTTCGTCAACCTGCTCTCGCCGGGCACCCGGTGGAAGGCGTCGGAGTCCGAGGAGAACGTGTACGAGATCCGCGACTCGGCCACCGACGAGCTGAAGTGGACCGCCACCGCGGTCGACCTCATCTTCGGCTCCAACTCCCAGCTCCGCGCACTCGCGGAGGTCTACGCCAGCCAGGACGCCCACGAGAAGTTCGTGAGCGACTTCGTCGCGGCCTGGACCAAGGTCATGGAGCTGGACCGGTTCGACCTCGTCTGATCCGCACCTGATCCTCGCCGCACCGCCGGCCCGGCCGATCGGCCGGGCCGGCGGTGCCACGAGTGGCGCTCACGCGTCGGCGCCGGCCGGGATCCGCGCCAGGACACGGAAACCGCCGTCCGGCTGGGTGGCGGTCTCCAGCTCACCTTCGAGCAGCCGCACTCGTTCCCGCAGCCCCGACAGGCCGCGCCCACCCGAAACGAACGGCGGGGCCACGGTGGTGGGGCCGGCGGTGGTCACCTCGATCTCGATGCGCTCGTCGGCGTGCCGGACGAGGACTGTGGTCGGGCGGCCCGTCGCGTACTTCATCGCGTTGGTGAGCGTCTCCTGCACCACGCGGTACGCGGCCAGCTCGACCTCGACGGACCGCCGCCGCCCGACGCCCTGTTCGGTCCACTCGACGGGCTGCCCCGACAACCGCGCCTGTTCGACCAGCTCCCCGAACCGGCCCACGGTCGGAGTCGGGCTCGTGGCCGGGTTCGTGGCGGGAGTCGGGTTCGTGGTCGGGGTGCCCTCGGGCGTGCCGAGTACGCCGAGCAGTGTTCGCAGCTCGCTCAGCGCGCGGCGGCCGGTCTCGCTGATCGCGTCCAGCCCTCCGCCGACGCGTGCCGGCGCGGCGTCGAGCTGGAACTGTGCCGCGTCGGCCTGGACCACCATGGCGGTCACGTGGTGGGTGACCACGTCGTGCAGCTCGCGGGCGATGCGGGCCCGTTCGGCGGCCGCGGCCAACGCCACGGCCAGCCGCGTGCGTTCGGCCGCCTCCGCACGCCACCGGCGCACACCGGTGCCGCTCGACCAGATCACCGCCATGACGAGGTAGAACGCGAGGAAGTCCAGGAACCGTTGCGGGGAGCCCAACTCGTGCAACACGACCGCGAGCAGCGCATACCCGGCGGTCACCACCGCGGCCAGCCCTCGGCGGAACCGGGACAGGTGCGCCCCGGCGGCGTACAGCGACAGGAGAAGACCCACCTTGCTGAAGGTGTCCGGATAACCCAGCACCTGGTCGACCGCGAACGCGCCGCCGACGACCAGGAGGCACACGCCGGGCCGGCGGGTCCGCAGCGCCAACGGCAGGCACATCGCCAGGGTCAGCGCCAGGGCGATCGCCGTGCCGGCCGTGCCGGCCGGATGTCCTGGCAGATCACCGATCTCCGGACCGAGGTGGGACACCGTTGGCACGAACGCCAGCACCGCGAACACCGCCGCCAACGCCGTGTCCTTGACCGGAGCGGGGAAGGCGGGCCACCGGTGGAGTACCGAAAGCGGAGATGCCGTGTCAGCGAACACGCGGCGTAGCCTAGGGGACACCGCTCGCGCTGCCGGCGGTGGCGGTCGCACCGGTTGACGCGTTCGGCTCGCCACCCCTACCATCGCCGCCGACACCGTGGCCCCCCGAGGCGGGAGAAGCGAGTTGACGCGGCTCAGTGTGGTGGTTCCCGCGTACAACGCCGCTCGTGGTCTGCGAACCTGCTTGCGGTCACTGGATTCCCAGGCGCTGGCCCCGGGTGACTCCTACGATGTCGTTGTCGTGGACGACGGTTCCACCGATGAGACCGGTGCGGTGGTGAACGACGCCAGCTGGCGCGTGCCGATCCACTACCTCCACCTGCCCAGAACCGAGTCCTCCGGCCGGTCCAGGGCGCGCAACACCGGGATCCGCGCGGCGACCGGCGATGTCATCGTCATGGTCGACGCCGACGAGATCGCGCCGCCCGGGTTCCTCGCCCAGCACGCACGGCTGCACCGCCTGCGGCACGACCTGGTGGTGATCGGGCCGCGCCACCACCTTTCCGGCCAGGTGGTCGACTCGGGCGACCTCGCCGGCGCCCTGGCCGACGACCCGGCCGCGCTGGTGGTGAAGCGGGACACGCGGGATGCGGTGCTCGGCGTGCTTTCCCACAACCTCAACAACCTGGCGACCAGCTGGCACCACATGTTCAGCTGCAACGCGTCCGTACGGCGGGAGCACCTGCTCGACGTCGGCGGCTTCGACGAGGACTTCACCGGCTGGGGCCTGGAGGACTCCGAGCTCGGCTACCGCCTGCACCGGAAAGGGCTTGCCTTCGCCTATGTGCCGGAAGCCGTTGTCTACCACCAGCACCGCCAGGCCATCGACGCCCGCATGCACGGTGAGTGGCTGCGCAACCTGACGCACTTCGTCGCGAAGCACCCCGAGCCCGAGGTCGCGGCGCAGTGGGTCATCGAGCCGTCGGTCAACCCGGCCGCGAACCAGTCGAGCTGGGTGGAGTGCGCGCTGCGCCTGGAGTTCGCCGTCCGCGCACTGCACGGACGGCTGCCCGGGGAGCGCTACAAGCTGATCGAGGTCGACGAGGGCAACAGGGACGACGTCGTGGCCTGCCTGGAGCGGCACGCGGCGGACACGAACCTGCTGATCGTCGACCACCTGGCCGATCCGGAGCTGTGCGCCCTCGTGCAGACCGCGGCGACGCGGCACGAGGTGCTGTACTTCCAACGGCCGAACCCGGCCGAGCTGGACCGCATCCTGGCCATCTGGCCCATCGCGCCGGCCGCCGCCGAACCGGTTGCCGCCGAGCGGGGCGCGTAGGCGGCCGCTCAGCGCAGGAGTGCCTCCACGGTCGTGATCGGGTCGTGCGCCGCGTAGGACGCGCTCACCCGGCGCACCGCCTCCCGATAGGAGGGATCGCCGAGGACGGTCGTGACCGCCTCGACGATCTGCTCCCGTGACGGCGTCGCCGTCTTCAGGTCGATGCCGAGCCGGTGGTACGCGACGCGGGCGGCGTTCATCGGTTTCTCTTCCGTGGTACCGCACATCACGACCGGCACGCCCGCGGCGAGGGCGGTCTGGGTGCCGCCCGCGCCGCCGTTGGTGATGAGCAGGTCGGCCCGGGGGAGGAGCGAGTCGAAGGGGACGTACTCCGCCACCCGCGCGTTGGCGGGCGGGTCGATGCCCAGCGCGGACACGTCGCGGCACACGGTGGCGATGACGAGGACGTCCATGTCCGCCAGGGCCAGCAGCGTCGGTTCGAGGAGCTGGGTGAGATCGCCGTTCGCGGTGGTGCCCTGCGTGACGACGACGACCGGGCGCTCCCCGTCGAGCTCGTCCCACCACGGCGGCTTCCGCGGGTCGTTGCCGGGGTGGGGCGGCAGGATGCCCGCGTAGGTGAACGCGGGGGTCGGCGCGACGCGGGGGAAGTCGAACTCCGGCACCGTGAGCGCGGCGACGACGTCCGGCAGGGAGTACACGGCCGTGTAGAAGTCCGGCACGGGCTCGGTGGCGCCGAGCTCGGTCAGCCTGTCCCGCGCGGCACTCGTCGTCGACGTCAGCATCGCGTGGAACTCGGCGTTGGCCGCGCGGTGCGCCCGCACCGCCTCCTCGCCGCGCAGGCCAGGGAGGGGACCGAAGACCGTCGTCGCGTCGTCCCCGGCGCAGATCGCGGCCGCCGCCACGGACACCCACCTGCGGGGCCGCCGGCCGGGAGCGCCGAGCGCGACCGGCCACGCGCCGACGAACAGCGAGGTGCAGAGCAGCGCGGCGTCGGGCTCCTCGTCGAGGAGGCGCTGCACGGCCTCGTGCTGGCCGTTCATCCCGGCCACGAACACGTTGGTGAGGTCCCAGTTGAACTGTTCGGGGCCGGGCGGCAGCGCGTTCCGCTCCGGGTTCGCGCCCAGGAGTAGACGGTCGTCATAGTCGGCGTTCTCGGGCAGTGGCACGTACCGCGCGCCGGCGGCCCTCGCCGACTCGGCGAACCGGGAGCCGAGCAACGCGGTCACCGAGTGCCCCCGCCGCACCAGGCCGGCCGCGAACTCCAGCATGGGCACCGTTTCACCGAACACCGGGGGCGAGGCGACGATCACCGAAACCACAAAGACCACTCCCGACTGACCCAGCCCTGGTGGGGACAGCCGCACAGTAGTGCGGAAGGTGAGCGGTTTTCCACCATTTGATCGCGTGCGCAAATACCATGCTGAATCGCTTTCTGGTCTTGGGAATAACCAGAATGTGCCGCCGCGCGACCACTATGGTCTCCGGCTGCGTGGGAATCGATCCCTTGGGAGCGGTAACGGGAGGGGAAGGAAATGAGCGGCCCGGCCGCATCGAGTACGGAGGCACGTGGTGAGCACTGGGGCCGAGGCCGCCGCTAGGCGGCCGATACTGTTGGTGTGCCTGGCCATCTTCGGCCTGGTGGCCGGGCAGCAGATGGTCAACCCGATCCTCGCCCCGCTGGCCCGCGAGTTCGGGTTCAGCGAGCTGGCACTGGGCGTCGTGTGGACCGTCAGCGCGTCCGGCGTCGTGCTGGCCAGCCCGTTCTGGGGGCGTCGCACCACGTCCTGGGGGCACCGGCTGGTGCTGCTGGTCGCGCTCCTCGGTGCGATGACCGGGCTGCTGGCGTTCGCGTTCGTCGCCCACGTCGGGGTGACCGGCGCGCTCGCCGTGCCGCTGCTGTTCACGTTGGTCCTGCTCAGCCGTGGCGTGGTGTTCGGCTTCGCCTGGGCCGGGATCGGGGTGACCGCGCAGTCGTACGTGGCCGACGTGACCTCCGGCACCGACGAACGGGTGCGGGGCATGTCCATGCTGGGCGCGGCGTCGGGTCTGGGCTCGGCCACCGGACCGGCGCTCGGCGGACTGCTGAGCTTCGCCGGTCTCCTCGCGCCGATCTACGTCGCACCGGCCATCCTGGCCGTGATCGCGGTCCTGGTGTGGACCGGCCTGCCCAAGCCGAAAACCCACCTGGCCCGGCCCGTCTCGGCGAAGATCAGCCCTTTCGACCGCCGCCTGTGGCCGTTCCTGGCCACGGGGTTCGGCCTGAGCCTCGCCTTCACCATCGTGCAGATGACGATCGGCTTCCTCCTGCAGGACAGGTTGCACCTCACCGCACAGGAGACCGGACGCGCGACCGGTCTGGTCATGCTGGCCGGTGCGGGCGCGATCGTCTTCGCCCAGGCCTTCGCCGTCCCCCGGCTGGGCTGGGCGCCGCTGCGCCTCATCCGGACCGGCGCGGTCCTCATGGCCGGCGGCATCGTCGTCGTGACCGTCGCCCCGAGCGCGCTCCTGCTCAGCGTCGGCGTCGCCCTGCTCGGGGCCGGTCTGGGCTTCGGCACACCCGGTTTCGTGTCCGCGCCGACACTCCTGACCACCCGTGAGGAGCAGGGTGCCGTGGCCGGGCTGATCGGTTCCACCAACGCGCTCACCTACACGCTCGGCCCGCTCCTGGCCACCAGCCTGTACGAGATCGCCCCGACCGTGCCCTACCTCCTCGCCGCCGGCGTGCTCGCGGTCCTGGTCGTCTTCGTGTTCGCGCACCCGGGAGTGCGCCAGGCGCCGACGGCCGCGGCGGAGTCCGAGGAAACCGTCGCGGCCACGGCGACATCGCGGCGGTAGAAGACCCCGTCCGCGCCGGCGCCGAGCGCGGTCACGAGGCCGCGACGGGGTCGGCGGCGATGGAGTAGAAGAGCAGGTCCCGCGTCTCGGCCCAGCGCTCCAGCAGGTCGGCGTGCTGGTGCAGGACACCGGAGATGTGCTGGGTGCCGAAGGCCGTCGCGACGATCGTCCGCGCGGCGGCCTCGGGGTCGACCCCCGTGCGGAGCTGGCCGGCCCCGCGGGCCTGCGCGAGTATCCCGGCCATCGAGGAGATCGACTCGAGGTAGGGCGGGGGCAGCGTGGTGCCGATCAACGAGCGCTCGGCCTGGAGGCGGGTGCCGGCGATGACGAAGACGTCCGCCAGGAAGCTGCCGACCAACCTGTCCATCAGCACGCGGGCGGTCTCCAGCGGCGGGTGACCCTCCTCGCGCACCCGCTCGGTCAGCGCCAGCCAACGCCGGAACAGCTCCCGCACCACCTCGACCGCCATGTCCTTCTTGTCGCGGAAGTGGAAGTACACCGCCCCCGGCGTCATGCCGACCCGCTCAGCGACGTCGGCGACGGAGGTGTGGGGATACCCGCGCTCGGCGAACAGCTCCGCCGCCGCCGTCAGCACGGCGGCTCGAGTCCGCACGGCCCTGTCCTGCTTGGGCTTGGACCGCACGGCTCCGCGGGATGTGCCAGCGGACGGTGAGTTGCTCACGGACTGGACCGACCTTCCGAATCGCTGCCCTGAAAATACCGTGACAAAGGTTTGTGGCTCAACGTGACCTATCTCCCTGCCGGTACGAGACTACTGGTCACTGAAAAAACCTTGATGAAGGTATGTTCTTGGGCATGGCGATGGACAGGCAGGACGGCTTCGAGGTGAGGACGACGATGCGTGCGGCGGTCTGTGTTCGGCCGGGTGGCCCCGAGGTGCTGGAGATCCGCGAGCTGCCGACCCCGGCGGTCCGGGACGGCTGGAGCCTGGTGCGGGTGAAGGGCGCCGGCCTGAACCGGTCGGAGCTGCGGACCCGCCAGGGACACTCCCCGAACGTGACGTTCCCGCGCGTGCTCGGGATCGAGTGCGTCGGCGTCCTGGCGGCCACGACCGACCCCGCGCTGGCGGTCGGGCAGACCGTCGCCGCGGTGATGGGGGAGATGGGCCGTGCGTTCGACGGCGGGTACGCGGAGTACGCGCTGTTGCCGAACTCGCTGCTCCTGCCCGTGTCCACCACGTTGCCCTGGGAGGTGCTGGCCGCGCTGCCCGAGTCCTACCTGACCGCGTACGGATCGCTGGAGGCGCTGGGGATCGGGCCGGGCGCCACGGGGCGGCTGCTCATCCGCGGCGGGACGTCGTCGGTCGGGATGGCCGCGGCGTCGATCGCCGCGGGCTACGGCGTCGAGACCGCGGCCACGACCCGGCGCGCGGACAAGGTGGCCGCGCTGGCCGCTGCCGGCGTCGACCACGTGCTGCTCGACGAGGGGGGATCGCTCGCGGCGCGCGTGCACACGGTCTGGCCGCAGGGACCGGACCACGTCCTCGACCTCGTCGGGACGAACACCGTGCTGGACTCGCTCCGCCTCGTCCGTCGTGGTGGGACGGTGTGCGTGTCGGGCTCGCTCAGCGGCTGGCTGCTCCCCGACTTCGAGCCGATCGCGATGATCCCGACCGGGACCAGGCTCACCGCCTTCCACAGCGACACCATCAGGGGGAGCGCGGGCGCGGCCGCGCTGCGACGGGTCGTCCACGAGGTCGAGACAGGCGTCTACCGACCCAACGTCGACCGCGTCTTCGGCCTGGACGACATCGTCGCGGCCCACCGCTACATGGAGGACGACCAGGCCACCGGAAAGGTCGTCGTGGTGCCCTCCCGCGAGGAGGAGTGACGGGTGGAGTTCGTCCGTTCCCGTGGTCAGCGACACCGACAGCGGGGTGCCGGCGCCCGCTGTCAGGCCCTCGTCGCCGCCCTCGGCGGGCGAACTACCCCCGTTGGGGAACGGCGGTGGGCAGCTCGTCGAGGTTGGCGCACAGCTCCGGCAGGTTCTCGTACACCACCGCCGCGCCCGCGTCGGTGAGCTCCGCCGCGCCGAAGCCGCCCGTGAGCACGCCCGCGGTGGGGACGTGGATCTTCTTGGCGGCCCGGCAGTCCCACACCGAGTCGCCGATGGCGACGGTCTCGGCGTCCGGGTCCGGGGCCTTGTCGATGGCGGCGGTCAGCAGGTCGGGGGCCGGTTTGGTCTTCGACACGTCCTCCGCGGTGGTCCAGCCGTGCACCAGCTCCCGCGCGCCGACCACGTCGAGGTAGCGGTCGATGTGGTCCGACTTGCCCGAGCTCGCCAGCACCACCGTGTAGCCGGCCTCGCGCAGTGCGGTCAGGAACTCGTGCGCGCCCTCGAGGGGCTCGATCTCGTCGAGCATCTCGTTGAAGTGGGCGGCCCACGCCTCGCGGACCGCGTCACCGTGCTCGGCCTCGACCTGCTCGCCGGCGACCTCGGTGACCAGCCGGTCGCCCCCCATGCCGATGGCGCGGTGCGCCCTCGCCGCCGGCACGACCACCTTCACGTCGCGGAACGCCCGCACCCAGGCCACCGCGTGGTGGTAGTTCGTGTCCACGAGCGTGCCATCGATGTCGACCACGGCCAGTCGGTTCATGCCTGCGCGTTACCCGTTCTCGCGCACGTGTAACCCTTCGGCCGCCGGCCGCCGCGTGGTGGCCAGGTGATCCCGCGACCGTCAGGCGGTGAACCCGCCGTCCACGGGCAGCACGACGCCGCTGAGGTGGCTCGCGTGGTCGCTCAGCAGGAACGCCGCGGTGGCACCGACCTCCGCGCCCGTTCCCGCCTTGCGCAGCGGGGTGGCGTTGATCCGCGCCTCGACGCCGCCGGGGATCGTGCGGCGCAGCTCGTCGAGCATGGGGGACTCGGTCGGGCCGGGGGCCAGCACGTTGACGCGGATGCCGAGTGGGCCGAAGTCGTGGGCGGCGGTGCGGGTCAGGCCGATGACGGCGTGCTTCGTGGCCTGGTAGGCGCCCATGCCGGAGCTGCCACGCAGGCCGCCGATGCTGCTCACGTTGACGATCGAGCCCACCCCTCGCGGTCGCATCACGCGCACCTCCTCGCGCAGGCACAGCCACGTGCCCTTCACGTTCACGGCCATGAGCCGGTCGAAGTCCGCCTCCGGGACCTCGTCCAGGCGGCCGGCGCCGCCCGTCGCGGCGCAGTTGAACGCGCCGTCGAGCCACCCGAACCGGGCCACGGCGGCGTCGACGAACGCGGTCACGCTCGCCGAGGAGGTGACATCGCCCGTCGTGTGGGCCACGTCGTGACCCGCTGACGTCAGGTCCTTCGTCAGCGCGGCCAGGGGTTCCTCGTGCCGGGCGACGAGCATGACCGAGGCGCCGCCCTCGGCGAACACGCGGGCGGAGTCGGCGCCGATGCCCGAGCTGGCGCCGACGACGAGGATGGCTTTTCCGGCGAGCATCAGGCTCCCCTTCCACGAAGTGCGAGCATCGCGCGGGCCTCGGCGGGGGTGGCCACCGGCCTGCCCAGGTCCTCGACGATGGCACGGATCTTCCTGACCTGCTGGGCGTTGCTCTCGGCGAGCCGGCCCCTGCCGATCCACAGGCTGTCCTCGAGGCCCACCCGCACATGACCGCCGAGCCACACGCTGTGCGTCCCGAACCGCATCTGGTCCCGGCCCGCGGCGAACGCGGAGAACAGGTAGTCCTCGCCGAAGAGCTTGTCGGCGATCCGGACCATGTGCTCCAGGTTCGCGTGGTCGGCGCCGATGCCGCCCAGGACGCCGAACACGCCCTGGATCAACAGCGGCGGTCTCGCCAGGCCCTTCTCGACGAAGTGGGCGAGCGAGTACAGGTGCCCGATGTCGTAGCACTCGTACTCGAACCGGGTGCCGGACGCGCCGAGCGTGCGCAGCGTGTGCTCGATGGCGTCGAAGGTGTTCACGAACGGGTGGGAGTAGGTGTTGAGGACGTACGGTCGCTCCCAGTCGTGCTTCCACTCGGTGACCTTGTCGGCGATCCCGGAGTAGACGAAGTTCATCGAGCCCATGTTCAGCGACGCCAGTTCGGGCCGCAGCCGCAGCGCCGCCGCCAGCCGCTCATCCATGGTCATCGACGACGCGCCACCGGTGGTGATGTTGATGACGGCGTCGGTCTGCGCGGTGATCCGCCCGACGATCTTCTCGAAGACGTCCGGGTCCGGCGTGGGCCGTCCGTCCGGCTGCCGGGCGTGCAGGTGCACGACGGCCGAACCGGCCTCGACCGCCTCGAGCGCGGCGTCGGCCACCTCGTCGGCGGACAGCGGCAGGTGGGGGCTCTGGGACGGGACGTTGACCGAACCCGTGACCGCCGTGGTGATGATGACCTTGTCGGCCGTGCGCATCAGTCCTCCTTCGCGAGCGCGCGGTGGGCGTCGAGCCTGCGGGTCGGCCTCGTCATCGCGAGGCGTCCCGGAACGCCGTCACCAGTCCGCGCGCGGACTCGGCCAGCATCGACGTGTCGTTGCTGAGCAGGACGAAGTCGCAGCCCTCGCGGACGGCCAGCGCGGCACGCGCCGGCACGCTCCCGAACGCGAGACCGCAGCGCTTGCCGGCGGCGTGCGCCGCCTCGATCACCGAACCGATCAGCTCGACCACCTCGGGCGCGGCCGGCGTCGTGCCCATCGACAGCGACAGGTCGGCCGCGCCGACGAACACGGCGTCCACAGTGTCCAGTGCGAGCATCTCCGGGGCGGCCTTGACCGCCTCGACGCTTTCCAGCTGCGGGATGCACAGCACGTCGTCGTTGCCGGTCGCGAGGTACTCGGCGTTCGGGCGCAGCCCCCACGCGCCGGCCCGGCTGGTGCCGCCGGCGCCGCGGACGCCGTGAGGCGGGAAGCGGCACGCCTGCCCCACCGCGAGAGCCTGCGCCACCGTGTCCACGTGCGGCACGAGGATGCCCATGGCACCCGCGTCGAGGACCTTCTGGATCGTCGACGGCGTCTTGTCCGGCACCCGCACCAGTGGTGTCATGCCCAGTGCCGCGGCCGAGTTGACCATCCGGTAGGCGTTCTGCGGGTCGAGTGGCGCGTGCTCGAGGTCGACCACGACGAAGTCGAACCCCGCGTACGCCATGATCTCGACCGGCTCACCGGACGCGATCTTCAGCCAGGTGCCCACCGGGGTGGTCGTCCGCCCGAAGAGCCCGCCGCCCGTGCGCGGTGACGTCGGTTCGCTCACGGCATCGGGTAGTCGTCGGCGTTGAGCACCCAGCCGGGTTTCTCGGAGAAGTCCACGCGCGGCGGGCTGAAGATGTCGATCAGCTGGTTCACGCCGGGATCGCTCGCCGCGGACGTGTGGACCGTCGGCGGCGGGATGATCGCGACGGACGGGCTGCCCACCCGCACGTGCTCGTCCTCGCGCCACCGCGTGCTGTCGTTCAGCCACGGCGTGCGGATGTGGTGCACGTACTCTCCCTGTACGGCGAGGGAAAGCTGCTCGAAGTCGTCGTGGGTGTGCGGGGAGAGCCGGCGCGGGTCCCGTGGGCCGTGCTGCTCGGGCAGGAAGTTGACCATGAACGAGCGGGTGCGGAAGATGCGGCCGAACCGTCCCGGCTCCTCGGGCACCGCCGACAGCGGGTAGAACCGGACCGTGTCGCCCCCGACGGGTTCCGGCCACCGCCGCAGCAACGCCACCCGCGGGTGGTCCCGCGCGTAGGCGTCGGCGTTCGCCGGGCGGTCGCGCCACTGCGGGTCGGTGGCCTCGATGAGCCGGACCAGCGGGCCGTCGCCGCGCACGCTGATCCGGGAGGCCCCGGGCGGGACGACGACCAGCCCCGGTTCGTCCACTGTGGTCGCACCGTCGTCGGTGAGTACCGTGAACGCGGGGGAGTCGCCGGTGACCACGATGGCGAGCTCCCCTTCGACGGTCCCGTTGTCGAGATCGTCGCCGGCCTTCGCCTCGGTGTGCACGAGGATGACGTTCTGCGCGCGCACGACCGGGGTCTCGCGCAGGTCGAAGTACTGCGCGGCCGCGACGGCGTCGCCGCTGTCCGGCCGGGGCGCGGTCGCCGTCGCGAGCGCGGAGCGCGGATCGTCCTTGTCGTAGGCCATGGTGTCCTTCCTCAGGCGTCCAGGTTGAGCAGGTAGGTTGGGTTGTCGCGGACCATGCGCCGCAGGTCCTTCTCCGGCAGGCCGAGGTCGAGCAGTGCCTCGCCGACCCGCATCCAGGCGTCCACGGGCTTCGGGTTGGCCGCCTGCCCGAAGTCGGAGGCCAGCACGGTGTGTTCGGGGCCGAGCTGCTCGATCCACCTCAGCAGTTGTCGGGGGTCCCACTTCTGCGAGCCCTCGGGGTCGTACATGCCGACCTCGTGCTCGACGAACGCGCCGAGGTCGATCAGCTCGCGGCACAGCTCCGGCTCGGCGCCGATGACGTAGTCGGGGTGGCTGACGACCATGCGCGTGATCCCGCGGTCCCGCGCGGCCTCGAACAGCGTGCGGATGTACTCCGGGTACATGTGGCCGCCGTTGACCACGGCCTCCTGGTCCTTGATCTCGTCGAGGATCTCGCCGGCCTCGGACCTGAGCTGCCCGGACTCCTCGACGATGTCGATGCGTTCCAGGGTCAGCGGCACGGTCGTGGTCGGGAACGCGCCGTCCTCGGGGTGGCACTCGAGGTGCCGGCCCGAGGAGATCGTCGGGAACCACACCACCTTGCCGCCCATGCGCAGGCACATGCGCACGGCGTGCACGTTCAGGCCGCCGACCGTGCTGTTCAGCGCGATGCCGCCGTAGGCGGTGGCGGCGACGTCGGCCAGGCGCCCCTTCATCGCCAGGATGTCCATCTGGGTGTTGTGGTGGTGGGACTTCGCGACCATCGCACGCATGCCGATCCGGGCGCCGTCCCGCGCGGCCTCGACGTGGTCGAAGCGCCGGGGGAACGGGCTGGGCCCGGAGTGGACGTGCATGTCGACCAGCCCGTCCAGGACGGAGGCTATGGCGGGACGCTGGCTCACGGGACCACCTCGTTCGCGATGTGAATTCTCACTTCACTATAAGAGCAGAAGTCAACCCCTTCTGTGCTCTTGTGCTCGCCAGCCACCCCGTTTACCGTACTGATCGTTCACTTCGTGAACACGATGTTCGGAACAGTCCGGGAGGACGACGATGTCCACACCGCCCCCCGTCGCAGAGCCCCAGCCGGCCGGGCTGGCCGCGCACCCGCTGGCCGAGCCGGTCGCCCCGCACCACCCCGACCCCGCGAAGGTGCGTGCCGCGGTGCGCGGCGGCACCCTCGCCTACTTCGTCGACCAGTTCGACATCTACCTGCCGATCGTCGTGCTGGCGCCGGCGGCGATCTACTTCCAGTCGGCGAACCTGAGCGCGAGCACGACGGCCATGCTGACCTCGCTGGTGTTCGCCTCGACGCTCGTCGGCCGCCCGCTCGGTGCGATCATCTTCGGCCACTTCGCGGACACGGTCGGGCGCAAGCGCACCACGCTGGTGGCCGTCAGCGGCTTCGGGTTCGTCACGCTGGCGATCGCGTGCCTGCCCGGCCACGAGACGATCGGGATGTGGTCGGTCGGCCTGCTGATCGCCCTGCGGTTCGTCGACGGGATCTTCCTGGGCGGCGAGTACACGACCGCCGTGCCGCTGGCGATGGAGTGGAGCCCGAAGCACAAACGCGGCCTCTACGCGTCGATCATCACGTCCACCTCGCCCGGCGCCTACGTGACGATCGCCGCGATCACGCTGCTGGTGCTCGAGCTGATGCCGTCGGGGGAGGTGCACAGTGCCTATGTGCAGTGGGGCTGGCGGATCCCGTTCGTGATCGGCGCGCTGCTCGCGGCCGTGCTTTTCCGGTACTACCAGAAGCAGGTGCACGAACCACCGGTGACCGTGACCGGCGAGCGCCACCGGCTCCCGTTCGTGCGGCTGCTGGTGCGGTACCCGAAGTCGCTGGCACAGGTGTTCGTGCTGATGACCGGCACGTGGCTGGCCACCAACATGGAGGCCGCCGTGACGCCCGCGCAGCTCAAGGCACACCTGGAGCTGTCGAGCAAGCAGGTCACCCTGACAATGCTGGTGATCAACGCGGCCGCGGCGCTGTCCTACCCGCTGTTCGGCCTGCTGTCCCAACGGATCGGCCGACGCCGGTTCTACATCGGCTACGGCCTGTGCGTCCTCGTGATCGGCGCCGGCTCGTACTCCCTGCTGATGTCCTCCGCCGGCGGCATGGGCGCGGTACTCGGCTGGGCCGTCCTGATCGGCGTCTTCACCGTCGGCACCTTCGGCCCGATCGCCGCCTACCTGACCGAACGCTTCCCGACGAGCATCCGGTCGACGGGGTACGGCGTCGGCTACAGCCTCGCACTGATCGCCCCGGCGTTCTACCAGTTCTACCTGCAGCGCCTCGATGGCGTCATGCCCGCCCACCTCGCACCGGCCGTCGTACTCGTACTCGCCGGCACCCTCATCAGCCTCGGCGGCTTCCTCGGCCCGGAGACCAAGGACGTCGACATGACCGACGAGAGCACGATCCCAAGCCTGTCCTGAGTCTGTCCTGAGTCTGTCCTGAATAGACTGTCCTGAACGGATCCCGCGACTGTCCTGAGTGGATCGTGCGGCTGTCCCTGAACGGACTGGCCTGAACGCGTCATGTGCCTGTCCCGAACGATCCCGCGACTGTGCCGAACGATCCCGCGACTGTCCGGAACGAAAGGACCGTCCGCTCGACGCCCGAGGACGCGCATCGGCCCACCCCGCCGGGGGGACCCCTGGTTCCACACTACCAACGAGCACCGACAAAACCGGTCCTGAGCCGCGCGAACGCTCCACTCGTGCGCGCCCGGGGCCGGTTGGTTCGTCGGGCCGGGCGGAGGGTGACCTGACGCGCCCCCGAACCCGCTCGTTCGTCGGGCTCGTGGGTCCGGATCGTCCGGGTGGTACTGGCCACCCGGCTCCAGGGTGAGCGCCGTGTCGACGACGACCCGCAGCTCGGGTGCGTCGCGGACATCGACAGGGTAAGGCTGGGTCAGGCGCCCAGGCCGTAGGTCCCTTCGGGCGGTGGCGGTGACTGCGTGGCGGTCTCGTCGGTGGTGGGGCGGGCGCCGCCGGTGAAGCGGGTCAGTGCGTCGCCGTGTTCGAGGCGGCCGGGGAACGGGTCGCCGGCCGTTCGGCGGGCCAGGTCGGCGATGGGCAGCTCCGCGCGGGAGGCGACCAGGACGAGGTTGCCGAAGCGCCGCCCCCGCAGCACGGCGGGCTCGGCCAGGACGCAGACGTGCGGGAACACCGCGCCCACGGTCGCCACCTGGGCCCTGGCGAACGCGAGTGGGCCGCCGTCGGCGATGTTGGCCGCGTAGACGCCGCCCGGGTGCAGCGCACGGGCCGCCAGCGACACGTACTCCACCGACGTGAGGTGCGCCGGTGTGCGGGCACCCGCGAACACGTCCGTGACGACGAGGTCGAACGCGTCCTGCGGGGCTGCGGCCAGCACCGCACGCGCGTCACCGTGCCGGATCCTGATGCGCCAGGTGCGGTCGACGGGCAGCCGGTCACGCACCAGGTCGATCAAGGCCGCGTCGATCTCGACGACCTGCTGGGCGGAACGCGGACGGGTGGCGGCGACGTAGCGGGCCAACGTCACGGCGCCGCCACCCAGGTGCATGACCCGCAGCGGAGCACGCGGGGGCGCGACGAGATCGACGACGTGCGCGAGCCGGCGCACGTACTCGAACTCGATGCGCGTCGGGTCGCCGAGGTCCACGTGCGACTGGGGAGTGCCGTCCACGCACAGCGTCCACGCGTCCGGCACGTCCGGGTCCGCCACCAGCTCCGCGACGCCCGAAGCGACCTCCCGGGTCACGGCCTGGTGGGCCTTGCGGCTACGTCCCACCCGCACAACCTAACCGGTGACCGCGAGCGCCCGTGCCCTCGGCACGGGCGTGTTCGGGTAGCCTGACCGGCGTGTTCACCAAGTGAACAAGGCTTTCGACATCGCCGGCGGAGGATCTCGTGACCAAATCGACCCGGTCGCCGGACGCGGAACGCGGCGACCAGGCCGACATCCAGGCCGTGAGCCGGGTCAGCCAGATCCTGTCGCTGTTCGAGCCGGCGACCCCCGAGGTGACGGCGAACATGGTCGCCGAGCGGCTGGACCTCAACCGCACCACCGCGTACCGGTACTGCACGTCGCTGGTCGCGGCGGGTCTGCTCGAACGCAGCGCCGAGGGCGGCTACGTGCCCGGCGGCCTGCTGCTGCAGCTCGGTGCGTTCGCCATCGGGCACCGGCGGGTCGTCAACCTCGCGCCGCGGCACATGCGTGCGCTCGCGCGGGCCACGCAGACCAGCGTGGTGCTCAGCCTGTGGGGCCTCACCGGCCCGGTGGTGTCGCGGGTCGAGGAGAACGCCTCGACCATCGTCGTCGTGTCGGTGCGGGTCGGCAGCCACCTGCCGATGGACACGGCGCAGAGCAAGATCTTCCTCGCCTACCACGCCGACCAGCTGTCCATGGACCGGCTGATGGCGAACCTGCCCGGCTCGGCCCGGGAGGAGCTGCGCGCCGAGGTCGAGCGCGTCCGCACGGTCGGCCACTGCTCGGCCATGAGCACCCCCGGCGTCGTCGCGGTGGCCGCCCCCGTCTTCGACGAGTACGGCCTCTGCGCCACCCTGGCCATCGTCGGCCCCGACAACACCCTGTCGATGTCCGACGACGCGCCCGAGCTGCGGGTCGTCGTGGACACCGCGCGTGCGCTCACCCTCGAGCTGGGCGGCCAGTACCGCCCGGACGATCCGGACCCGCGAGCCTGACGGCATCACGATCACAGACCACGAACGCTCACCGGCGTGCCGCCGAACCTGGCCGACGTTCATGGACAGAGCACAAGCGGGGGGTCTGCGAACAGCGACGACCGGGCCGTGTCCGCGGTCTCGGCACGGGCGCGACCGTCGTCCTCGGCAGCCGCGACGCGACCAGGGTCGGCGCCGCTCGCTCACCCCGTCCCGGCCGCCGGTGCACACCAGGACCACGGGCCAGCGGCTGACCGGAAGACATCGTGCGTTGTCACCCATGCGAATGACCCCCACATGGATAACGTCCGTGCGTTCTGTGACGGCTCTACATTGTGGCCCTCAGTCCTGACACAGTGGAGGTCCCGTGACCGACGTGCAGCAGTCCGACACCGAGCCGACCGAACCGGCCGAGGTGACCGAGTCGACCGACGAGCCGGACGAGCCGGCCGAGGTGACCGGCTCGGCCAGGCCCCGCCGGCGGCCGCCCGCCTGGCTCTTCGCGGTCGCCGGTGCGCTGCTCGTGGTCGCGGTGGTGGCCTTCCTGCGCGGTGGTGGTGACGCCGCCCGGCCGCGGGACCTGAGCACACCGCAGGGTGCGGCGGAGGCCTTCGCCGCGGCCGCGTCCGCGGGTGACGTCGACGGCATGCTCGCCGTCACCTGCCTCGGGGACGCCGGCTGTGCCGCCGAGCACGGCAAGGGCATCACCAAGGAGGAGATCAGGGCGGCGCAGAAGGTCATCGCCGGCAACATGCGGGAGCTCGGCGGCCGGTTCCGGTACGCCGAGTTCACCGACGTGCGTGCCGGCGCCGAGCCCGGCACCCGTGACGTCGACTACCGGCTGCCCGGTGT
The DNA here is from genome assembly GCF_045807065.1 of Actinophytocola sp. Classification (GTDB taxonomy): domain Bacteria; phylum Actinomycetota; class Actinomycetes; order Mycobacteriales; family Pseudonocardiaceae; genus Actinophytocola. The sequence goes on along the minus strand of NZ_JBJMIE010000833.1, from coordinate 2,531 downwards.
GTCCGACGAGCAGCGGAACTACCTGGTCTTCGTCAAGTACCGGGACCGCTGGCTCTACATCGCCTCGGGCGGCTCGACGACCACCTCGCCCCCGACCGCCTCACCCACCCCGGCGAACTGACCGACCGGCCACGGCTCACCCGAGGTGCTCATCGGCGTCCTTGATGTCCAGGACCCGTACCCACGTCCGGAGGAACGAGCGTTCGTCATCCTTGTTGGCTTCGCGGATCTTCGCCATCTCCGCCCCGTTGAGACTGTTCACCCTCCTGCGTGACGACAGCCCGATGGGCGTCTCCCGTATCGAGTAGTCGTCCTTGCCGAGGCGGTCGTCGTGGGCGGTCGCCTCGGAGGACGATCCGGTGATCCGCCATCCGCCCGCCTTCTTGCCCGCATCCTCGCGTAGCTTGGCGTCGGCGAGGAAGTTCTGCCTCCCGTTCTTGGCGTTACTGCCGTACAAGGCCTGCCAAGCCTCCAGGGCCAGTCCGGTGTCGAGGTCCTGTGCTGTCAGGTTCTTCTCCTGTAGCCAGCTGTGCAGGCTGGTGCCTTTGGTCTCCGCGATCGTGCCCAGGATCTCGCCGCCGTACATTTTCCGGTTGAACTGTGTGCTGTCGTACTCGAAATCATCGTCGGTATTGCGTGCCGCCCGGTTCAGATCCCTGTAACCCGTTTTCGCGGCCGCGGCACTGTATTCGATCCTTGGTACGGCGGCCGGTGTGGCGTGCCACACCAGGTCGTCGACCCACGACACGTAGGTATTGACGTATTCGCTCGGTCCTCCGCGAACCGGCTGGTCGTCGGTGATGGCCGCGCGTGCTCGCTGCAGGTCGGTCAGGTAGTCCGCCGGAAGGAGTTCCGACTGCAGTTCCGCTCTCGCACTGCTCGGCTGCGCCGCGTCCGGGTACCACTCGGTTGCTTCTATCGGTTTCTGGTTGTCGAAGATCAGGTTGACGAAGATGTTGTTCCCGCCGCTGTCCTTGTGAAAGATCGGCGATTCCTGGTACCCGCTCCGATCCGGGTAGTAGTTCACGTCTATGCCGACTCTGTAGTCGCCGCTCTTGAACCAGTCCTGTTTTTGGATGTAGGCCAGTTGGCCGTTGGCCTCCATGAATTTTTCGACGAAGTCGGCGGTCTCCTTGATGTCCTTCTCGTCAATGATTTCGGGGTCGTCGATCAAGTACCTGGTCTCGCGCCCCTCTTGCGGCGTGTAGTAGATCGTGCAGAGTTCGGCGATGTATTTGCTGGGATCACTGTCCTTTTTCTGTAGGGGTAGAAATATCTTCTTCAGCTTCTGGGCAAGGGTGGGCCAGGTATTGCCGCTCGTGCCGAGCAGCTTGTCGACCGAGCCCGTCTGCATGAGCAGCGGAGACAGTTCACTCGCGTTGCTCTGGCCGAAGGTCACATCCTCCATCTCCATTTTCTGCGGTCGTACCTCGTGTGCGCTTATGTTGGGTACGGCGGGAGGAGTGGGCGTCCTGCCCTCGTGGTCGCTCGGCGCTGTCCCTTTCGACTCGACCAACAATCTCTTCTCGGGAACGGGGTGTTCCGCGGAGAGGGAGAGCTTTCGCTTCTTGTTCTTCTTGACCTTCTTCTTTGCTTTCTGGGGTGCCTTGCTCTTGGGTGCCTGTGTCTTGTCGGTCATGCCGGTCCTCCTCTGGCGCGACGGCCGGGATCAGAAGCTGTCGGGTGAGCTCGGGAACGCGGAGACGGTGTCACCCTTCCGGCCCAGGTAGACCTCGATGTGCCGGGCGGGTCGCTGTCCCGGTCCGGCCAGGACCCCGCCGAGGTACCCGACAGTGGCGCCGTCCATGTCGATCAGGAAGCGGTAGCTCCCGTTGGTCCCCGGCTCGGACGCCGCCACGAACCGGTCGTCCGAGTAGATGCGGTGCAAGGCCAGCCCGACCCAGTTCCTCACCTGCGGAAGGCTGCCCTGCCAGACACCGTGGTTCGCCTCCTCGGTGCTGGCCCGGAAGTGCGCGGCGTCGTGGTACTCCGTGCCGAAGTTGCCGCGCAGGGCCTTCACCTTGCCCGCGAAGGGGTTCACCGGCCTGGGACCGGTGACCGTGGCGGGCGGCGCCGGCGTCTGGGCACCCACCAGTGGTCGGGGTGGCGTGGTCGTCCCGGTGTCGGTCGCCGGCTGGAGTGCGGTATCGGTTGCGTTCGCGGTGCCGGCGTCGGTCCGGGCCTTCTTGCGGCTCGATGCGCCGGCACGCTTCCGCCTCTTCGCTGCGGTGCTCATGCCGCGATGCCTTTCGTCACTGGGCACTGGCGCGGTAGGTGAGGATCAGGCCGAGGTCGGTGACGGCGGCCTTGTCGCCCTCGAAGACGAGCGTCCAGCGGCCCGTGACCAGGCCGGGCGTGGCCAGCAGCTTGCCGTCCTCCAGTGCGAGCCGCTTCTCCCCGTTGAGCAGGAACCTCGCCTCGCCGTCGGTGGCGCGCTTGTACCGTGCGTACACGCCGGTGATCTGCCGTCCCGTGATGCCGGGCAGCTGCTGCGGGTCGATCGGCAGGACCAGCTGGTTCGAGTCGCCCTC
>NZ_JBJMIE010000832.1:0-12928 GCF_045807065.1 Actinophytocola sp. | reverse complement strand
TGAGGAGGCCAGGTCAGGGTGCCGTCGGCGATGGCCTGGGTGACCGTGCGGATCCAGGCCAGTTCCGCGGTGGTGACGGACCTGAGGTACTCGTGCTCCAGCAGGTGCAGCCGGGGGACCCCGTAGTCGACCGACGCGGTGATGACCGCGTCCGTGGCCGCCAGTTGGTGTTCCAGCGCCTCGGTCCGGCGTTCCAGCTGCCGGCGCGCGTCCTCCGGGCTCAGCAGGTGCAGGAAGGACACCGCGGCCGGGAAGAGCGGGAACTCCCGTGCCGGCGTGGCCACACCCTCCCGTAGGGCGGTGAGCAGGGCCTCGTGGCCGGTCGGCGTCAGTTCGTAGACGGTGCGTTCCGGATAGGGCGTGTCGCGCTCGACGGCGTGTACGCGGATCAGGTGGTCCCGTGCCAGGCGGTCGATGGCGGCGTGCAGGCCGGACCGGGTGCGTGCGTTCACCACGATGTCGACGCCGCGCTCCTTGATCAACTGCTGCATGCGGTAGGCGTGCATCGGCTGCTCGGCCAGCAGTGCCAGTACCGCGATCGCGACGGGGGAGAGGTGTCCGCTAGCTGCCATAGGACGTACTGTACTAGTCTGTGGTGGACTAGGAGGTTGTGATGTCATCAGTCGCGCAGAAACCCAAGGTCGGCGGCCTGCTGTCGACCCTGCTGGAACTCGCCCTGTCCATCGGTGGTTACTACCTCCTGCGGGCCTTCGGGGTCGGCGTGTTCTGGGCGCTCACGGCGCCGGCCGTCGCCGTCGCCGTGGTGGTCGTGGTGGTCACCGCGCGCCGACGGCGGCTGGACATGATCGGGCTGCTGGTGCTCGTCGAACTGGTCGCGACGCTCACCTTCTCGCTGGTGACGCGGAGCGCGCGCGTGGCCGCCCTTCGCGAGCCGGTCTACGTGCTCGTCGGCGGCGTCTTCTGCCTCGTCACACTTCTCCGCCGGGCACCGCTGACGCACCTCACCACGTCCGCCATGGCGACTTTCGGTGACCCGAAACGGGAACGCGCGTTCGAGTTGGCGTGGCAGGAGGTGCCTCGTTACCGCATGTGGCAGCGGCTGCTCACGACGTCGTTCGGCTCGATCATGGTCGTCGCCGCGGTGGTCAGGGCGTACGTCCTCCTCCGCGCGCCCGACGACCGGCTCGCGGCGGCCGTCGACGTGTCCAACGTCATCGGACTGGTGATGATCGGCGCGCTGGTCGTCACGAGCGCGGTGCTCATCCAGCCGGCCAAGAAGATCATCGAGCGGTTGCTCGAACGGATGTAGCCGCGGGGGTGTAGACGAGGGCAAGGACACCGCTGGCGAACTGGCGTGTCGCGGCCAGGGTCAGCGCCGGGGCGCCGTCCAGTTCCTCGAACAGGTGGTGGCCCCTGCCCACGGCCACGGGCGTGAGCAGCAGGTGGAACTCGTCGATCAGGTTGTGGCGCAACAGGGTCGCGCTCAAGGCGCCGTTGCCGTACTTGAGGATGTCCTTGCCCTGCTGGCTCTTCAGCTCGCTGACGAACTCGACCACGTCGGTGTCGATCACCGTCGCGTTCCAGTCGGCCCTGGTCAGGGTGCGGGACGCGACGTACTTCGGGATCGTGTTCATGCGGGTGACGAGCGGGGTGGGGTCCATCGCGGGGTACGCCGCCGACAGGCCCTCGTAGGTCCTCCTGCCCAGCAGGAGTGCGTCCGCGCCGAGCAGGAGGTCCGTCGAGTACGTGAAATGGTCGTCGTCCAGGTAGGGCATGCCCCATTCGCCGGGGCTGTCGATCTCGCCACCCAGGGAGACGTGGGTCAGTTCGATGAGCTTGCGCACGGGCAACTCTCCTTGAAGCCGTCGAGGAGGAGGTCCGCCACCTGGCTGCCGACGTTCGCGGGGTCGGCGTGGAGGCTGCGGGCGAACCGGGTGACGATGTGCAGTGTGCCGGTGATTGCCTGGGGGAGGAGTTCCGGCGGCAGGTCGGCACGGAGGACGCCCTCGCGCTGCCCACGCTTGACCAGCGCGAACACTGCCTGGTGCATGCGCCGGGCCGGTGATGGCGGGGACGGCCGGTACGCGTCCGCGGGCTTGGGTTGCCACTCCGTGGACACCGCGAGCACGGGGTAGCGCTGGATGATCGCGGCCATCTCGACGATGAGCGCGCGCAGGGCGGCGACCGGGTCGAGGTCGCGGTCCCGCGCGTCGGTGATCACCTGGTGGGCCTGCGCGGCCGCGGCGTCGAAGATGGCCCGGCGGAGGGCGTCGCGGTTGCGGTAGCGGCGGTAGACCGTCAGCCGCACCACGCCGGCCTCGTCGGCGATGTGTTGGATGGTGGCCCGGGGATCCTCGGCCAGCACGCGGGCGGCCGTCCGCAGGATGTGCTCGTCGTTGCGCAGGGCGTCGCTGCGTGCGGCGCGCCGGCGAGGCGGGGAACTCATCCGCTAAGTGTTACACATCAGCCACTTTTAGGCACCTAGCCTGATGGGCGTGCTCATCATCCCCTCGGCCGACCGGCCGGATCTGTTCGCTGTCAACGTCTTCCGCGTCCGTCCCGAGACCCGGCGACAGTTCGTCGACCGCATCCGCGCCGCCGCTGATGCCGCGGACATCGCCGGCCTGCTGTCGATGCACCTGTTGTGCAGCAAGGACGGCACGCACGTCATCAACCACATGCACTGGGCCGGCAAGGAGGCACTCGACCGGGCCGGCGCGCACGACTCCGTGATCGCGGCGACCCGGGTCGCGATACGGCAGTTCATCGAGGGGGCCGGCCCGGTGCCCTACGAGGTCGTCGAGATCAAGCCCGGGTGACCCGGCCGCGTGTGTAGCGCCCGCGTAGCTCGAAGTGTTGCGCGTGCTCGTCGTAGTGGGCGAGTACGGCACGGGCCGCCGGTGGGACGTACGAGGCCGTCGGGTCCGGGCCGGCGAACCGCTCGACCGCGCGCCAGTCGTCGAAGGACATCAGGGTCATGAAGTGTGCCTCGGCCTCGTTCGGCACTCGGCGCAGTACCACCAGCTCGCGCAGGCCGGGGATCTCGCGGGCCATGATCCCGGGCGCGACGGCGCCGGTCAGCAACTCCTCGTAGACGGGCGCGTTCTGCGGAGTGGTCCAGCCGCTCCAGGCTCGGATGAATGACAGCATGCTGCTAAAGTAACATCATGCTGTCAGAAGTGGAAGAGTACCGGCTGCTGATCGCCGACGTGTACGAGCTGGCCGGCCTGTCCCGGCGGACCAGCGAGGACCTGGCGCGCGAGGTCGGGCAGACGGCCGCGCGGTGGCACGTGCTCAGCGTGCTGTCCGACGGCCCGAGGACGGTACCCGCCGCGGCGCGGCGGCTCGGGCTGGCGCCGCAGAGCGTGCAGCGGGTGGCCGGCGACCTCGTCACCAGCGGCCACCTCGAGGCGGTCGACAACCCCGACCACGCGCGCTCGCCGCTCATGCGCCTGACACCACTCGGCCGGGAGACGCTGTCCGAGCTGTTCTCCCGCTCCGACGACGACCGTGCCGCCGTGCTGGCGCGGGCGGGCGTGACGGCCGGCGAGCTGGCGGTGGCACGGGAGGTGCTCCGCAGGCTCACCGGCGCGATGCGGTAGCCCGGCATATCCACGGGCCGGGAGGTGTTGTCGCGAGCATGGCGAAGGCAGTGCGGTTCGACGAGTACGGCGGCCGGGATGTCCTGCGGGTGGTCGACGTGCCGGTTCCGGAGCCGGGCGAGGGCGAGGTGCTGGTCCGGGTCAGGGCCGCCGCGATCAACCCGGGGGAGGCGAAGATCCGCGAGGGTGCGCTGCACCACCTGTGGCCGGCCGCGTTCCCGTCCGGGCAGGGCAGCGACCTGGCCGGCGTCGTGACGGAGCTCGGCTCCGCGGTGGCGGGTTTCGCCGTCGGCGACGAGGTCATCGGCTTCACCGACGCACGCGCCAGCCACGCCGAGTACGTCCTCGTGGACGCCGCGAACCTGACGCCCAGGCCGCCGGCCGTGTCCTGGGAGGTCGCCGGCTCGCTGGCCATCGCCGGGGCCACCGCCTACGCCGCGGTGCGTGCGGTCTCGCCCGGGCCGGGGGAGACGGTCGCGGTGTCCGGCGCGGCCGGGGGAGTCGGGTCGATCGCGGTCCAGTTGGCCAGGCGCACGGGAGCGGAGGTGCTCGGCATCGCCGGGCCGGGCAACCACGAATGGCTGAGGTCGCACGGGGTGAAGCCCGTCGCGTACGGCGACGGCCTGGCGGAGCGGTTGCGCGGCGCCGGAATCGACGCGTTCGTCGACACCCACGGCGACGGCTACGTGGCACTCGCCGTCGAGCTGGGCGTGGCGCCGGAACGGATCGACACGGTCGCCGACTTCCCCGCGGTGGAGAGGTACGGGGTCAGGGCCGAGGGCAGCTCCGTCAAGAGCGCGGCGGTCCTCGCCGAGCTGGCAGGCCTGGTCGCCGCCAGCGAGCTGGAGGTGCCGATCGCGGCAATGTACCCGCTGACCGAGGTCCGCGCGGCCTTCGAGGAGCTCGAGCGCGGCCACACCCGGGGCAAGATCGTTCTGTTTCCCTGACGATCTCCCGTGCGGCACCGGCATAGACTCACCCGTGTCTGTTGTGGAGATTCCCGTTGGCGAGGCAGGGCCCTACGGCATCACGGTCGGCTCCGACGGAGCGGTGTGGTTCACGCAGGTTCGCACCGGGCGGATCGGACGGTTGAGCGGCGAGGAACTCACCTGGCACCAACTGGATCCGTCCGGCGGTCCGTCGCTGCTGACGATCGGACCGGACAGTGCGGTGTGGTTCACCGAGTCGCAGGGCAACCGGATCGGCCGGCTCGCCGGCACCGTCACGAGCTTCGACGCGCCGGGCGGCCCGTTCGGCATCGCGGCGGGGCCCGACGGGGCCATCTGGTTCACGGCCATGCACACCCACCGGGTCGGTCGCCTCACCGTTGCCGGCGAGCTGGCCGAGTTCCCGTTGCCCGAGGGCAGCTTCCCGTCGATGATCGTGGCCGGGCCGGACGGCGCGCTGTGGTTCACCCTCAACCAGGCCAACGCGATCGGGCGGATCACCGTCGACGGCACCGTCACCACCTACCCGCTGCCGACCGCCGACGCCGGCCCGGTCGGCATCACCCGTGGCGGCGACGGCGCGCTGTGGTTCGTCGAGATCCTCGCCGGCCAGGTCGGGAGGATCGCGGTCGACGGGAGCATCACCGAGTTCCCGCTGCCCGACCGGGACGCCCGCCCGCACGCCATCGCCGCGGCGCCGGACGGAACCTGCTGGTTCACCGAGTGGGGCGCGGGCCGCATCGGCCGCATCGGACCCGACGGTGACATCGAGACCCACGTCCTGCCCGACCCGGCGGCCGAGCCACACGGCATCGCCGTCGCGCCCGACGGCACCGTGTGGGTCGCCCTCGAGAAGGGGGCCATCGCGAGAGTTACTCAAAGTAAATAGTGACTTGACCCAGCTTCCTGCGTATAACTTGTTCTAATCCCTGCGCGCGTGAGGAAGCTCTCATGACCGAGACAACGGCGTCTGCAAAGGTTTCCAGCCCACTGACCCGCAGATCGTTCATTGTAGGAACGAGTTCTATTATTGCCACCGCCGCGCTCGCCGGTCGAGCCGCGGCCGCGATCGGGGACGGCGCGCACGTGCCGGTGCTGGTGATCGGCACCGGCTACGGCGGCTCGGTCACGGCGCTGCGACTCGCCCTGGCCGGGGTGGACGTCCAGATGGTCGAGATGGGCATGGCCTGGGACACACCGGGCACCGACGGCAAGATCTTCGCCAACACCAAGAGCCCGGACTACCGCTCGTACTGGCTGCGTACCAGGACGAAGCAGCCGATCAGCAACTTCCTCGGCTTCCCGATCGACAAGGACGTGCCGAAGTACACGGGCATCCTCGACGCCGAGGAGTTCGCCGGCATCCTCGTCTACCAGGGCCGCGGTGTGGGCGGCGGCTCGCTCGTCAACGGCGGCATGGCGGTCACGCCCAAGCGGGAGAACTTCCCGGCGATCCTCCCGTCGGTCAACCCGGACGAGATGTACGCGACGTACTACCCGCGCGCCAACGCCGAGCTGGGCGTCAACACCGTGGACCCGGCGTGGTGGGAGGTCGTCGACTGCTACCAGTACGCCCGCGTCGGCCGCAAGCAGGCGCAGCGGTCCGGCTTCGCGTTCACGCTGGTGCCCAACGTGTACGACATGAACTACATGAAGCAGGAGGCCGCGGGGTCCGTGACCCAGTCGGCGGTCGCCGGGGAGATCCTGTACGGCAACAACTACGGCAAGAAGTCGCTGCAGAAGACCTACCTGGCGAAGGCACGCGCGACCGGGCGCGTGCAGATCTCGACACTGCACCGGGTCACGTCGGTCACCCCGGCCGGGACGAGCTACCGCGTCGTCATCGAGCAGCTCGGCACCGACGGCAGCGTGGCCGCGACCAAGACCGTCCTGGCCGACAAGGTGTTCTTCGCGGCCGGCAGCGTCGGCACGAGCAAGCTGCTGACCAAGCTGAAGGCCACCGGCGCCCTGCCGAACCTCAACGGCGAGATCGGCAAGGGCTGGGGCGACAACGGCAACGTGATGGTCGGCCGCGCCAACCACCTCTGGGACCCGACGGGCTCGGTCCAGACCTCCATCCCGACCGCGGGCATCGACAACTGGACGGCCGGTGGCGCGTTCGCGGAGGTGGCGCCGCTACCGACCGGGATCGAGACGTGGGCGTCGTTCTACCTGTCGATCACAAGGAACCCCAACCGCGCCCAGTTCACCTGGAACGCGGCGGCGAACCGGGTCGACCTGAGCTGGCAGACCGCCTGGAAGCAGGTGGGGATCGACATGGCGAAGACCATCTTCGACAAGATCAACGCGACCGAGGGCACGATCTACCGCACGGACCTGTTCGGCACGTACAAGATCTGGGGCGACCACCTGACGTACCACCCGCTGGGTGGCGTCGTGCTCGACAAGGCGACCGACAACTACGGCCGGCTGCGTGGGTACTCGGGGCTGTACGTGATGGACGGCTCGCTGGTGCCGGGCAACACGAGCGTGAACCCGTTCGTCACGATCACCGCGCTGGCCGAGCGGAACATCGAGCAGATCATCGCCGCTGACCTGTGACCGGCGGCAGCACGCAGGCAGTGTCCAGGCCGAGCACGCGGTTGAGGCGACCGAACGCCAGCCACGAGCCGATGCTCATGGTCAGCTCGACGATCTCGGTCTGGCTGTAGTGCGCGGTGAAGCGCGTCCAGAACTCGTCGTCGAGGTTGTGGTGGTCGGTGGCGTACCGCTCGGCGTACTCGGCGGCCAGGCGGGTGCGCTCGTCGAACGCGTCGGTGGTGCGCCAGTTCGTGACGGCGTCGGCGAAACCCTCCTCGACCTTCTGGCCGTCCCGCTCGGTGCGCCAGTCCTGGCAGAACAGGCACCCGTTGAGCTGCGCGATCCGCAGCCGCGCCGCCTCGAACTCACGCAGCCCCAGCGTGCTGTTCGCGTACACGGCAAGGGAGAACTGGGCCGCCGCGACGCCGATGCCGGGCACCATCTCGCCCCACACGTACCCGATGGGGTCCTTGCCGTCGGGAATGTCTACTCGCATCACGCTCTCCTGAGGTGGCCGGGTCGGATGGGCACGTCCAACGCGTCGTAGAGCCCGGGTTTGGCGTTGGCGAGCCAGGGGATGGCGTTGACGAGCCGTCCCGCGGCGGTGGCGTTCCCACCCGCCGAGCGGTTCTCGCCCTCGTCGGTGGCCTCGACCGTGACCTCGATCCGCGGCCGTCCCTCGATGATCACGCGGTGTGCGCCGGCGCCGCTCGGCGGCCGCGGCCAGTCGGGTGCGCAGGACGGGTGGATGCGCGTCACGTGCTCGATCACGATGCGCGGCTTGCCGCCGACGATGCCCTGCACCTCGAACCGGACCGCCCCCTGGGTTCCCCTGCCGAACTCACCCATCGTCCTCGTGGTCACGTCGGTCTCGAGCGGTCGCCGGTCGAGCGTCTCGCGGATCTCGTCGACCTCGACGTCCAGTGCGCGGGCGATCAGCCGGACCTGCCCGCCCCACACGATGGCCGGCACGCCGGCCATGAGCATCGGTGGCTGGTAGTCCATGGGCTGCCCCATGCCGACGAGGTGGCGGACGGAGTCGGGCTGCTCGTAGGTGGAGTAGTCGAAGATCTCCTGGCAACGTACTGCGTCCACAGTGGACCCCAAGCCGCTGACGAGCACGGGCAGGACGTCGTTGCCCCACCCCGGGTCGACCCCGGAGACGAACAGCGAGCCGCCGCCGTCGGCGATCGCGGCTAGAACAGGTTCTCGAAGTTCCGCCGGTGCGTTGCGCTGGTCGTAGAGCGGGTAGAGCGCGGGGGTGACGACGACCGCGCCCGTCCGCACCGCCCGCACGACGTCGGTGAGCGCGCCGTCGAACCGGACGTCGCCCGAGGCCGCGTACACGACCGCCCGGGGGCCTTCCGCGAGTACGGCGTCCACGTCATCCGTTGCGTGGACCCCGAGTTCGCGTCCGAGGTCGGCGAGCGGGCCGGCGTCGTGCCCGACCTTGGCCGGGTCGTGCACGACCACGGCCGTGAGCGCCAGTCCCGGATGGGCCGCGACGGCCCGGATCGCGGCACGGCCGACGTTGCCCGTGCCCCACACCACCGTGGCTATCATGTCCATGAGGCTAACTGAAACAGGTTGCAGTTCCTAGCGTGCGGGTGGTGGGGCTGGCCCCACCACGGTTGCTGCGGCCAGCCGGATGTCTCGCCGTGCGGAGGACCGGAACCCTTGCCCTCATGCGGAAAATCATCCTCGTCACCGGCCTTGCCGCCGCGTTGGTCGCGACGCCCGCCGCCGCCGAGAACGACCGAAGAGCCGGGCCGAGCCTGGACTGGGGTGCCTGCCCAAGCACGCCCGGCGTGGTGCTGGACCCGAGGCAGGAATGCGCGACCCTGCGAGTACCACTGGACTACGGCAAGCCCGGCGGTGAGCGGATCTCGCTGGCCGTGTCGCGGATCAGCACGGCCGCGGCCGGCACGCGCAGGGGCGTGCTCCTGCTGATCCCCGGCGGCCCCGGCGGTGCGGGCCTCGCCCGGCCGACCACGCAGGGACTCCGGCTCCCGCGGTCGGTCCTGGACCGGTACGACCTCATCGGCTTCGACCCGCGCGGGGTCGGCGCCAGCACACCCGTCTCCTGCGGCTTCGACCCGCGGGACCTCGACCCGGTCGCGTTCCTGCCGTGGCCGGGGCCGGGCGGCGACGTCACCGAGTCCACCGAACGGGCCCGCAGGATGGCGGACGCGTGCGTGCGCGACGGCGGCCCGCTGGTCCGGCACATCAGCACCCGCGACGAGGCCAGGGACATCGACCGCATCCGGCAGGCGCTGGGGGAGCCGCGCCTGTCCTACTGGGGTACCTCCTACGGCACCTATGCCGGTGCCGTCTACGCGACGATGTTCCCGTCGCACACGGACCGGGTCGTGCTGGACAGCAACGACGACCCCGACCCGCGGCTCGTCGCACGCGGCTGGCAGGCGAACTTCGCGCTCGGCGCCGAGGACCGGTTCCCGGACTTCGCCGCGTGGGCCGCCGCCCGTGCCGGGGAGTACGGCCTGGCACCACACCCGAGGAGGTGCGGTCCACGTACCTCCGCCTCACGAGCGCCCTCGACGAGCACCCGAGGCCGGACCTCACCGGCAACACACTGCGCGCGCTGATGTTCAACACGCTCTACGCGGACGCGGCGTTCCCCCAGCTGGCGGTGTTCCTCCGCGCGGCGAACACCGGTGCGCCGGCCCCGCCCGTCCCGTCACCGCCACCCGGCTTCGCGAACCAGGTAGCGGTGCAGACCGCCACCGCCTGCAACGACGTCGCGTGGCCGGGCCCGGCGCACGACTACGCGGGTGACGTCGCCCGCGACCGGGCGGCCCACCCGCTGACCGCGGGCATGCCGGCGAACATCCGGCCCTGCGCGTTCTGGCCGTACCGCCCCGCCGAGCCGGCCACCCGGATCACGTCCCACGGCCCGCCGAACGTCCTGATGGTGCAGAACCGCCGCGATCCCGCGACCCCGCTGGCCGGGGCGCTGCGCCTGCGCGCCGCCCTCGGCCACCGCGCCCGGATGGTCGTCGTGGACTCCGGCGGCCACGACGCCTACCTGCAGAACGGCAACCCCTGCGGCGACGCCACGGTGACCGCCTTCCTGACCGACGGCACCCGCCCGAATCACCCGATCGTGACCTGCGGCGCGACGGAGTGAACGAGGTGCGCTGACGCCCCTGTTCGAGTTGCCGATCGGCGGCCCTGGCGGTAGGACAGTGGAGCGGGTCGGGGGCGGACCGGCCGGACCCCGAGTGGGCCGGCCGGTCCGGCGTCCCCGCCTCCCGCCGGCGGCGACCTACCATGGCCGGGTAGGCGCGCCCGGCACGGAGGTCTGATGGCGATCAGTGTGTTCGACCTGTTCTCTGTCGGCATCGGACCGTCGAGTTCACACACCGTCGGGCCCATGCGGGCCGCGCGGACCTTCGTCACCGGGCTCGCCGACGACGGGCTGCTCCCCGACGTCGCCACCGTCCGGGCCGAGCTGTTCGGCTCGCTCGGCGCGACCGGGCACGGGCACGGCAGTGGGCCCGCCGTCCTCCTGGGGCTCGAGGGTGAGCAGCCCGAGACCGTCGACACCGGATCGGTCGCCGAGCGCGTCGAGAAGATCAGGACCACGCGCCGGCTGCGGCTCCTCGGCCGGCACGAGATCGACTTCGACGACGACTCGCTCGTGCTCCACCGCCGGCGCAGCCTGCCGTTTCACCCGAACGGGATGACCTTCGCGGCCTTCGACCACGCCGGCACCCCGCTGCGGACCCGCACCTACTACTCCGTCGGCGGCGGCTTCGTCGTCGACGAGACCGCCCAGGGCGCCGACCGGATCAAGGTCGACGACACGCCCGTCCCGTACCCGTTCCGCACCGGCGACGAGCTGCTCGCGCACTGCCGCGGCACCGGGCTGGCGGTGAGCGAGATCATGCTGGCCAACGAGACCGCGTGGCGGCCGGCGGACGAGGTCAGGAAGGGGCTGTCCCACATCTGGGACGTCATGCAGGAGTGCGTGCGCCGCGGCCACACCCAGGACGGCACGCTGCCGGGCGGTCTGAAGGTCCGCCGCCGCGCACGCGAGATGTACGAGCACCTGTCGTCCGACCCGTTCTCCACCGACCCGCTGCGCGTCATGGACTGGGTGAACCTGTTCGCACTGGCGGTGAACGAGGAGAACGCCTCCGGTGGACGGGTGGTGACCGCGCCCACGAACGGGGCGGCCGGCATCATCCCGGCGGTACTGCACTACTACGCACGGTTCGTGCCCGGCGCCACCGAGGAGGGTGCCGTCCGGTTCCTCCTGACCGCCGGCGCGATCGGCGTGATCTACAAGGAGACCGCGTCGATCTCCGGCGCCGAGGTCGGCTGCCAGGGCGAGGTCGGCTCGGCGTGTTCGATGGCCGCCGGCGCCCTGTGCGAGGTGCTGGGCGGCACGCCGGAGCAGGTCGAGAACGCCGCCGAGATCGGCATGGAGCACAACCTGGGCCTGACCTGCGACCCCGTCGGCGGCCTCGTGCAGATCCCGTGCATCGAGCGCAACGCGATGGGGTCCGTGAAGGCGATCAACGCCGCGCGGATGGCCCTGCGCGGCGACGGCACCCACGTGGTCACCCTCGACAAGGTGATCAAGACGATGCGCGAGACCGGCGCGGACATGAAGGTCAAGTACAAGGAAACGGCCCGCGGCGGCCTCGCGGTGAACGTCATCGAGTGCTAGCGGCGGGCGAACGCCGGGGCGTGCTCCGGCCGCAGGCCGTGGCCCACGACATAGGCCGGGATCCGGCGGAACCACGGGAACCGCCGCATGACGCGCACCGGCAGCGGCAGCCTGGTGGCACGCGCGATCTCGATCTTGCCGGCCAGCGCCGGTCGCAGCACCCGCGCGTGCAGGAACCGTTGCAGACCCTGGACGAGGAGGGTCGGCAGCAGCCGTCGCCGCTGCACCTTCGCCAGGTCGCGGGTGCTGACCGTGCCGTGCCGCAGCGGTGCGGCCAGCAGCCGGGCGGCGGCCACCGCGTCCTGCACCGCCAGGTTGATGCCGACGCCACCGACGGGTGACATCGCGTGTGCGGCGTCGCCGATGCACAGCAGGCCGTCCTGGTACCAGTGGGGGAGCCGGTCGACCCGCACGTCGAGCAGCTTCACGTCGTCCCAGGACCGCACGGCGTCCACCCGGTCCGCCAGCCACGGCGCCAGCTCGGCGATCTCCGCGACCATGCTCGACACCGGTTGCTCGCGCTGCTCGGCGTCCGAGCCCTTGCGGATCAGCGTCGCGCACTGCCAGTAGTCGCCGCGGTCCAGCATGACGATCGCACGCGTGCTGCTCACCAGGCCGACGATGCCCTTGGGGTCGTTCTCCTCGCGTGGCAGCCGGAACCACCACACGTCCATCGGTGTGGGGAAGTCCAGCACCCGCAGGTTCGCCGCCTTCCGCAGCGCCGAGTGACGGCCGTCCGCGGCGACCGTCAGGTCCGCGTGGATCTCACCGACGTCACCGTCCGTCGTCCGGTACCTCACGCCGACCACCCGACCGTGCTCCCGCACCAGGTCGAATGCCTCGGTCTCCATGCGGAGCGTGAACGTCGGCTCCTGCTTCGCGGCGTCGGCCAGCAGGTCGAGCAGGTCCCACTGCGGCACCATCGCGATGTAGTTGTGCGGGCCCTTCAGCTGCGTGAAGTCGCCGAACTGCACGATGCCCGCCGCCGTCGGCAACCCGACCTGCTGGACGTGGCGCTGCGGCAGCTTCGCGAACTCGGCACCCAGCCCCAGCTCGTCGAGCAGGTCGAGGGTGGTCGGGTGCACGGTGTCGCCGCGGAAGTCCCGCAGGAAGTCGGCGTGCTTCTCCAGCACGGTCACGGACAGGCCGGCCCGCAGGAGCAGCACCGCCAGCATCATCCC
>NZ_JBJMIE010000831.1:0-13100 GCF_045807065.1 Actinophytocola sp. | reverse complement strand
GACCATGGGGGCCATCACCCACGCCTCCACGTCCGTGGCGTCGGCGGCTCGGGCGACCGCCTCCAGCTGCTCCGCCAGGACCTGCGGGCGTACCCGTGCCGTGCGCAGGCCGCGGACGCCCAGGGCCGGGTTCTCCTCCTCGGCCAGGCCCAGGAACGGGAGTGGCTTGTCCGCACCGGCGTCCAGGGTGCGCAGGACGACCTTCCTGCCGCCGCCCACGGCCTCGAACAGCGCGCGGTAAGCGGTTTCCTGTTCGCCCACCGGGGGTGCGGACGTGCGGCCCAGGAACAGGAACTCGGTGCGGAAGAGGCCGACGCCCTCGGCGTCCGGCACCGCGTCCGCCGCGCCGCCGACGTTCAGCAGCAGGGGGACCGCGTGGCCGTCGGAGGTGCGGCCCGGTCCGGTGAACGCCGCGTTCCGTTCCGTTTCGGCGCGGCCCGACTCGCGGATCGCCGCCGCGTCCGCCGGTGACACCGGTGCCACCACGCCGGTGGTGCCGTCGACGGAGACCGGGGTGCCGTCCGCGACAGCCAGTATCTCGGCGCAGCTCACGACCGCCGGCAGGCCGCGCGACCTGGCCAGAATCGCCGTGTGGCTGGTCGGGCCGCCGCGGCGGGTGACGATCGCGAGGACGGACGGGTCCAGCAGGGCCGTGTCCGCCGGGGAGAGGTCATCGGCCGTCAGGACGAACGGGACGCCGGGGTGTGGGAGGCCCGGCATGGGGACGTCCAGCAGCCAGGCCACGGCCCGGTCCCGCAGGTCGGCGAGGTCCGCGGCTCGCTCGGCGAAGTAGCCGCCCAGCGAACGGAACTGCTCCTGCTGCTCGCCGATCGCGTCGGTGATGGCCCACGCGGCCGGGCGGCCCGCGGCGACCTTCGCGGCCACCGCGTCGGCGAGGGTCGGGTCGGCGGCCATCATCGCCTGGGTGCTGAGGACCTCCGCCGCGGGGCCCGTCAGCGTGGCCGCCAGCTTGTCCAGGGACGATGACACGAAGGCCAGTGCCGCGGTCGCCCGGCCGGCCTCGTCCGGGCCCGGTTCGGGCGCCTCGCCGGGGAGCACGGGTGGGCTGCCCATGGCGTGGACGGGGCCGGCCGTTCGTCCTGGGCTGACTCCCAGCCCGTGCATGTCCTCAGGCATCCGCGTCGAGGTCCTTCGCCAGTACCTCGGCCATCGCGTCCAGAGCCGCGTCGGCGCCTTCGCCGTCGGCCTCGATCGTGACCGTGTCGCCGCCGTGCGCGCCCAGCGAGAGCACCGCGATGATGCTCCGCGCGTCGACCGGCGACTTCTCCGGGACCGAGATCCGGACGGTTGCCTGTTGCGCCTGAGCGGTCTTGACCACGATCGCGGCCGGCCGGCCGTGCAGGCCGATCCGGGAGCCCACCACGACTTCCCTCGCTGGCATCGTTGCCCCTTTCCGTGGAACCTACGGCTCGATGGTCACCTTGATCGCCGCGCCGCTCGACACCAGCTCGATGGCGTCGTGCAGCTCGGCGAGGGGCAGCCGGTGGGTGATCAGGTCGGCGACCGGCACCTGACCGGTCGCGATCAGCTCCAGCGCCTTCTTGTTGTGGGCCGGGCTGGAACCGTTGGCGCCCACGATGGTCAGCTCGCGGTAGTGCACCAGGTTCGAGTCCAGCGTGATCGTCGGCCTGTCCTTCGGTAGGCCGCCGAAGAAGCTGATCCGGCCGCTGCGCGCGGCCATCTGCAGTGCTTCCTCCTGCGCGGCACCCGAGGCCGCGGCGGTGATCACCACGTCGACGCCGCGGCCGTCGGTGAGCTTGTGGATCTCGTCGACGGCGTTCACCTCGGCCGAGCAGATGGCCGCGTCCGGGTGCACCTTCTCCGCCGACATGTCCAGCCGGGACCGGTTCAGCTCCACCAGGAACACCCGCTTCGCGCCGCGGGCGCGGGCGAGCCGGACGTGCAGGCAGCCGATCGGCCCGGCGCCCACCACGACCACGTCGTCGCCCTCACCGACGCCGGCCAGCTCCTGCCCGTTCAGCACGCACGCCAGCGGCTCGGCCACGGACGCCTCGGCGTAGCTCACGCCCTCGGGGATCCGGTTCAGGCCGTCGACCGCGAGCACCTGGCGCGGCACGACCAGGAACTCGGCGAACCCGCCGTCGTAGTGGTAGCCGACCGAGGTCTGGTTGGGGCACACCGGCATCCGGCCGCGCGTGCAGTCCGGGCACGTCCCGCACGGCACCGCCGCGATGACCTGCACCCGGTCACCCGGCGCCCATCCGTCTACTTTGGACTCGACGACCTCGCCGGCGATCTCGTGGCCGATCACGCGCGGCGGGTCCAGGTGGTGGTGGCCGTGGTTGAAGATCTTGACGTCCGTGCCACAGGTCGAGCAGTTGTGGACGCGGATCTTCACCTCGTCCGGTCCGGGTGACGGCTCGGGTACGTCTTCCAGCCGGAGGTCACCAGGGGCGTAGAACCGCGCCACCCGCATGTTCACAAGTCCTTCCCAATTGATTCGAGGAGCGCGCGCACCGCTTCCGGATCGGACGAGGTGCGCAGTTGCTCCGCCTGTGCCGGGTCCATCAGGATCTGCGCCAGGGCCGACAGCACGGCCACGTGCTCGTTGCCCTTGGCCGCGATGGCCACGCAGATGTTGACCGTCTGCCCGTCCCAGTCCACACCGGACGGGAACTGCAGCACGCCCAGGGTCGTGTTCTTGACCAGGGCACGGCTTTCGTCGGTGCCGTGCGGGATCGCGACGCCCTCGCCGATGAAGGTCGAGACGGACTTCTCGCGTTCCAGCATGGTCGCCGGGTAGCCGGCCTCGACGGCGTCCAGCTCCAGCAGGACCGCGCCGCACTGGCGGATCGCGTCCCACTTGTCGGTCGCCGTCAGGCCGAGCCGGATCCCCTCGAGCGGCAGTACCTCAGCCACGAATCTCCTCGCCTTCCTTGATGGCCTTCTCCAGGCGGTCGAACGCGGGGTCGCCGAGGAACATCCGGAACTCCACGACCACGGCCTCCGGCGCGGTCATCCGAGCCCGGTCGGCGAGGTCGGAGTGCGTGAGCACCAGCCGCGTCCCCGCCGGGATGTCGGCGATGGCGACGTGCTCCACGCTGACGCCGTACGGCTTGAGCCGGGTGCGGAGCTGGCTCGCCAGCATCACGCTCGAACCCATGCCCGCGTCGCAGGCGACGACCACCTTGTCGACCTCGTTGCCCGCGATGGCCGGGTGCGCGCCGTTGGCGGAGTGTTCGGTGCCGGCGACCGGGGCGGCGGCCGCCGACAGCTCTGGGGCGTCCGCGAGGACGGCTTCTTCCTCGGCGTCCGCCCCGCGGCCGAACTTCAGCAGGGCGGCGGCCGCGAAGAAGGTCACGACGGCGGCCACCGCGACGGACAGCAGCACGCTCACGTGCCCACCGCGGGGGGTGACCGCGAGGTAGGCGAAGATGCTGCCCGGCGCGGGCGGCGCGACGAGACCGGAGTGGGTGACCAGCGCGGTGGCGACCCCGGACATGCCGCCCACCATCGCGGCGAGGATCAGGCGCGGCTTCATCAGCAGGTACGGGAAGTAGATCTCGTGGATGCCGCCGAAGAACTGGATGATGATGGCGCCCGGCGCGCTCGGCCGCAGCCGGCGCGGCCCGAAGAACCAGTACGCCAGCAGGATGCCCAGGCCCGGCCCGGGGTTGGTCTCGATCATGAACATGATCGACTGGCCGGCGTTCTTCGCCTGCTGGGCGCCGATCGCGTCGAAGATGCCGTGGTTGATGGCGTTGTTCAGGAACAGCGCCTTCGCCGGCTCGACGATGACGGACACCAGCGGCAGCAGGCTGTGGTCCACCAGGAACTGCACCGCGTTGCCGGCCGCCTCGGTGAGCCGGTCGACGAGCCAGCCGATGCGCCACACGCCGATGAGCGCGAGGCCGCCGCCGAGGATGCCGAGCGAGAAGTTGTCGACCAGCATCTCGAAGCCGGCCCTGATCCGGTGCTGTATGCGGTCGTCCCACAGCTTCAGCAGGTAGGCGGCGAGCGGGCCCATGATCATGGCACCGAGGAACATCGGCACTTCCGAGCCGACGACCACGCCCATGGTCGCGATGGCGCCGACGACCGCGCCGCGCTGGCCGTGCACCATCCGGCCGCCGGTGTAGCCGATGAGGATCGGCAGCAGGTACTTGATGGTCGGGTCGACGAGCCCGGCGAGGGTCTCGTTCGGTAACCAACCCTTGGGGATGAACAGGGCGGTGATCAGGCCCCACGCGATGAACGCCCCGATGTTGGGCATGATCATCCCGGCCAGGTGCCCCCCGAGGCGTTGCACCCTGGCCCGGAAACTGTTGCCCTGCAGGTTCTTCAGGTGAGAGATGTCAGTCGTCATTGAGCTAGCTCCATCTCGTGATCAAAGGGCACGTGTGAGGTCTACCGAGGCGTGGACGCGCACCGACGCGCGATCCACGTCGCGCGGGCCCGGCATCCGGCTGCCCGGCAACCGGACCGCCGCCGCACCCCACGACAACGCCTCCACAAGGGGATCCACGCCGGTCACCCCACCGGCCAGGAACCCGGCGAGCATCGCGTCGCCGGCGCCGACCGTGCTGACGCCGTGGTCGACCGGCGAGTCGCCGTAACGAACCCCCTCGACTGTCCCCTGTTGCCCCTGCCACCCGACGAGTACCGCCCCGTCGGCGCCCAGACTGGCCAGCACCGTACCGGCGCCGGCCGCCCGCATGGTCGTCGCTGCCCGAACCGCGTCCCCGATCGAGTCGATCGGGAAACCGGCGAACTCCGCCAGCTCGTCCCGGTTGGGCTTCACCAGTGCCGGGTGGGCGGTGAGCGCGGCGGTGAGCGCCGGACCGGAGGTGTCCACCGCGAACCTGACGCCCCGCTCGGTCAGCCGCCTGCCGAGATCGCAGTAGAACGTGTCCGGCACGCCCGGCGGGAGGCTGCCGCTCGCCACCACCCATTCGGCGGTGGTCGCGGTGTCCAGCACCGCCCTGACGATGCGCTCGAGGTCGTCGGGCGACAGCTCACCACCAGGCTCGTTGATCTTGGTGACCGAGCCGTCCGGCTCGACGAGGCTCACGTTGGACCGGGTGTGCCCGGTGACCGGCACCGCGCACACGTCGATGCCCTCGCCCTCGAGCAGTTCGGTCAGCTGCCGGCCCTCCGGACCGCCGCGGGGAATGACCGCGCAGGTCGGCTGCCTGTGCGCCGCCAGCGCCCTGGCCACGTTCACCCCCTTGCCGCCGGGGTCGAGCCGGGTGGCGACCGCGCGGACCATCTCGCCGCGGACCAGTTCGGGGATGTCGATGGTCCGGTCGAGGCTCGGGTTCAACGTGAGCGTGACGATCATGTCCGGATCACCCTGGGTCCCTGGGACTCGATCTCCGCGGCGACCTGGGGGTCCAGCCCGGTGTCGGTGATGAACAGGTCGATGTCCGTCAGCTCGGCGAAGCGGGCCAGGTGGTCGGAGCTGATCTTCGTGTGGTCGGCGAGCAGGACGCGGCGGCGGGCGGCGGCGACCATGGCCTTCTTGACGGCGGCCTCCGCCTGGTCCGGCGTGGTGAGCCCGCGCTGCACGGACAGACCGTTGGTCGCGAGGAACGCGACGTCCACGTAGGACCGGGCGAGGATCTCCAGCGCCCACGGGTCGACGCAGGCGAGGGTGCGGGATCTGACCCGGCCGCCGACGAACAGAACGGTGAAGTTCGCGCGGGTGGCCAGCGACAGCGCCGTCGGCAGGGCGTTGGTGAGGATCGTCAGCTGCCGGTCGACGGGCAGGATCTCGGCGAGTCGGGCGGTCGTCGTGCCCGCGTCGAGCAGGATCGAGCCCTCCTCGGGGACCTCCGCCAGCGCCGCCTTCGCGATGCGGTCCTTCTCCGCGCCCAGCACCGCGTCCCTGGTGGCGAGCGCCGGCTCGAAGCCGAGGCGCTCGACCGGGATCGCACCGCCATGCACGCGGCGGAGCAGGCCGTGGCGCTCCAGAACGGACAGGTCACGACGGATGGTCTCGCCCGTGACGGCCAGTTCGGCCGCCAGGTCGGCGACATCCACCCGCCCTTCCCGCCGGGCGCGGTCCACGATGTGCTGCTGCCGCTCTTCTGCGTACATGTGGATTTACCACCGTTTCATCTGCGTATCGTTGTGTTTACCTGGTTTAGCCACGTTAAGTCAACAGTTCGTTTCGCGTAGCACTCTAGGTAGCCGGGACAGCACCGGCCGCCACGAGTGCTTGCTCCTGACTGTGATATATGCCTACTATCCGCGAACCTTCAGCCCTATCTCTGGCGGTGAGCGGGCGTTGTCGACCAACGGCTCCGGTGGCACCGGGCAACGGCCGTTCCGCGAGCCGGACCAAGGCCCGATGAGCGGCGTACTCCCCATCGCGAACCTCCCCGACGAGCCGGAACCACCTCCCCCCACGCCGACCTCCCTGCCGATCGGACCACGCTCGGTTACGCCGGCCGGCCGCAGAAGCCTGGCCCGGCACGATAAGAAGGGCAAGAAGAAACTGCCACTCGCGCCACCGCCCGCGCAGGCGCCCCTCCCGCCGCTGGCCGACACCGGACCGTGGCGCGAGCCGAAGGAGCACCCGCCGCTGTCGCTGGAGGCGAGCGGGCCGAGGCAGCTGGTCAGGCCGTACACCCGGACGGGCGGCCGCACGCACGTCGACTACCGGCTGGAGCTGGAGACGCTGCTGTCCACGCCGCTGGGCCGCGACTACGACATCGTGACCCTGCGCGACGACTACCGGACGATCTGCGAGATGTGCCGCCTGCCGCAGTCGGTGGCGGAGATATCGGCCCGGCTCGGGTTGCCGCTGGGTGCCGCCCGGGTGTTGATCGCGGACCTGGTGCCGGCCGAGCTGCTGTACGTGCACGAGGTTGCCGAGGAGGACGGGCCGTCGGTCGACCTGCTCTCCCGGGTGGCCGCCGGCCTCAGGAAGCTGTAGGCCGGGGCTGGCAGCGCGGGCAGTAGTAGGTCAGCCGGGTGTCCTGCTCCTCGACCAGGACCCGCCCCCGGCAGCGGGGGCAGCCCCCGCGGTGCTGGCCGTAGACCCACAGGTCGCGCCGCTGGAGACCGGTGGTGTTGCGCACGGGCCGCAGGGCGTTGTGCAGCAGCAGCTTCCTGGCCAGCCGGACGGTCTTCGCCCCGTCCACGGCCGACACCGGGGACCACGGGGAGACGCCGAGCAGGAAGCACAGCTCGGACTTGAAGACGTTGCCGACGCCGGCCATGACCCGCTGGTCGAGGAGCGCCTGCCCCAGCTCGCGGTCGGGGTCGGCGGTCAGCCGGCGGACCGCCTCGGCCAGCGCGTCGTCCGACCAGTCCGGGTCGAGCAGGTCGGGGCCGAGGTGGGCCACCAGCTTCCCCTCGTTCGGGGTGGGCAGCAGGACCATCTCGAGCAGGGACGTGCCGACCGCGTACCGCTCCTCGGTCGCGAGGACCGCCCTGACCCGGTGGTTGAGCTGCGGGCGCCGGTCGAAGAGGCGCCACGAGCCGTCCATGCCCAGGTGGCAGTGCAGGCTGAGGTCGCCACTGAACCGCAGGAAGAGGTGCTTGCCGACGGACACGGCCCGGTCGAACACCCGGCCCGCCAGGTCGACGGTGGCCAGCCGGGGGTGCCGCAGGTCGGCGAACGTGAGGGTGACACCGCCCAGCGCCTCGGTCAGCCTGTGCGCCGTGGCGTAGACGGTGTCACCCTCGGGCATCTGCCCAGCCTAGGCCGTCGCGAGCGCCCGCTGCCGAACCATCGAGGCGGTCAGCGCGGCCCAGGCGACGAGGATGCCGCCGGTCATGGTCACGGCCATCGCGGGGCCGTTGTTGCCGAGGAAGCCGACCACCGGGGCGATCAGCGCGCCGAGGCCGAACTGCGTGGCACCGAGCAGCGCGGCCGCCGTGCCCGCCGCCTCACCGTGCCGCGACAGCGCCAGCGCCGGGGCGTTCGGCAGGACGAACCCCACCGCGGCCAGCAGGAACAGCAGCGGCACCAGGAAGCCGACCAGGCCGCCCGCGCCGGACGCCGCGAGCACGATCAGCACGGCGCCGAACACGAGCCCGGCGCCCAGCGCGCCGAACACGATCTGCTGGGCGGTGAACCGGTTGAGCAGCACCACGTTCACCTGTGACGCCCCGATCAGCGCCACCGCCCCGAGCGCGAACACCAGCGCGAACTGCTGCTGCGACAGGTCGAAGGTGTCCTGCAGGACGAACGACGAGCCGGAGACGTAGGAGAACAGCGCCGACATGCCGAGCGCGGCGACGAGCGTCAGCACCACGAACTGCGGGTCGGTCACCAGCATCCGGTAGGTTGCCAGCACCGGCCGCAACGAGCCGGTCCTGCGGCGCTCGACCGGCAGGGTCTCCCTGAGCAGGAAGATCGCGACCAGCAGCAACACCGCACCCAGCGTCGCGAGCACGGCGAACACGCCGCGCCACGAGCCCGCGGTGAGGACCGCCGCACCGATCGACGGCGCGAGGATCGGCGCCGTGCCCATCACGAGCATGAGCCGGGACAGGATCGTGGCCGCGGCCTTGCCGGTGAACAGGTCGCGGACCACCGCCATGGCGACGACCATCGTGGCGGCCGCGCCGACGCCCTGGAGCGTGCGCAGGACGCCGAGCACGGCCACGTTCGGCGCGACCAGGCACGACACGGACGCGGCGATGTGCACGACCGTGCCGGCGATCAGCGGCCTGCGCCGGCCCAGCGAGTCCGACAGCGGGCCGATCACCAGCTGGCCGAGCCCGAGGCCGAGGAGCGTGCCGGTGAGGGTGAGCTGCACCGCCGACGAGGACGCGCCCAGGTCCGCACCGAGCGCCGGCAGCGCGGGCAGGTACATGTCGATCGTGAGGGGACCGAGAGCGATGAGCGCCCCGAGGACGAGGATGATCCTGATCCGAGCGGCTCCGGTCGGCGACTCTGCCAACTGTGCTGACGTCAACTCCCCCGAAGTGTCCACTGTAGATGGACTGTGCAGAGTTGCCTGTTCCATGTCCCCTGGCAACAGCCGCCGAGGGGTCTTTGTTCCTGTTCGGACCGCGGCGGTGAAGGGCGCGTTCGGGATATGCCCGATGCCCTGAACGGCGTGTTCGGAGCATTCACCCACGTCACGAAGGGCGTTCAGGACGTCGAGCGCTCCGAACGCGCCCTTCGAGGCATGGTCCAGCCCGTCCCGGAAGCCTTTCGAGGCATGGCCAGCGCGCCCGAACGCGCCCTTCGAGGCGGACGTGGAGTCAGGGATCCGGCGAGACGGTCAGCGGGTCGCGCCCAGTACCCAGCCGGTGAGGCTGGCGAAGAACAGGCCGGCTTCCTCGGCTTCGGCCAGTGGGCGCCACCATTCCTCGGGCGTCATGCCCAGGACGGTCGCCGCCTCCGGGTCCGCCAGGGCGCCGCGGGTGGCCTGGCGGAAGAACTCGTACGGCATGTGCACGGTGTACGGCGTCGTCGTCACGTCGGTCATGCCCCGGGCGGCGAAGCGGCGGCGCATCTGGCGGCCGCACCAGCCCTGTTTGTGGTGGTCCGCCCAGTACTGCTGGAACGCTCGCGTGGCCGTTCGGTCCGGGTGGTCCAGAGCCAGTGTCTCCAGGTCGAGGTCGAAGACCGCCAGGCGGCCGCCCGGGCGTAGGACGCGGACCAGTTCGTCGTCGGCCCTGTCGATGTCGAGCAGGTGTTGGCGGACCAGCTTGGCCCGTACGCGGTCGAAGGTCGCGTCGGGGAAGGACAGGGCGTAGACGTCATCGCGCCTGAACTCGACCGGGCCGCCTCGTCGGCGGGCCTCGGCCAGCATGCTCTCGCTCAGGTCCACGCCGACCACGCGGCCCGAGGGGCCTGCGAGTCTGGCCAGCTCACGGGTGTCGTCACCGGGGCCGCAGCCGACGTCCAGCACGTGCTTTCCCTCCAGCGAGCCCAGTTGCTCGATGAGGGTCGCGCGCACTCCTCGGTACTCGGGGATCGCGTTCACGCTGTCGGAGAACCGGATGAACCAGGACGCGTCCGCGGTGTCGTCAATGGCCGTGTACTGCCCAACGCTAACACTCATGGCGATCACCCTATGACTCCGCGCGATCTTGCGGAATGATTCGTTCCGGATCCAGCCTGGAGGTATCGGTGAAGCGACGTGGTGTCGGACTAGCCCTCGTGTTGTTGCTGTCCCTGCTCGTCCCCGTACCGTCCGCCGGCGCGGCGCCGGCCCGGTCCGACGGCCTTTCCCTCGTGCGGGTGGCACTGCCCGACGCCGCCATGTACGACGAGCTGGTCGCGAGCGGTGCGGACATCGCGGCGCGACCGCGGGTCGACGGTGGGCAGTTGCTGGTGGACCTCGTGCTCAGCGGCAGTGAGCTGGACGCGCTCGTCGCCCGGGGCGCGCGGACCGTGCAGGTGATCGAGCGGGAAGGGGACGGCGCCGCCCGGTACGCGCAGTCGCGGGCCAAGCGGGCCGCGGCGGCCGACACGCTGCACTTCCTGTCCGCGTACTGGTGGACCAGCGGCGGGCAGACGTTCCTGCAGACCCAGGTCGCGACGACCGCCATCGCCGACCCGGACGTCGAGATCACCGTCACCTGGACCACCGCGGACGGCACCACCGGGTCGTTCCCGTTGGAGCGGTTCGAGGACGCCGGCGAGTACCAGTACCACGTCGCGCTGCCCCAGCCCCTGCCCGCGCAGCCGGTCAAGGTGAGCGCCACGTCGAGCCTCGGCGGCGTGTCCCGCACGATCACCCCGACCGCCTGGCCGGGTTCGACCCCACCGCCGGCGCCGTCCGGCTACCAGGAGGACTTCGTCGACGCGTACATGGCGCCGACCGACATCAAGGCCAGGCTGGCGCGGCTCGCCAGGCAGTACCCCGGGCTGGTCGACCTCGTCGACCTGCCGCACAAGACGCAGGGCTACCGGCGCACCGCCACGGCATACCTCGGCGACCCGGCCTCCGCCGCGGTCGTCGTCGAGTCGGTCAAGTTCGGTGACGAGGGACCGAACGGCTGGCAGGTCAAGACCGTCGCCCCCGGCAAGCCGAACCGGGCCGCCCAGGCGACCTGGCGCGACCGCGTCCTGACGGTCTCCCTCGCCACGGACGCGTCCGGCGCGGTCATCAGCACGACCGACCAGGTCGCCGCGCTGATCACGGCACGCTTCCCCCAGCGGTTCAACGCCTTCGTGGCCGACGGGTCGGCGGGCAAGGTCATGCCGGTCGCCGGTCCGGTCACCATGGGCGACGGGCTCGCCGGGTCGATCCCGCACAAGCCGTGGACGGTGCAGGCGCTGCGGATCGGCGTGCACCGCGACGGGTCGCGGATCGGCGTGCTGGCGTACTCGCAGGAGCACGCGCGGGAGTGGGCGACGCCGCTGGTGACGCTGGAGTTCGCGGAGCGGCTGCTGGCCAACTACGCGACCGACCCGGCGACCCGGCAGCTGCTGGAGGACGTCGAGGTGTTCGTGATCCCGACCGTCAACCCGGACGGCGCGAACTACTCGTTCCAGGACGCGAACTTCCAGCGCAAGAACATGGTCAACCACTGCACCGGCACACAGCGGGACCCGAGGTACGCGGACTCGTGGGGCGTCGACGTGAACCGCAACTACAGTGTCGGCTCGCTGTTCGACGGGTACGTCGGCGCCTCGGCGAACTGCCTGTCCGGCACGTACGCGGGCACGGGTGAGCTGTCCGAGGCCGAGAGCAACAACGTCATCGACTTCACGAAGGCGCACGACAACATCAGGTTCGTGATGAACGTGCACAGCTACGGCGGTTACTTCATGTGGCCGCCCGGGGCGTACGCGATGCCCGGCCGGGTGACGCTGCCGCGGCCGTCCGCGGAGGAGGCGGCGTTCTTCCAGGCGTCGGCGAAGCGGATCGTCGGCGCGATCGCGTCGTCGCGGGGCACGGTGACGTGGCCGTCCCAGACCGGGCCGGTCGCGGACGTGCTGTACTCGGCCGCGGGCAACTCGGCCGACGAGCTGTACTACGAGCTGGGCATCTTCGCGTGGGACTTCGAGATCGGCAACGACCGGTGGAACCCGTCGACCGGCGAGTGGGAGGGCGTCGGCTTCCAGCCGCCGTTCCCGGAGGCACACGCGGAGTCCCAGGAGTACGCCGACGGTCTGGTGGAGCTGCTGAACGTGGCCCGCGACTACGAACAGGGGTGACGGCTGTCGCGTTCGCCCCGTCGTGGGCGACTCTGAAGGCATGAGCATGACCGCGTTGCGGGCTGCCCGTGTGTTCGACGGCACCAGCCTCGTCACCCCGCCGACGGTGGTGCTCGACGGCGGCCGCGTCGTGGCGGCGGGTGTCGACGTGCCGGACGCCGCCGACCTCGGCGACGTGACCGTGCTGCCCGGCATGGTCGACGTGCACGTCCACCTCGCGTTCGACGCCGGTCCGGACCCGGTGGGCACGCTCGCCGCGCGCTCACCGGCCGAGGTGCGGGAGGCGATGACCGACGCGGGCCGACGGCAGGTGTCGGCCGGCGTCACCACGGTCCGGGACCTCGGCGACCTGGACTACATGTCGCTGTCGCTGCGTGGCCACCCCGACCTGCCGACGATCGTGGCGGCCGGTCCGCCGGTGACCACGCTCGGCGGGCACTGCCACTTCCTCGGCGGCGCGGTCCAGCCAGGCGAGGCGGCCATCCGCGCCGCGGTGCGGGAGCGGGCGGAGCGGGGCTGCGACGTCGTCAAGGTCATGGCGAGCGGCGGCACGATGACGCGGGGTTCCGCGCAGCACATACCGCAGTTCGCGGTGGCCGAGCTGCGGGCCGCGGTCGACGAGGCGCACCGGCACGGGCTGCCGGTCGTCGCGCACGCCCATGCCACCGAGGGCATCGTCGCCGCGCTCGAGGCCGGTGTGGACGGGCTGGAGCACGTCTCGTTCTGGACGGTCGACGGGGTCGACGACCGCCCCGACCTGATCGACCTCATCGCGGCGCGGCGGGTACCGGTGGGCGCGTCGATCGGGGCCAGGCCCATGTCGGACGCGGACCGGCAGGCTGCCGGGGCGAACAGGTCGCTGGCCGTCGAGGTGCTGGCGCGGGCGCCGAAGATCATGGCCGCCTACGCGCGGCTGGTCGAGGCGGGCGCGGTGGTGGTGGCCGGCACCGACGCGGGGATCGGCCCGCGCAAGCCGCACCCG
>NZ_JBJMIE010000830.1:0-6306 GCF_045807065.1 Actinophytocola sp. | reverse complement strand
CGTGTTCAACGACCGGCTGCAGGCCGAGGGCCACTGGGTCTTCGCCGGCGGCCTCGGCTCGCCCAGTACGGCCACCGTGATCGACAACCGCGGTACCGAGACGCTGGTCACCGACGGGCCCTTCGTGGAGTCGAAGGAGTATCTCGCTGGGGTCTGGGTGTGGGGGAGGTCCCCGATCTGGATGTGGCGCTCAAGCTCGCCGCCGAGGCGTCGAAGGCCTGCGACCGGAAGATCGAGGTGCGGCCGTTCCGGTGAGCGATGTCGACGAGGCGGTGACCCGGGCCCACCGCGACGAGTGGGCGCGGGTGGTGGCCGCCCTGACCAGGCGCTTCGGTGACCTCGACATCGCCGAGGAGGCAGCGGCCGAGGCGTTCGCGACCGCCGTCGAGCGGTGGCCCGCCGACGGCGTGCCGCCCAACCCCGGCGCCTGGCTGACCACCACCGCCAACCACAAGGCCATCGACCGGATCCGCCGCGAGAACAAACGCGACGACAAGCACAAGGAGGCTCAGATGGTGTACGACGACGACCCGCCCGAGCCCCTCGGCGCCGTCGACGACGACCGACTCCGGCTGATCTTCACCTGCTGCCACCCGGCACTCGCGACGGAAGCCCGCCTGGCGCTGACGCTGCGCATGGTCGGCGGCCTGACCGTACCCGAGATCGCCCGCGCCTTCCTGGTGGCCGAGAGTGCCGTGGGCCAGCGGATCACCCGCGCGAAGGCCAAGATCAAAGCGGCCCGCATCCCCTACCGGATGCCGTCCGCCGACGATCTGCCGGCACGCATCTCCGGCGTGCTCACCGTGCTGTACCTCGTCTTCAACGAGGGCTACCTGGCCACCGGCCCCGACACCGATCCCGTCCGACACGACCTGACCACCGAGGCGATCCGGCTCACCCGCCTGATCCGCGCCCTCCTGCCGACCGACGGTGAGGTGGCCGGGCTGCTGGCGCTGATGCTGCTCACCGAGGCCCGCCGCACCGCCCGGGTCTCGGCCGGCGGCGAACTGGTCGCCCTCGACGAGCAGGACCGCGGGGCCTGGGACGCGGAACTGATCGCCGAAGGTCACCGGCTGGTGCGCGAACGCCTCGCCGCTGCCGCCGCCGGGGTCGCGCCGGGCCGCTACCAGATCCTCGCCGCGATCAACGCCGTGCACACCTCCGCCCGCGACATCCGCGACACCGACTGGTCGCAGGTCCTCGCCCTCTACGACCAGCTCATCCGCCTCGACCCCTCGCCGATCGTCGCCCTGAACCGGGCCGTCGCCGTCGCCGAACTCGACGGCCCGAACGTGGCACTGGCGGCCGTCGACCGTCTCCAGGACAAGCTGGCCGGCTATCACGCCTACCACGCCACCCGCGCCGACCTGCTGCGCCGGCTGGGCCACAGCCGGCAGTCACGCGCGGCCTACGACAAGGCCATCGAACTGGCCGGCAACACCGCCGAGACCGCCTACCTCACCCGCCGGCGCGACCAGCTGGGGTAGAGCCACCGGTGCGCCGACCGCTACGAGCAACACGATGTGGACCTCGCCGCCCTTGCGCCGGCCGGCGTTGGCACCGGTCCACGGGAGTGCGGACCAGACGCGGAAATCGACGTCGGGCGGCCAGACGGACCGGTGGAGGATCTCGAACTCGGTGACCGTGCCCCCGGCCGGCCATTTGGTTGGCTGGCGTCAGGCAAGGGCAGTGCGGCGAAGGTCGTGCGCGGGGACCCGCACGACGGGCAAGATCGCGGGATATTTCACTACGGCGACCTCGCCGGCGGCGCCGCGGGCGAAGGCTCGGTCGGGTCGGGAATCAGTCGCTGCCGCAGGGCCGCGAGTACGGCACTGGTCCTGTCCGCGGCGTTCAGTTTGGTGAATGTCGAAGTCAGGTGGTTCTTCACCGTTTGCTCGGCCAATCCCAGTATTCGGGCGATCTGCCGGTTGGAATTGCCCGCGCCCACCAACTGGAGGACTTGTCTCTCCCGGCGGGTGAGGATGACGGGTGCGTTGTCACCGTCGAACTCCGTGCCGTGCCGGCGGTGCTCATTCCTGGTTCGAGTGGCGTCCTGACATCTGCGTGTGCATTCTCCCAGCGCCACCATGGCGAGGTTGGTGCCGGCCTGGTGCAGGGTTGACAGCCGTTGTGTCATCGCGGCCGCCTGTTCGGCGATCGAGGTCATTTCGTCGAGAACGGTCCTGAGGAGCCGTGGCGGCATCGGGTCGTCGGTCTCGACGTCGCTGATCCAGGAAAGGCAGGCTTGCAGTTCCGCCGCGGGCCAGTTGTTCCGCCGCGCGGTCTTCGTCAGGAACCGGACGAACTCCGGTCGTGTCGTTCCGCTGATCTCCAGCCATCTCTGGAAGGTGGGGTAGGTGCTCACGGCGACGGCCGCGCCGGTGGCGCGTTCGTGGTTGAACACGGAAGACTTGTCAACATCGTCGAGCCATGAGATTCGACCATGCATACTTCCCCGCCCTGGCAGTCATCGAGCGTGCTGATCTGAACACGGAGCGTACCAGTCACCTGAGGGTATTCCCACGGCCGAGCGGGTGACGACCTTCGTGCGTTTTCTCTTGATGTTTGCTGCTCCATCCGGAGGTCCTGGGACCGTTCAGCTAATTCTGCTCGGACTCACACGAATGGTCTCGCCTGATGGTTCCGGTGGCGGCGCGGACGAATGCGGAGTTGACTGAAATGCTGACCGAAACGTGATAACCAATCATCGGGATGTCATGGGACCACCGCGGGTCGCGTTCGCCGGTGACGACTGCTCACGGAAGCCCGTGGCCGAATGAATTGGCCGTCTCGGTCGGCAGGGAAGCGAATGTTTCGGAACTGCGACCGCCAGCGGTTTCGCACTGGCGGTCGCGTGAGCTGAGGAGGCAAACCGTGGTGGAGGCGCCCCGGCGAGGCAGGATCCGGTGGTTGCGGTTCGCGGGAGTGCTCGCGGCAGGCTTGGCGTTGGCGGCGCTCCTGCTGACCGGCCTCGCCCAGGGAGCCCTGGCCGCGTCGTTCGCCGTGTCCGGCACGAGCTTCAAGATCTCCGCCGACAAGCTGGTGGGCACCGGGTTCGTCCAGTTCGGGGGAACGGACAACGGCGCGGACGGTCCGCATGCGGTCGGTGTCAGCGGGTTTCGCACCGCGGCCGCCGACAACTTCTGCCAGTCGGTGGCGCTGCGTGGCCTGCCCCTGGTCGGGGACGTCACACTGCGACTGGTGTCCCCGGGGCCGGAAGGTATGTCGGCCACGAACATCGTGCTCGGCGTGGCGGGCCTCACCGGCGACATGACGCTGGTCAACAGTGCGATCGGCGTGGACGCCTCGCAGGTGTCGCAGGGACCGCCCGGTGTACTCGGGCAGCCAGGCGGGTTCGCTCAGCAGGCGGAGCAGGCGACGGTCGTCGCGCCGCGGATGGTCGCCTGGAGCGCGACCGCCTACACCCTGCGGCTGAAGAACCTGAGCATGTCGCTGCGGGCGGGGGACGACGAGTGCTTCTGAGTCGCGGATGGCGTCCGATGCTCTCGAGCCTGTGGCGGCGGTTCGCGCGGTGGCGGCGGTCCCGGCCCGTCGCGGCAGGAGCGTTCACGTTGTCCGCCGGCATCGTGGTGGCGGTGCCGCCGTATGCCTCCTTCCGCCTCGGCGACGCGATGGTGTCCATCAGAACGGTGGGCGGCGTCTCGGCACTCGTGATCGGGACGCTGTTGGTGGTCTGCGGGCTGTCGCTGTGGCTGCGTCCCCGGTATCGCGTTCCGGCGGCTGTCACGACACTGCTGTTGTCGTTGGTCGCGTTGAGCGCCACCAATCTCGGCGGGTTCCTGGTCGGCACCCTGCTCGGCCTGATCGGTGCGGCACTCGCGTTCGCCTGGACGGACCAGCCCCGCCCGCCCCGCCGGCCCCGGCGACACCGTCTGGGCCGTGGCGTGGCCGTGCTGGTCGCCGGTGTCCTGGGCGCCCACACGCCGGCGGCAGCGGGGTACGGTTCGCCCCCGGCCCGGAGCTGGACCCTGGTGGCCGAGTCGATCGAGGCGGACGGCGTCGTCTACCACGGCGTCGATCGGCTCGTGGTCGACGGGCGGCCCAGCAGGACGATGTGGTTCACGATGCGCAGCATGCGGATGACCGGCCCGGCTCTCCGCGGCGGCCGGACGATCGCGATCGAGGCACCGCGCGGCGCGGCCGCCGGCGTGGACATGCACGTGCTGCGCCTGACCGGCGACCTCCAACTGCTCGGTCTGCTGCCGATCCCCGTCGACTTCACCCCCGACCACCCGCCGCCCCTGGTGCCACCGTCCTTCGTGATGACCGGCGTGACGACGGTCAACGCCCTGGTGCGTGGCGAGGCGTTGACACTGCCTGGCGCGCGGTTCACCGCCCGTTGAGCAGGCGTTCGTCCTGTCCGAAGTGGATCCGCAGGGAAAGGCGTGGAGTGATGACCCAGAGCGGGCTGGAGCACGTCTCCGAACGCGGCGGCCAGGGCGCCGACGAGATGGCTCCTCCCTTGGCCGGCGACCTCGACGCCGCGTTGCTGCTCCTACGGGATCTGCTCGACCGCCACGCCCGGGCCATGCGGGAGGTCGAGGCGATCGTGGTCAGGTTGCTGGAGATCTCCAGCACCAGCCGGCCGGACGGGTGCCCGGCACCGGCCGGACCGGTGCCCGAGCTGCTCACCAGGCAGGAGTTCAGGGTGCTGGAGCAGATGTGCCGGGCGCGCACCAACCGGCAGATCGCCAGGACGCTCGGTATCACCGAGAAGACGGCGAAGAACTACGTGCAGGCGGTCTTCCGCAAGCTCGGCGTGCACTCCAGGATGGAAGCGGTGTTGATGGCCGCCCGGCACCAGTGGTTCGCGAGCGGTGAGCAGCAGGTGACGAGACCCGCGCACCTGCACCAACTGCGTGCGGCCGGCGGCGGGAGCCACAGGGAACGGACGCGTCGGTCAGGGGTGCGGCACCAGGAGCGGGAGGTGGACGATGCCGTGGCGGGCCCGCACCGCCTGGCGAAGTAGCCCGCGGTCTGGGACACCGCGTACCAGGACGCGGACCACAGTGGACTGTCCTTTGTGGTGACACCGGCCCCGACCGTCTCAGAACACCGTGCCGACGTCCTGGGCGGTGATGCGGTCCAGGCACCGCTCGGCCAGCGCGGCGATGGTCCACGAGGGGTTGCAGCACGCGGTCGAACCGGGGATCAGCGCGCCGTCGGTGACGTACAGGCCGGGGTTGTCGTGAACCCGCCCGTAGGGGTCGCAGACCGGGCCGATCACCGCACCGCCCAACGGGTGGAAGGTGCTGTGGTCGACGGCGTTGCCCGGGGC
This sequence comes from Actinophytocola sp., assembly GCF_045807065.1. GTDB lineage: Bacteria > Actinomycetota > Actinomycetes > Mycobacteriales > Pseudonocardiaceae > Actinophytocola. The sequence continues at coordinate 1,007 of NZ_JBJMIE010000830.1, read as the reverse complement.
GAACACCCCGCCGCTCGTGAGCGTCATGCGGGTGGTGGCCGCGTCCAGCGCGACCTCGACGTTCAGGTCGGCGGTGGGCGGCCACACCAGGTCGGCGCTGTCGGTCAGCGGATCGTAGACGAACTCGCCGTGCCCGTCGGGGATGCCCATGCCCACGACGTACATGGAGAACGTCTCGGTCTCGAAGGGCGCGGGTGAGTGGAACAGCGTCACGGGCCCGGTGGCGGCGTCCCAGTCGAGCATGGCCACCGGGGACGGGCCGCCCTGGTATGGCAGGGTCGGCCGGAGCGGGTTGGTGCGGAGGTAGAGCCGGTCGCCGTTGTTCCCCCAGTAGCGGCCGACGTCCGCGGGGAGGTTCGGCAGCGCTCCGGTGCCGCGTGCGCGCACCAGCAGCCGCGAGGTGTTGGCGGAGCCCGCTCCCATGAACAACGCGTCGGTCTCCACGACGACGTCCTCGACGACGGTGCCGTCGGTGTCGATGCGTTCGCAGCGCAGGACATAACGGTGCGCGGTGCCGGTGGTGATGTCCTTGACGACGTGCAGCGGTGCGATGGTGACCAGGCCGGTGGACACCGCCTCGGACAGGTACGTTCTGTCGGTGGAGTAGCGGGCGCCGTTGTTGACGCCGTAGATCACGTCACCGCGTGCCGACCAGGACGGCAGGTCGCCGCGCAGCTCCGCGCGCACGGTGTCCCAGTTCATCGGCTGTGGCACGCGCACCGGTTGGCCGCCGGCCAGCGCGGCGTCGGCGAGGAACTGCCTGCTGGAGGTGTAGCGGGTGGTGGCGAGGACGTCGTCGGGAACCGGTGACAGGCGCAGCATGGCGGCAACCCGGGGGTAGTGCACCGCGGCCATCTCCCCGTAGTCCACAGTGGACGGGATGACCCGGGTGAACAGGCTTTCCGACGGCTGCAGGGAGATCCCCTCGTAGTGCAGGGAGCCGCCACCGACCCCCGCGCCGCAGAGCACGTCCATGCCCGCGCCGCGCACCCGTTCGACAAGACCGG
>NZ_JBJMIE010000829.1:0-29235 GCF_045807065.1 Actinophytocola sp. | reverse complement strand
AGTCCCCCGCCCCGACCGCGTCTAACCCGCGTGTCCAACGCCCGGGCGGCGCGTGTCCAACGTTCTGGACGTGCGTGTCCAACGTTCTGGACCCGCGTGTCCAACGTTCGGGACGTGTGAGTCCAACGTTCCGGACCCGCGTGTCCGACGTTCGGGACGTGCGTGTTCGACGGTCGGGACGTGCGAGTTCGACGTTCGGGACGTGCGAGTTCGACGTTCGGGACGTGCGTGTTCGACGTTCGGGACGTGCGAGTTCGACCAATCGTGACCGTCGGTGGCGGCACGATTGGTCGAACTCAGCAGTCCTCAGCGTTGGACACGCGGGTCTTTTCGGTTGGACTCGCGCGGGGTCAGCGGTTGCTGCGGGTGCCCAGTAGGACGTCCTCCCAGGAGGGGACGCTTGGGCGGGCCTTGCGGCCCTTGCTCTTCTTCGGGGGTGCCGGGGGCGGGGTCGGGGCGGCCTTCGCGGCCGGTTCCTGCTGGGGTTCTTCGGTCGTGGGCATGGTGGTGGGGATGGCCTGCTGGCCGAGCTCCTCTTCTGCTGCTGGCGCGGCCGGGCTTGCTGCTGGCGAGGCGGTGCTTGCCGCGGCCGGGGTGGCCGCCGGGGGCGGCTCCTCGGGAGTGGCTGATGTGGTCGGGCGCGCGGGGCGCGCGTTGGCGGATTCCCTTGCCGGTGGGGACGGCGGGGACGTCTGTGCTGCCGGCTCGGCGGCGTTGTCCTGCTCGGTCGATGCCTTGGCGGCGGCCACCACACGAGCGGCGGTCTCCTTCGCCGCCTCCTCCTTGGCGGCGGCTTCCTGGGCGGCACCCTCCTGAGCGGCAGCGTCGTGAGCTGCGGTTTCTCGAGCAGCGGCTTCCTTCGCGGGCGCTTCCTTGGCGCCGGTCTCGTCAGCCGCTGCCTCGCGGGCTGTTGCCTCGTTGGCTGCGGGTTCGTTGGCTGCGGGTTCGTTGGCCGCGGCCTCGCGTTGCGTGGCTTCCTTGGCGGTCGCTTCGCGGGCTGCCGCTCCGCGAGCTTTGCCTTCGGCGGTTTCGCGGGCCTCAGTGGCCTTGGCCGTGGCCTCGCGCTCTGCCGCTTGCATTGCGGCCGTTTCGCGGGCTTCGCCTTCGGGGGTTTCGCGGGCCTTAGTGGCCTTGGCCGTGGCCTCGCGTTCTACCGTTTCCTTGGCGGCCGCTTCGTGAGCCGCCGTTTCGCGGGCTTTGCCTTCGGCCGTTTCGCGGGCTTCAGTGGCCCTGGTCGTGGCCTCGCGCTCTGCCGCTTCCTTGGCGGCTGCCTCGCGGTCGGCTGCCTCGCGGGCTTCGCGAGCTGCGGCCTCCCGTTCGGCGGCTTCCTTCGCGGCTGTTTCGCGAGCGGCTGTTTCGCGGGCTTCGCGTTCTGCCGCTTCCTTCGCGGCCGCTTCGCGTGCCGCTGCCTCGCGTTCGGCGGCCGCCTGCGCAGCGGCCTCCTTGGCCGCCTCGCGTTCGGCCGCCTCACGTGCTGCGGCTTCGCGTTCGGCGGCTTCCTTCGCGGCGGCTTCGCGGGCGGTGGTCTCCCGCTCAGCGGCTTCGCGGGCAGCAGCCTCGCGGGTGGCCTCCTGAGCGGCCGCTTCCCGGGCCGCGGCCTCCCGAGCCGCGGCTTCACGTGCCTCTCGCTCGGCAGCCTCCCGCATCGCGGCCTCTCGCTCGGCAGCCTCTCGCTCGGCGGCCTCAAGGGCGGCGGCCTCCCGTTCGGCGGCCTCGCGGTCCGCGGTCTCTCGAGCAGCAGCCTCGCGGGCGGCGGCATCGTGAGCAACGGCATCGCGGGCGGCGGCATCCCGGGCCGCGGTCTCTCGAGCGGCTAATGCCGCGTTTTCGCGGGCGACGGACTCTCGGATCGCGGCCTCGCGGGCCGCTGCCTCCCGAGGATCGCGGGTTTCCTGGCCGGGGCGGTACGGGTCCCGGTAGCGGGTGGGCTCGGCCGGGCGGCCCGGGGCGTCCGGGGGCGCCAGCGAGGCCGAGTCCACCCGGTAGTCGTGCGGTTCCGGCTGGTACTGGCGGTAGAGCTCGTGCTCGGGGATGGGCCGGTACGGCTCCGGCTGCCGGGAGTGCCGGTACGGGTCCTCGACCGGCAGTTCCTGCTGTTCGGCGGCGCCGCCGGTCAGTTCGAAGTCCTGGACGTAGTCCTGCTCCTCGCGTCGGGACTCCTCCACGCGCCGCAGGGACTCGCCGCCGTTGACGGCCTGGCGGCGGACCTCGGCCACCTGCAGTGCCTGCGCGGCCAGCTCCGTCACCGGGCGGACCGTGCGGAGCTGCCGGTTCGGGTTGGGGTCCAGCAGGTCGAGGGCGTGGTCGTCCAGCGGGGTCACCGTGCCGCCGTGGGCGCCGGGGTGGAACGACCAGTGGGCGTGGTTGTTCGAGCGGCCGGCCGTCCACGTGAGCTGGACGACCCACTTGCCGTCCTCGCCCTTCCACGAGTCCCACACCGCCGCCAGGTAGTCCTGGCCGCGGGCGACGAACGCCTGGGACACGACCTCGCCCAGCTCCTGCACGTCGGGGCCGTCCTCGCGGATCGGGTGCGCACGCTGTGCCAGCTCGGCGGTGCGCGACCGCTCGAGCAGGACGGGGTACGCGAAGCGCTCCACCTTCTCCGGTGGCACGCCGGCCGCGGCCGCGACCTGCTCTACGGACTCTCCCGCACGAATGCGGGACTGGATCTCACGAGGACGCATCTGGCTCTCCAGCTCGATGGCGATCTGGCCGAGTCGGGTGATGTCTCCTCTGGCCGCCGCACGCAGGCGCTCGTCCGCTGGAACCTGGAAACGTTCGCCGCGGTCGGACTCGAGGATGACGACTTTGCCATCCTCCCCGAGCCCCACGACCCGCAGCGCACGCATCGCGGCCTCCTCGAGCGACTGAACAGACTTCACCTCGCCAAGCCAACACGTTAGTTCGGCGAGTCTCCTTGACGGGCTAGGCGCGCCGAGTACCGTTCCAGTGATCTTCGCAGGTATCCGGTTTAACCGCGCCAGGGCAATCCGGTGATCTTCTCGTAGGCCGCTACGTATCGGGCTCGGGTGGCCACCACGACGTCGTCCGGGATCTCGGGCGCGGGTGGGTTCTTGTCCCAACCGGTGCCCGCCGCCCAGTCTCGCACGAACTGCTTGTCGTACGCGTGTTGTGCGCGCCCGGGCTCCCACGAGGCAGCGGGCCAGAAGCGGGACGAGTCGGGGGTCAGCACCTCGTCGGCCAACGTGAGCACGCCGTCACCGTCCACACCGAACTCCAGCTTGGTGTCCGCGACGATGATCCCGTTCTCCGCGGCCCGCGACACCCCGCGCCGGTACACCTCCAGCGTCAGGTCCCGCAGCCGCGTCGCGGTCGACAGGCCGACGGCCGCGGCCACGTCCTCGAACGTGGCCGGGGCGTCGTGCCCGCCGTCGGACACCTTGGTCGTCGGCGTGAAGATCGGTTCCGGCAGCCGCGAGCCCTCGACGAGCCCGCGCGGCAGCGGCACGCCGGAGACCGCGCCCGTCGCCTGGTACTCCTTCAGCCCGGACCCGGCGAGGTAACCGCGGGCGATGCACTCGAACGGCACCATCTCCAGGCGCCGGCACCGCACGGCCCGGCCCTCGAACTCGGCCGGCACGTCCGTCGCCGAGACCAGGTGGTTGGGCACGATGTCGGCGAGCTGGCCGAACCACCACACCGACAGCTGGGTCAGCAGCTTGCCCTTGTCCGGGACGGGCGTCGGCAGCACGACGTCGTACACCGACACCCGGTCCGAGGCCACCAGCAGCAGGTCGTCGCCGTCCGTGTAGATCTCGCGAACCTTGCCGCTGTAGACGTGCTGCATCTAGAGACGCTCCACCAGCCAGTCGATGCACCTGGTCAACGCGGTGATGTCGGCGGGGTCCACGGCCGGGTACATCGCGACGCGCAGCTGGTTGCGGCCCAGCTTGCGGTACGGCTCGACGTCCACGACGCCGTTCGCGCGCAGCGCCTTGGCGATCAGCGACGCGTCCGTGCCCTCGGCGAAGTCGATCGTGCCGACGACGTTCGACCGGTGCGCCGGGTCCGCCACGAACGGCGTCGCGAAGGAGGAGGCGTCCGCCCACTCGTAGAGGCGCCGGGCCGACTCCGCCGACCGCCCGACCGTCCAGTCGAGGCCGCCGCCCGCGAGCATCCAGTCGATCTGGTCGGCCATCAGGAACAGCGTGGCGATGGCCGGCGTGTTGTACGTCTGGTCCTTGAGCGAGTTCTCCAGCGCGGTCGGCAGCGACAGGAACTCCGGCACCCAGCGGCCGCTCGCGCCGATCTCCGCGACCCGCTCCAGCGCGACCGGGCTCATCAGCGCGATCCACAGGCCGCCGTCGGAGGCGAAGCCCTTCTGCGGCGCGAAGTAGTACACGTCGTAGTCCTCGGCGTCGACCGGCAGGCCGGCCGCCGCGGAGGTCGCGTCGATCGCGACCAGCGCCGAGTCCGACCCGGACGGGCGGGACACGGGCACGGCCACCCCGGTGGACGTCTCGTTGTGCGCCCAGCCGACCACGTCCGCGCCCTCGGCGTAGGTGATCTCCGGCGCGGTGCCCGGCTCGGCCTTCACGACCACCGGCTCCTTGAGGTACGGCGTGGTGACGGCCTTCGCGAACTTCGACGAGAACTCGCCGAAGGTGAACGCCTGCGCCTGCTCGCGGACCAGCCCGAACGCCAGCGCGTCCCAGAACGCCGTGGTGCCGCCGTTGCCCAGCACGACCTCGTAGCCATCGGGCAGCGAGAACAGCTCACGCAGACCGGAGCGAACCCGACCGACCAGGGACTTCACTGGCTTCTGGCGATGGGACGTGCCCATGATCGCCGCACCGTCGGCGGCGAGCCTGGCCAGCTGCTCGGGGCGCACCTTGGACGGGCCGGAGCCGAAACGGCCGTCGGCGGGCTTGAGGTCGGCCGGAAGCACCAGCTCGGTCGAGGTCTGGGTCATAGGACGGCTTCTCTCCACGTGAAGGGGTCGTCTGCGCGGCGCCGTTGCCGCCCATCAGTCTCCCTCACGCGTCGCGAGCACGACTTGGGGGCCGGTGGTGTCCTGCGCCACTGTGCCGGCCGGCACCGGCAGCTTCACCGTGACCCGGAGACCGCCGCCGGGGTTGGGTGTCGCGGACACGCTCCCGCCGTGCGCGTGCGCGACCGACCGCACGATCGAAAGGCCGAGGCCGGCGCCGCTGCGGTGCGCCGTGCGGTCCCGGTTGAGCCGGCGGAACGGCTCGAACAGGTGGTTCACCTGGTCGGACGGCACTTTCGGGCCGGTGTTGACAACGACGAGCGCCGGATACTCGCCGACCTCGATGGTGACCGAGCCGCCGGGCGCGTTGTAGTGGATGGCGTTGTGCACGAGGTTCGTGACCAGGCGTTCCAGCAGCACGGGGTCGCCGGGCACGGTCCTCGGCGCGAGCTCGCTGGTGACCCGCACGCCCGACTCGCCGGCCAGGTGACGGGCGCCGTCGACCACCGAGGCGGCCACGAGGTCGAGCCGGACCGGCTCGCGGCTGTCGAGGCCGCGGTCACTGCGAGCGAGCAGCAGTAGTCCCTCGATCAGGCGCTCGCTTCGCTCGTTCGTGTGAAGCAGGTGCGAGCCGAGCCGCATCAGCTCGGGACTGGCGGTCGGGTCCGCCATGGCGACCTCGATCATCGTGCGCTGCACGGCGAGCGGCGTGCGCAGCTCGTGCGAGGCGTTGGCGACGAACCGGCGCTGGCTGTCGAACGAGCCCGCGAGGCGGTCGAGCATGCCGTCGAACGTGTCGGCCAGCTCCTTCAGCTCGTCGTCGGGGCCCTCGTGGTTGATCCGCTTGTCCATCTGCGCCGCCTCGAGGCGCCTGGCCGTCGCGGTGATGCGCTTGACGGGTCGCAGGGCGCGGTCGGCCATGAGCCAGCCGAGCAGCCCGGCCATCGCCCCGACCAGCGCGAGCGCGATGCCGGAGATGACCAGCATGGTGCGCAGGGCCGACGTGCGGTAGTCGTCGATCGCCCCGTTCACGACGTTGAACGCGGGGGCGTCCTCGCTCCCCTGCGACGAGTTGTCCTCGGCCCGGTCCGCGGGCTGGTCCCCGGTTGGGCCGCTCTCCGAGAGCGTGCGGCCGCCGACGCCCGCGGTCGCCCCGTTCGGCAGGGTCGTGCTGACCAGGGTGTAGTTGACGACGAGCAGCACCGCGCCGGCCAGCAGGAACAACGCGCCGAAGGTGAGCGCGAGCCGGGTCCGGACGGACAGTCTCACGACAGCATCCGGTAGCCGGCGCCGGGCACGGTCTCGATCACCGGCGGGTCGCCGAGCTTGCGGCGCAACGTCATCACGGCGACCCGGACCGCGTTGGTGAACGGGTCGGCGTGCTCGTCCCACGCCTTCTCCAGCAGGTCCTCGGCGCTCACCACCGCGCCCTCGGCCCGCATCAGCACCTCGAGCACCGCGAACTCCTTCCGGGACAGGGGCAGGTGCCGGCCGTCCCGCGACGCCTGGTGCCGCGGCCGGTCGAGCACCACGCCGGCCTGCTCCAGCACGGGTGGCAGCGCCGGCCTGGCCCGCCGGCCCAGCGCCTGGACCCGCGCGACCAGCTCGGCGAACGCGAACGGTTTCGTCAGGTAGTCGTCGGCGCCGAGCGCGAGACCCGCGACCCGGTCGATGACCTCGGTGGCCGCGGTCAGCATCAGCACCTTGGCCTCGCCGCCGGCCGCGACCACGGCACGGCAGACGTCGTCGCCGTGGGTGCCGGGCAGGTCCCGGTCGAGTACGACCACGTCGTAGGCGTGCACACCGACCCGCTCCAGCGCGGCGTCGCCGTCGTAGCAGACGTCCACGGCCATGGACAGCCTGCGCAACCCCTCGGCGACCGAGTCCGCGAGGAGCAGCTCGTCCTCCACGACCAGCACCCGCATGACGGCCAGTGTGTCGGAGGCGGGGTTAAGGGCGGGATAAGCGTTTTCGCTTAGCGCGCCCGAATCGGCCGGCTCGTAGAACTTGTCGCCATCCAGGGAAGGAGATCTCCATGAGTCCACGATGGCGGCTGGCGGTACTGGGCGGGCTGTTCGCGCTGGTCACGGCATGTGGCAACGCGGGGGACGGCGGCACGGACGACGTCGCGTCGATGTCCTCGGCCTCGAACGCACCCAGTTCGGCCGCGCAGGGCGATGACGACGACTACGACAAGATCCTCGCCTACGCACGGTGCATGCGGCAGAACGGCGTCGATGTGAAGGACCCCGCACCGCCGAAGGCGGGCGGCGGCGAGGCCGGCGGTATCGGCGTCTCGGTGGACGGGCCGGGCGACAAGGAGAAGGTCGACAAGGCCCACGCGAAGTGCAAGCACCTGATGCCCAACGGCGGCGAGCCGGAGAAGCCGTCGGCCGAGGATCTCGACCAGGCGCGCAAGATCGCGAAGTGCCTGCGTGAGCACGGCATCGACGTCAAGGACCCGACCATGGAGAACCCGGGCCTCGACGTGGACGCCGGCGCGGGTGGCAACGACCCGGACAAGCTCGACAAGGCCATGAAGGCGTGCCAGCCCGCGGGCGCGAAGACCGAGCAGCACGCCAGCAGCGGGGGCGGTAGGTGACCGGCCCGGAGGTGGTCCGCCGGCGACGCAGGGTCCGGTGGGTGCTCGTCGGCGTGAGCGTGCTGGCCGTGCTGGGCATCGGCACCGCGGTGGCCGTCACCCGGTTGAGCAGTCGCCCGGTCGCGTTACCCCAGGCGCCGGCCGAGGCCGCCACGGCGGCCGTGCGCAGGATGGACCTCGCCGAGCGGGAGACGCTGACCGGTGAGCTGGGGTACGGGGCCGAGCAGTCGCTGACCGGACACCGGCCGGGGACGATCACCGCGCTGCCGGCGGTGGGGACGGTGCTGGACCGGGGTGCCGTGGTGTACCAGGTGGACGCGCGGCCGGTCGTGCTGTTCCTCGGTTCGCTGCCGCTGTACCGGGCACTGGCGGCGGGGATGACCGACGGGCCGGACGTGAAGCTGGTCGAGGGGAATCTGCGTGACCTGGGGTACGGCGGCTTCGGCACGCCGGACGACAAGTTCACCGCCGCGACCGAGGCCGCGATCAAGAAGTGGCAGAAGAAGCTCGGCGTCGACCAGACGGGTGTCATAGATCTGGGTGACGTCGTGGTCACCGCGGCTGCGGTCCGTGTCAGCTCGGTGGACGTGGCACTCGGGGCGGAGGGGACGGGCCCGCTCCTGAAGTACACGGACACGACGCGCTGGGTCTCCGTCGAGCTGAAGGAGGAGCAGAAGGACCTCGTGGTGGTGAACGCGCCCGTGACCCTGACCGTCGACGGCAAGCAGGTCCCCGGCACCGTCCGGTCGGTCGTCCCGGAGGCGCCGTCGGCCTCGGCGGACCCGAACGAGGACCAGACGCGGAAGTACACGGCGACGGTGTCGATCGACGACGTCGCGGCCATCGGCGCGGTGGACGCGGGCCCGGTGGACGTGGTCGTCACGTCGGGGGAGCGGAAGGGCGTGCTCGCGGTGCCGGTCGGCGCGCTGCTGGCCCTGACCGAGGGCGGGTACGCGGTGGAGCTGCCGTCGGGGAAGCTGATCGCGGTCACGACGGGCCTGTTCGCCGACGGCATGGTCGAGGTCACCGGCAAGGGGTTGACCGAGGGCGTGAAGGTGGTGACGACGTCGTGATCGTGCTGAACGACGTGAGCCGGACCTACCCCGGCGGCGTTCGGGCACTGCGGGACGTCACGCTGTCCATCGGGACGAGCGAGCTGGTGTCGATCGTCGGCCCGTCGGGTTCGGGGAAGTCGACGCTGCTGCACCTGATGGGCACGCTCGACAGCCCGTCGTCCGGCGTGGTCGAGATGCGGGGCCACGACGTGAGCCGCCTGTCGGACCGCCGCCTGTCGGCGTTGCGCTCGGAGTGGATCGGCTTCGTGTTCCAGCAGTTCTTCCTGTCGGAGGGCCTCCCGGCGGTCGACAACGTGGCAACGGGCCTGACGTACTCCGGCGTCCCTTCCCGCCAGCGGCGCGGCATGGCGTTGGCGGCACTGGACCGGGTGGGCCTGTCCCACCGCGCCTGGCACCTCCCGTCAGAACTGTCCGGCGGCGAACGCCAACGAGTGGCCATAGCCCGCGCGATAGTGAACGAACCGGCCCTGATCCTGGCCGACGAACCGACGGGCAACCTGGACAGCCGCACGGGCGCGGAGATCATGCGCCTACTGCTGGACCTCCGCGACAGCGGCGCGACCGTCGTGGTGGTGACCCACGACCGAGAGGTCGCGGCCGCCCTGCCACGCCGGATCGAAGTGCTGGACGGGGTGGTCCGCCTGGACACGGGGTTGGTGCCGCTATGACCCGCGACTTCAGCCCGACCCGGCCCGCTCCCATGGCGCGACTGAGGTTGATCAACGCGTCGCCCAGATGGTTGCGCGGGCAACCCCCACCCGATCCCGGGGGGCCGCCCCGAGGCCATTCTATCGGCTCTGGGCGACAAAGCCGCTGGTCAGTCGGGGTCGTGGACAACTTTTGCGTGGTTGGGGACGTTCGTGGGTGGCGGGGGGTGGGGGTGTGACCGCGCTTCTGCCCAGGCCGCGGCGGTTGGGGCCCGGGGACATCGGCCGCCTCGGGGCGCACGGGATGCGGACGCGGCCCCTGCGGGCGATCCTCTCCGCGCTCGGGATCGGGATCGGGATTGCCGCGATGGTGGCCGTCGTCTCGATTCCCGCGTCCAGTCAGCAGGCTTTGCGGGAGCAGCTCGCCGCGCTCGGGACCAATCTGCTGACCGCGGCGCCCGGGCAGACGATCATGGGGGCCGACGCCTCGCTTCCTACGAGTGCCGTGCCCATGGTCGCCAGGATCGGGCCCGTCACCGGGGTCTCCGCGACCGGCGACGTGGACACCACCGTGCGGCGGACCGACCGGATCGACGTGGCGGAGACCTCGGGCATCTCCGTGCTCGCCGCTCGCACGGACCTCCTTCGGCTGATTCGCGGCACACTCCACCGGGGGAAGTTTCTCGACAAGGTCACCGAGAACTTTCCGACTGTGGTGCTCGGGTCGGTCGCGGCCACACGGCTGGGGGTCGACCGAACGGGGACGCAGGTCTGGATGGGTAACCAGTGGTTCACCGTCGTCGGGATTCTCGACGCTGTGCCGCTCGCGCCCGAGATCGAGCGGGCCGCGCTCATCGGGTGGCACGCGGCGGAGGCGCTCGGTTTCGACGGGCACCCGACCACCGTCTACGTCCGCGCCGACGACGATCGGGTCGAGAACGTCCGTGCGGTGCTCGGCGCGACCATCAACCCCGAGTCACCGTCGGAGGTCAAGGTGTCCCGGCCGTCCGACGCGCTCGTCGCGAAGCGGCTCACCGAGACCTCGTTCAGCGCGTTGTTCCTCGGGCTCGGCGGCGTCGCACTGCTGGTCGGCGGCGTCGGCGTCGCGAACACGATGGTGATCTCGGTGTTGGAGCGCCGCCGTGAGATCGGGTTGCGGCGCGCGCTGGGTGCCTCGAAACGGCAGGTGCGCGGCCAGTTCCTCGCCGAGTCCGTCCTGTTGTCGCTGCTCGGCGGCATCGTGGGTGTGCTCGTCGGCGTCGGGGTGACCGCCGGTTACGCCCTCACCCGCGACTGGCCGGCCGTGTTCCCGCCGATCGCGCTACTGGGCGGCGTCAGCGTCGCCGCGGTGGTCGGTGCGCTCGCGGGCGCGTACCCGGCCATGCGCGCCGCCCGGCTCTCCCCGACGGAGGCCCTGGCCTGACCGAAGTCGACGAGCCTGACCGAAGAGCCTGACCGAGAAGCGCCGGTGGCTGGTGCGAAACGACGCCCAGCCACCGGCGCCAAAACTCATGCGCGTCGCCGCCGCAGGAACAGCAGCGAACCGGCGCCGCCACCCACCAGGACCAGACCGATGACCACCGGCCAGAAGATCGACGCGCCGGTCGACGCGAGACCGCCGGTGCTGGCCTGCGCCACCGGCGCCGCGGTCGTCGTGGTGGTCGGCGGGACCGTCGTGGTGGTCGGCACGGTCGTCGTCGTGGTGGTTGTGGTCGTCGGCGGGGCCGCGGTCCAGCTGCCGCCCGCGGACGCCGTCAGCGTCGTCTTCACGGCCGCGGCCACGATCAGCGACTGTGTCGGGTTCTTGGCGTAGTTCTCACCGACGAACAGCCGCCCGGTGTCCACGTTCGCCGACGCGGTCAGCTTGAACGTGCCGTCGCCGTCCGACGCGCCGGCGGGGACGTCCAGGTACAGCTCGGTGCCGTCCTTGATCGCGCCGGCCGCCAGCTCGTTGCCGTTCGCGTCGGTGACCCGGACGCCGTCGGGCAGATCAACCGTCAGCTGCTCCACCGTGGCGTTGGTGCCGACCTTGAACGGGCCGATCCGGGTGCCGGTGGCACCATCGGCCGACGACGGCGTGACCGAGAGCGCCGGGATGGGGGCCTCGGACAGGCCGGTGTTCGCCGGGCCGGTCAGGTAGTCGTAGAGGGCCAGGGCGTCCGCCGCGTCGTCCTCGTCCGAGGCGTCACCCGAAAGGGGGTCGTCTCGGTTGAGGTTCACGCCGTCGCTGAAGTGCCAGACCGCCGCCTGCGTGGCGGCGACGGCCTCCAGGACGTCGATGCCGTCGTGCAGCGGGCCGGGCAACTGGGCGGCGACGTCCGCCAGGCTCTTCGCCGGGTAGCCGTGGTGCAGGACCCAGTTGATCTTCGCCCGGTTGCTGTTGAACGGGGACTTCGCGTCCGGGTAGTCGTCCCACGGCCGCTCGACCATGTCGTGCTGGTCGTCGATGTCCGTGTAGATCTCGACGCAGTACATGCCCAGCGAGGTGCCGTCGGCGAGCGTGAAGCCGAGCAGGTTCGTCGGCAGGGTCGCCAGCCAGTCGTCGCCGACGTTGACCTGGTAGCCGATGACGTTCCCGTCGTGGTTCACGTGACCCTTGACCGGGTCGGCGGTGGCGGGCGCGGCGACCGCCATGAGCATCGCGGCGGCGCCCGTGAGGGCCGCACCGGCGCGGACGAACCTGGACATGACTCTCCTCTTGGGCCAGTCCCCGACGGCAGACCCAGCACGATACATAGGGTTGCGGCGACACCCGAGAGTGGGCATGCCGATTACCCGATCGCGATCTCAGGTCGAAGTGTTTCAGCGACTATCAGTCACCGGGCCGCCAGCCGCCGTCGTCCAGTCCACCTGGGATGGGTGCCTTCGGGTCGTACGGGGTGCGGGTGAAGACGAACGTCGCCAGGTCGAAGTGGCTCACCGTGCCGTCGGTGTGGTGGTGCAGCTTCAGTGTCTCGCCCGCGTAGTAGCCGTCGAGGCCGATCCACTCGCCCGCGCCGGTCGGGCGGAACCGGGAACCCCGGCCGCCGCCCGACGCCGGGCGCAGCTCGACCCAGCCGCCCGCCATCAACCGCAGCACGAAAGGGCTGGGACCCCAGAACCACGAGCCGGTCAGCGCGAGCAGGTCCGGGGACGCCTCGGTCAGCGGGCGCCACTCCGCGGGCAGCGCCGGTTCGTAGTCGTCCACCAGCTTCAGCAGGTCGTTCCCCAGCGCGGTCACGCCCACCCCGGACGTCGAGTTCGCGAACGTCAGCGCGCCGGTCGTCGTCGCCGGGTCGACCACCGCGTACGCCACGAAGCCCGGCATCGAGCCGCTGTGCCCCGCCAGCCGGCGACCGGAGTCCCGCCACACCTGGAAACCGAGCCCGTACCCCGAGGTCCACGTCGCGGCGTCGTCCACGACCGCGGGCGCACGCATCTCCTCGACCGTGTCCGGGTGCAGCACGGTCCCGGAGTCGCCGGCGATGAACCGCAGCCAGCGCGCCAGGTCGTTCGCCGTGGACCACAGCTGGCCGGCGGGGGCCATCGCGCCGGTGTCCGGTGCGGGCTCCGGCAGCAGCACGTCCGCGTACGGGTGCACGGCCCAGCCCCGCGCGGCCGGTGCCTCGGGCATCGGCGTCGTGCGGGACATGCCGAGCGGCGCGAGGATCTCCGTGTTCAGCGCGTCCAACCACGACGTGCCGCGCAGTTCGGCGACCAGCTGGCCGAGCGTGCCGTAACCGATGTTCGAGTAGTGGAACCGGGCGCCCGCGCGGTGCTTCAGCACGGTTTCGTCCACCTGGTCGAGCAGTGCGGGCCAGTCGGTGCCGACACTGCGCTCCCACCACGGACCCGGCGCCTCCGACGTCATGCCGCCGGTGTGGGACAGCAGCTGCGCGATGGTCAGATGTCCGTAGGGCGTGCCCACCACGTGCTTGTCGAGTGGGTCGTTCAGGTCGAGCCTGCCCTCGTCCCGCAGCCGCATCACCAGGACGGCGATGAACGTCTTGGTGATCGAGCCGATGCGGTACTGGGTGTCGGCGGTCGGCGCGGCGCCGTCCACCTGGCCGCGCGCACCGGTCCACAGAACGTCAGCGCCACGCACGACGGCTGCGACGAGTGACGGTGCCCGGCCCTCCGCCTGCTCGGCGGCCACTCGGCGGAGCAGGGCGAACTCGGTGGTTTGGAGCATGGCCGCATTCTTACCGAATTATCCCGCTGATCGCGCTACGTTATCGGTGTTACCAGTTGCCGGGTCACGGCAGGAGTCCCAGCGCCATGGCCGTGGTCACGGCGGCGGTCCGGTCGGACACGCCGAGCTTGCCGAAAGTGCGCAGCAGGTGGGTTTTCACCGTCGCTTCCGAAATGTGCAGACTCCGCCCGATGTCCGCATTCGTCAGACCTTTCGCGACCAGTGCGAGCACCTCGACCTCTCGCGAGGACAGCGACTGGGTGCTCGGCCGGCGCACCTGGTTGACGAGCCGGCCCGCGACCGACGGCGCGAGAACCGTCTCCCCGCGGGCCGCCGCGCGGATGGCACCCGCGAGGTCGGACCGGGACGCGTCCTTCAGCAGGTAGCCCGACGCGCCCGCCTCGACCGCACGCAGGATGTCCGCGTCCGTCTCGTACGTGGTGAGCACCACGACCCGCGTGCGCGGGTTGTCGGCGAGGATGCGTTCGGTCGCGCCGACACCGTCGAGGTCCCGCATCCGCAGGTCCATGAGGATCACGTCCGTCTCGGTGACCCGTGCCTGCGCCACCGCCTCCTCGCCGGAACCCGCCTCGCCGACGACCGTCAGGTCCGGCTCGGCCTCCAGCATGCCCCGCAACCCCTCCCGGACGACCGGGTGGTCGTCCACCAGCATCACCCGGATCACGCCGCTCACGCCCTCACCTCGCAGGCTCCGACCGGGTGCTCGCCGGCGTGACGGCCATGGTTCGCTCCGCAAGCCCCACTCACCGAGGCACCTCCAACTCGACGGTCGTACCGCCGTCTCCACTGTGGACGTCCAACCGGCCGCCGATCTGGGCCGCGCGGTTCCGCATGCCCCGCAGGCCGAAACCGTCCGCCGGCCGGTCCGGGTCGAACCCGACACCGTTGTCCGCGACCCGCATCGACGCGCAGTTCTCCTTGACCCGCAACGTGATCCTCACCTCGGTGGCGCGAGAATGCTTGCGCACGTTGGTGAGCGACTCCTGCACCATGCGCAGCAGCACCACCTCCAGCACGGTCGGCAGCGCCACACTGTCCCCTTCGGTCCGGTAGGTCACGCTGACCGGCGCCTCCTCGGCGAACCGCGCCAACTGCCGGCGGACCGCCTGGTCCAGCGAGCCGGTGCCGAGCGCGGCCGGCGTGAGCCCCGCGACCAGGGCCCGCGCCTCGGTCAGGTTCTCCCGCGCGGTCCGCGCCGCGAGCGTCAGGTGCCTGCGTGCCTTGTCGGTGTCCCGGTCCAGTTCGGACTCCGCGGCCTGCACGAGCGTGACCAGGCTGGTGAAGCCCTGCGCCAGCGTGTCGTGGATCTCCGCCGCGAGCCGGGCCCGCTCGGCGGCGACCCCGGCCTCGCGGGAGAGCCGGCCGACCTCCTCCCGGCTCTCCTCCAACTCGGCGATCAGCTTCGCGCGTTCCTCGCTCTCCGACACGATCCGGTGGATCCAGGTGCCCATCGTCACGCCGAGCACGATGGTGAAGACCATGATGGGCGCGAGGATCCCGAACGCCGCCGCGGCCCCGTCCGCGATGAACGCCTGGAGCACCGGCAGCAGGTTCAGCACGACGACCCCGGCGATCGCCTCGCCCAGCGCCAGGCTCATGAACATCAGTGGGCAGACGGCGAACAGCGCGTAGGCCGCGTCCGGGTCGAGCAACATCGCGACCAGCAGCAGGAGCACCAGCGCGCCGGCGAAGGCCCGCCCCCGCACGAAGATCCGCTCCTTGGCGACCGCGATCTGCCGCCGGCCGTAGCCGAGGTAGACGGCGGCCATCACGGTCAGCACGCCCACCGACGCGAGCCCGCGCGCCGGCCCCGGCTCGGGCTGCGCCACGACCAGCGCGGCCGTCGCGACGTAGTCGAGCGCGAAGTAGACGTCCCAGATCCGGAACCAGCGCAGCCAGGCGTCGGACCTCAGCCGGCGCGCTTGTTCGTCCAGCGGAACGTCAGCAGGCACAGCACCAGCCCCAGCACGCACCAGCCACCCAGCACGAGCGCCGTCTTTCCGAGTTCCCATGAGCCAGCGGCCTCCCTCACCGTCATGCTGTCGGGCAGGAACACCGAGCGGAACCCCTGGGCCGCCCACTTGATCGGGAAGAGCGACCCGATGTCCCGCATCCACTCGGGCACCCCGTCGATCGGGATGTACACGCCGGACATGAACTGCAGCGCGATGTAGGGCACGTTGGTGACCGCGGCCGCGCTCTGTGCAGTCCCGGCGAGCGAGCTGATCGCGATGCCCAGCAACGAGCAGGTGACGACGCTCAGCACGAACACCCAGGCGAACGTGAACCAGTCGCCCGCCGTCGACGGCAGCTCGACGCCGAACAGGAGCATGCCGACGGCGAGCATCAGCACCACCTCGGCGAGGCTCGCGACCGCCACCAGGATGATCTTGCCGATGAAGTACGCGGCGGGCGGCATCGGCGTGCCACGTAAGCGTTTCAGCGTCCCGTCCTCGCGGTTGAGGGCGACGCTGATGCCGAGGTTGTTGAAGGAGGTGGCCACGACGCCGGCGGCGATCATGCTGGCCGCGAACACCTGGCCGGCCGTCACGCCGTTCTGGAACTGCTCGTCGAAGATCGAGCCGAGCAGGACGAGGATGATCGCGGGGAACGTGAAGGTGAAGACCACCTGCTCGCGGGCCCGGAAGAACTGCTTCAGCTCGGTCCCGCCGCGGGACGTGCCGATGCCGAACGTGGAGGGCAGGGTGGTCATCGCTTCTCTCCGATCAGTTCCAGGTAGGTGTCCTCGAGGCTCGGCCTTGTCACGGTCAGCTCGGGTAGTTCCCGGCCCTGGGAGAGCTGGGTGACCAGTGCGGTCGGGGTGTCGGTCAGCACTGTCTCCGGCCCGTCCGGGCCCTGCCAGCGGACGGTGG
This sequence comes from Actinophytocola sp., assembly GCF_045807065.1. Classification (GTDB taxonomy): domain Bacteria; phylum Actinomycetota; class Actinomycetes; order Mycobacteriales; family Pseudonocardiaceae; genus Actinophytocola. Next base: position 12,894 of record NZ_JBJMIE010000829.1, on the reverse strand, counting down.
CCTTCGCGGTGGAACGGCCGCCGAGGGTGGCTGGCGTGCCTTCGGCGACTATCCGGCCGCCTGCGATGACCGCTACCCGGTCGGCCAGTGCTTCGGCCTCGTCCAGGTAGTGGGTGGTCAGGAGGACGGTTGTGCCGCCCGCGGCCAGGGTTCTGATCAGCTCCCAGAACTGCCGCCGTGCTTCCGGGTCGAAGCCGGTCGTCGGTTCGTCGAGGAAGACCAGCTCTGGTCGTCCCACCACGCCGAGCGCCACGTCGAGGCGGCGGCGCTGACCGCCCGACAGCGCCTTCACCCGGGTGTTGGCTTTCTGGGTCAGCCCGACCTGTTCGATGACCTCGTCGGGGTTGGCCGGTGACGGGTAGTAACCGGCATAGTGCCGCACGCTCTCTCTGACTGTCAGCTCGGCGGCGTCATTTGCCGTCTGGAGGACGATGCCGATGCGTGCCCGCCAGGCGCGGGTGGCGGAGCCCGGATCGACGCCGAGGACGGACACCTCACCGCTGTCCCGGCGGCGGTGGCCCTCGAGGATTTCCACGGTGGTGGTCTTGCCGGCGCCGTTGGGGCCCAGTAGGGCGAAGACTTCGCCCTCGCTGATGTCGAGGTCAACGCCGGCTACGGCGACGGTTCCGTTGTAGGACTTGTGGAGTCCGCGGACCTGTATTGCGGTCATGCGGGAATCGTGTCCCTTGGCGGTGCTGGTCAGGGACGTCCGCGCGACTGAATCCTGGTGTCAACCGTTCGGTGGACATGGGGTGGGGCCGTGTTCTCGGTGCTCGCCGAGGCGACCCCGTGCCAAGATGGCGAAACCTACACAGCCGGCCGTGCGGCTCAGTAGTGGTTGACGCTCTCCCAGCCCTCTACCTCGTCCGGGGTGCGGGGGGCGGGGCCGACGTACTTCGCCGACGGGCGGACCTGGCGGCCCGTCTGCTTCTGCTCCAGGATGTGCGCGCACCAGCCCGCGGTCCGGGCGCAGGTGAACATCGCCGGCATCATGTGCGGGGGGACCTTCGCGAAGTCCAGGATCACCGCGGCCCAGAACTCGACGTTCGTCTCTATCGCGCGGTCCGGGCGGCGTTCCCGCAGTTCTGTCAGTGCCGCCTGTTCCAGTTCGGCGGCTACCTCGTACCGCTCGGCACCCAACTCCTTGCAGGTGCGGCGGAGTACTCGGGCTCGTGGGTCCTCGGCGCGGTAGACGCGGTGGCCGAAGCCCATCAGGCGATCACCGCGGTCGAGGATGTTCGACACGACCTTGCGTGCGTCGCCCACGTTCTCCACTTCCTCGATCATCGGGAGTACGCGGGCCAGGGCGCCACCGTGCAACGGGCCGGACATGGCCCCGATCGCGCCGGACATGGCTGCTGCCACGTCCGCGCCGGTGGAGGCGATGACCCGGGCGGTGAGGTGGAGGCGTTGAGGCCGTGTTCGGCGGCCGAGACCCAGTAGGCGTCCACGGCTCGTACGTGGTCCGGGTCCGGCTCGCCGCGCCAGCGGGTCATGAAGCGTTCGGTGATGGTCGAGCACTCGTCGATGCGCCGCTGCGGGACCGCCGGGCGGCCGATGCCGCGGGCCGACTGCGCGACGTACGACAGCGCCATCACCGACGCCCGCGCGAGCTGATCGCGGGCCTCGGTGTCCGTGATGTCCAGCAGTGGCTTGTAGTCCCAGATCGGGGCGAGCATGGCGAGCGCCGCCTGGACGTCCACCCGCACGTCACCGGTGTGCACGGGGATCGGGAACGGCTCGGCCGGCGGGAGGCTCTGGCCGAACCTGCCGTCCACCAGGAGCGCCCAGACGTCGCCGAAAGTTACTTTGCCGGCCAGGTCCTCAATGTTCACACCCCGGTAACGCAGTGCGCCGCCGTCCCTGTCGGGTTCGGCTATCTCGGTGCGGAAGGCGACAACGCCTTCCAGGCCCGGGCGGAAGCCGTCGTCCGGCTCCGTCTTCACCGGAGCGTCCATCTGCCGCACCGCGCTGTGCATGGTGTTACCAGCCTCTCGCCAGTCCCCGAACTTCCTCACGCGGCACTCGCCCGGGATCTCCAGGCCGCGCGGTCAATCAACCTTCCTCCCCTTTCTACCGCCGTGGCAATTGTCCCGAGCGGTGGTTTCGGTCACGATTTAGGAGAACGATTCAGATCCGCTGCGTAACGCGCGTGTTGCCGGAACGGAACATCGGGGGTTCTGGTGGTAGACACCATCCATGCACCTGAGCCCCCAGGAACGCGACAAGCTGCTGGTTCTCTACGCGGCGGACGTGGCCCGGCGCCGGCTCGCCCGCGGCGTGCTGCTGAACCACCCCGAAGCCGTGGCGCTGATCACCGAACACGTGATCGAGGGCGCGCGGGACGGTCGATCGGTGAGCGAGCTGATGGCGAGCGGGCGTGCGGTGCTGGCGCGAGCGCAGGTCATGCCGGGAGTGCCCGAGATGATCGACTCGGTCCAGGTGGAGGCGACCTTCCCGGACGGCACCAAGCTCGTGACCGTCCACAGTCCCATTGTGTGAGGAGTCCCCTGTGATCCCAGGCGAGATCCTGCCGGCCGCCGAGCCGGTCGAGCTGAACCCGGGGCGACCGAGGGTGACCCTGGTCGTGCGCAACACGGGGGACCGGCCCGTGCAGGTCGGTTCCCACTACCACTTCGCGGCGACCAACCCGGCACTGGAGTTCGACCGGTCCCAAGCGGACGGTCACCGGTTGGACATCCCGGCCGGCACCTCCGTGCGGTTCGAGCCCGGTGTGGAGCGTGCGGTGTCGCTGGTGCCGCTGGCCGGGCGGCGAGTCGTGCCGGGGTTGCGGTGAGCATCGACCGCGCGCGGTACGCGTCGCTGCTGGGACCGACCGTCGGCGACCGCGTCCGCCTCGCGGACACCGACCTGCTGATCGAGGTCACCGAGGACCGGGCCATGGGGCCGGCCGGTTCCGGGGACGAGGTCATCTTCGGCGGCGGCAAGGTGATCCGCGAGTCGATGGGGCAGTCGCTGGCCACCCGGGCCGACGGGGCGCCCGACCTCGTGATCACCGGTGTGGTCGTGCTGGACCACTGGGGCGTGGTGAAGGCGGACGTCGGCGTGCGGGACGGGCGGATCGTCGGCATCGGCAAGGCCGGCAACCCCGACACCATGGACGGCGTGGATCCCGCGCTCGTGATCGGGCCGTCCACGGAGATCGTCGGCGGGAACGGCAAGATCCTGACGGCCGGCGGGGTGGACTGCCACGTCCACTTCATCTGTCCACAGTTGACGGAGACGGCACTGGCCTCCGGTGTGACCACGTTGATCGGCGGCGGCATCGGGCCGGCCGAGAGCAGCAAGGCGACCACGGTCACGTCCGGCGCGTGGAACCTGACCAGGATGCTCCAGGCGATGGACGGCCAGCCGGTGAACGTCCTGTTGCTGGGCAAGGGGAACACGGTGTCCCTGGCCGCGCTCCGCGAGCAGGTGGCCGCCGGCGCGGGCGGGTTCAAGCTGCACGAGGACTGGGGCACGACCCCGGCGGCCATCGACGCGTGCCTGCGGATCGCGGACGAGACCGGCGTGCAGGCGGCGATCCACACGGACACCCTGAACGAGTCCGGCTTCGTGGAGTCCACTGTGGAGGCTATCGGTGGTCGCTCGATCAATGCCTACCACACGGAAGGCGCCGGCGGCGGGCACGCGCCGGACATCATCACGGTGGTCGGCCTGCCGAACATCCTGCCGTCGTCGACGAACCCGACGCGCCCGCACACGGTGAACACCATCGACGAGCACCTGGACATGCTCATGGTGTGCCACCACCTGAACCCGTCCGTGCCGGAGGACCTGGCGTTCGCGGAGAGCAGGATCCGGCCCACGACGATCGCGGCGGAGGACGTGCTGCACGACCTCGGCGCCATCGCCATGATCGGGTCGGACTCCCAGGCCATGGGCCGCATCGGTGAGGTGATCATCAGGACGTGGCAGACGGCGCACGTCATGAAGCGCCGCCGGGGGTCGCTGCCCGGGGACTCCACCGCGGACAACGCGCGGGCCCGCCGCTACGTCGCCAAGTACACGATCAACCCGGCCATCGCGCACGGGATGGCACACGAGATCGGCTCGGTCGAGGTCGGCAAGCTGGCGGACCTCGTGCTGTGGGAGCCCCGGTTCTTCGGGGTGCGGCCGTCGCTGGTGCTCAAGGGCGGCTTCATCGCGTGGGCGGCGATGGGCGACGCGAACGCCTCCATCCCGACGCCGCAGCCGGTGCTGGCCCGGCCGATGTACGGCGCCGCGCCGCGGGTCGCCTCGGCGTCGAGCCTGCACTTCGTGGCGCCCACGGCGGTGGACCTCGACCTGGGCACGGCGACCCCGCTGGCGGCGCTGTCGAACACGCGGGGCATCACCAAGGCGGACATGGTGCACAACTCGGATCTGCCCGACGTGACCGTGGACCCGGACACCTTCGCCGTGCACGTCAACGGCGAACTGATCGAGCCGGCGCCGGTGACCGAGCTGCCGATGGCCCAGCGGTACTTCCTGGTCTGATGAACGTCATGACGCTGCTGCTGGCCGACTCCCGGTTCCCGGGCGGCGGCCACGCGCACTCGGGCGGCCTGGAGGAGGCGGCGGCCCGGGGCCTGATCCGCACGGAGGACGACCTGCCGGCGTTCCTCCGCGGTCGTCTGCGCACGGCGGGCGCGCTGGCCGCGACCTTCGCGGCGGCCTCTGCCCATCTCGCGGCAGGCGGCTTCACCGACTGGTCGGCCGTGGACGCGGAGCTGGACGCCCGCACCCCGTCGGCCGCCCAGCGCGCCGCCTCCCGCGCACAGGGGCGGGCCACCGCCCGCGCGGCCGGCGCGATGGTGGCGCACCGCGGTGGAGAGCACCTCCGGCACGCCGGGGGCGTCCCACAGTCCACCGGTGTCCCGCCGGCCCTTCCCGCCTCGTCGGGCAGCGCCCGGGCGGCCGCCGTCGCCACCTTGCTCCGCACCATCGCGCGCCCACACCACCCCGTCATCCTCGGGGTGCTCGTCGGCGCCGGTGGCGGAACACCGGCCGACGCCGCGCTGGTCGCCGCCTACCTCTCCGTCACCGGACCGGCGAGCGCGAGCGTCCGGCTCCTCGGGCTGGATCCCCTGCGCGTCAACGGGATCCTGGCCGCGCTCGCGGACGACGTGGCGGCCGTCGCCGGGGAGGCCGCCGCCACCGCGCACCTCGACCCCGCCCACCTGCCCGCCCCCGGCTCACCCGGGCTCGACCTCCTCGCCGAGGAGCACGACCGTCACCACCGGGAAGAGGTGCGTCTCTTTGTCAGCTGACCACGACCACGAGCACCCGACCAACTTCGACCCCACGGTCCCGGAGCCGGACCCGCACCCCTCGCTGGCCGGTGGCGACCGGCCGGTGCGCATCGGGATCGGTGGGCCCGTCGGCAGCGGTAAGACCGCGCTCGTCGCCGCGCTCTGCCGGGCGCTCGGCGCGGACCTGGAACTGGCCGTCGTCACCAACGACATCTACACCACCGAGGACGCCGACTTCCTCCGCAGAGCGGGCGTCCTCGACCCGGCCCGCATCGAGGCCGTCCAGACCGGGTGCTGCCCGCACACCGCGATCCGCGACGACATCACCGCCAACCTCGACGCCGTCGACGTGCTCACCGAGCGTTTCCCCGGGCTGCGCCTGGTGATCATCGAGAGCGGCGGCGACAACCTCACCGCCGTGTTCAGCCGCGGGCTGGTCGACCGGCAGATCTTCGTCGTGGACGTGGCCGGCGGGGACAAGGTGCCCCGCAAGGGTGGCCCGGGCGTCACCACCGCCGACCTGCTGGTCATCAACAAGACCGACCTGGCCCCGCTGGTCGGCGCCGACCTGACCGTGATGGCCGGCGACGCGGACCGCGTCCGCCGCGGCCTGCCCGTCATCCAGCAGTCCCTGGTGGACACCCCGGACGCGCCGGACGTCGCCGAGTGGGTGCGGGAACAGCTGGTGTGAAGGCGCACGCACACCTCGCGGTCGAGCGCGACGCGGCCGGCCGCGCGGTGGTCCGCACGCTGCGCTCGGCCGCACCGCTGACGCTGATCCCGGCCCGCGGTCCCGCCGGTGTCGAGCCACTGGTGCACCTGGTCAACTCCGCCGCGAGCCCGCTCGGCGGCGACGAGCTGACGCTGACCGTCCACGTCGGCCCGCACGCCTGCCTCACGCTGACCGGCATCGCCGCCACGATCGCGCTCCCCGGGCCGCACGGGGAGCGGAGCCGCACGACCGTCCACCTGGAAGTGGCGGAGGGCGCGACGGTCCGCTACCTGCCCGAGCCCGTGGTGATCACCCGACGCGCCCGGCACGAGTCGCTGCTCACCGTCACGCTGGCCGATGGCGCCCACCTCCACACGCGGGAAACGGTCGTACTGGGCCGTGCCGGCGAGGCGCCGGGCGAGCTGACGACGGGACTGCACGTCACCCGCGGTGACCGTCCGGTGCTGCGGCAGAACCTGACGGTCACCGCGGAACTGCTGATGGGCAAACGGGTGCTGGCCACGGAACTGTCGACGAGCGACACCGGGGAGGTCGCGAGCGGGGAGTGGTGGTCCCGGACCCGCCTCGCCGCCGGCGGCACGCTCACCACGGTCCTGGCCGACGACGCCGTGACCGCGCTCGGTGCCGCAATACGTATTGGCGCGGGCCGGTAACCGGAAATTGCCGGCGTCTCCGTCAATTGTCGGACGGCGCTCACCTGGCCGCCGGCATGTCGGGGCGGGGAGGTCGAGCGGCGCTGACTCCACTAATGACACAAGGTGATCAGGCCTTGTCGGAACGGTTCCAGCGCGTACTGTAAGTCATCTCCGCAGGTTGGTTGTTGCTGAACCAGTTCCGGAATCTGTGTCACCGGGCTTTATTTCTTTTCAGATGGTGATCACTCGCGGGGGACCGGGTGCACCGGCGGATCGTATGGGGTGTACAACGGTTCGCCTGGAGATGGTCAACAGCGTTGGGTGCTCATGGCAGTATTCCCGTCGACCGTGTCAGACCACTTACCAGTGTACTGGTAATTACCAATTTCACAATTGCCGGACCTGTTTTGACAAGGGCCAAGGAGAGGTCGATGGCTCAGGGCGCGGGCGCGCACAGCCGGATGTACCGAGGGGTGGACACCGAGCAGCGTCGTGCCGAGCGGCGGGAACGGCTCCTCGAGGCCGCGCTGGACGAGTTCACCACCCGCGGTTATCACAAGACGAAGATCGCCGATCTCTGCGCGAAGGCTGGTGTTTCCACCAGGAATTTCTACGAGAAGTTCGCGAGCAAGGAAGCTTTGCTGCTGGAACTGCACGCGCACATCAACACGCTGGCCATGAAGCGCATGCTTCCGGTGCTCGAGGCACTCGCTGATGCAGATGCACTAACGCGAATCACCACTTTGGTAGACGCCTTCGTCGAAGCTGTCACGTCCGATCCGCGTTTTCCGCGACTGAACTACGTCGAGGCGCCCGGAATAAGTCAAGCGATGGAGCGCCAGCACCTGGACTGGTTCAAGCGCTACGTCGACTTCATCGCCGCCGAGTGTGACCGGGTGGCCGCGGCCGGCCTGGCGCCGGTGCGGGACTACCGGCTGACGGCCGTCGCGCTCGTCGGGGCGATCACCGGGCTCGTGCGCGAGTGGCAGGCGACCGAGCCGCCGCTGCCGGTCGAGGAGGTGGCGACCGAGATCCGCGAGATCTGCATCGCGGTGATCACCCGTCCGGCCTAGCGTTCTGCGAACCACGTGTTTCCAGATCGATTCAAGTGTGGGTCGTCACCCGTCGCGTGGTTTCCTTCGGACGGGTTCCCCCCGTACTGTCGAAACGTGAGGTAATCCCTACGCGTCGAGGAGACCAAGGATGGCGGACGCCGACATTGCCACGCCCGACATCGCCCTCGCTCTGCCGACCATGCGGGTGTCCTACGAAGAGGGGACACTGAGCGAGAACGAGCTGGCCGACACCTGGCACGCGCAGCTGCAGAAGTGGCTGGACGACGCCATCCGATCAGGCGCCCCCGAACCGAACGCCATGGTCCTGGCCACGGCGAACGCGGAGGGTATCCCCGCGTCACGCACCGTGCTCATGAAGGGCCTCGACGAGCGCGGCGTCGTGTTCTTCACCAACTACACGTCCGCCAAGAGCCACGACCTGATGGCCACGCGCTTCGCGTCGGCGACCTTCCCCTGGTACACGCTGCACCGCCAGGCCACGGTCCGCGGCACGGTCGAGAAGGTCAGCCACGCCGAGACGGCCACCTACTGGGCCTCCCGCCCCCGCGGTTCGCAGCTCGGCGCGTGGGCGTCCCCGCAGTCGGCCGTCGTGCGCAACCGGACGGTGCTGGAGAACGCCCTCGCGAACGTCGAACGCCGCTTCGCCGACGCGGACGAGGTGCCGGTGCCCCCGCACTGGGGTGGCTGGCGCATCCGGCCCGAGGTGGTCGAGTTCTGGCAGGGTCGCATGGACCGCATGCACGACCGCCTCCGCTTCAAGCAGAACCGCGATGGCTGGACCGTCGAGCGCGTCGGTCCGTAGACAGGTAGACAGACAGCTCCGCGAGGCGCGTCCGGGTGCGACCCGGGCGCGCCTCGCGCATTGACGAACGTCACTCGGCGCCAGGTCGTTAGCGGGCCTAAGCTCTTACCGTGGGGGTTTCCGCAGGTAAAGAGGTCAAGGTCAAACGGGTCAGAGTCACCATCGACACCCGGCCACTGCGCATCCCCACCTACCGCCGGCTCTGGATCTCCACCGCGATCACCGCGGTCGGCTCGCAGCTCACGACCGTCGCGGTGCCCAAGCAGGTCTTCGATCTGACCGGTTCGTCCGGGTTCGTCGGGCTCGCGGGGGCCTTCGGGCTCGTCCCGCTGCTGATCTTCGGGCTCTGGGGTGGCGCGCTGGCCGACGCGTTCGACCGGCGCACGGTCATCCTCGTCACGAACGTCGGGGTCGCGGCGACGAGTGCCCTGTTCTGGCTGTTCGCCGTGGTCGGGGCCAACGTCTGGCTCGTGCTCAGCCTGCTCGCCGTCCAGCAGGCGTTCGTCGCGGTCAACATGCCCACGCGGACGGCGGCGGTCGCCCGGCTCGTGCCGCCCGAGCTGATCGCGCCGGCCAGCGCGCTCTCCGCGACCGTCGGCTCGTTCGGCATGGTCTTCGGGCCGCTGCTCGCCGGCGCGCTCATGCCGGTCGCCGGCCTGCCCGTCCTCTACCTCACCGACTCCGTCGCGCTCGTGCTCGCGTTCGTGCTCCTCTTCGGACTGCCCAGCCTGAGCCCGCTCGACGGCGTCAAGCGCAGGGCCGGCATCAAGGACATCGCGGACGGGTTCCGGTACGTCGCCGCGAAGAACGTCCTGTTGGCGAGCTTCCTGCTCGACATCATCGCCATGGTCGCCGGGATGCCCCGCGCGCTGTTCCCCGAGATGGCCGAGCGCACCTTCGGCGACCCCCACGGCGGCGGCCTCGCCCTCGGCTGGCTCTACGCGGCCATCCCCATCGGCGCCCTGGTCTTCGGTCTGCTCTCCGGCTGGCTCTCGCACATCTCCCGCCAGGGCGTCGGCGTCACGGTCGCGGTCGCCGCCTGGGGACTGGCCATCGTGGGCTTCGGGCTCGCGCACCAACTGTGGCTGGCGATCGCGTTCCTGGTCATGGCCGGTGCCGCGGACCTGGTCAGCATGATCTACCGCGGCGCGATCCTCCAGACCGCCACCACCGACGAGATGCGCGGCCGCATGCAGGGCCTCTTCACCGTCGTCGTCGCGGGCGGCCCGCGCATCGCCGACCTCGCGCACGGCTGGGCGGCGGCCGGCGTCGGCACCGCCACGGCGGCCACGACCGGCGGCGTGCTCGTCGTCGTCCTCACCGCGATCGCCGTGGTGTGCCTGCCGGCGTTCTGGCGTTACCGGGCCACGACCGGATAGGCGCTCACGCGGGCACGCGGCGAACAGGTGAAGGAGCTGGATCCGCAGGCACTCGAAGGCTGACCCCCGTAGGCTTTCCGCTCATGACTGGAAAGCAGCTGGAGATCACGTACGGTCCCGCCAGAGCGGTGGTCGACACCGCGGGCGGCGGGCTGCGCGCGTTCGAGGTGGGTGGGGTGCCCTACGCCGAAACTTACGCCGACGAGCCGCCGATGGGGTGCGGCGCGGTGCTCGTGCCGTGGCCCAACCGGGTGGCCGGCGCGACGTGGACGCAGCACGGCGAGACCCACCACCTCGAGGTGACGGAAGCCGCGCGTGGCAACGCGATCCACGGCCTGGTGCGGCACGAGACGTGGTCCGTCGTGTCGCATGAGGACGGTGTCGTCACCCTGGAGGTCACCGTCGACGGCGCACCGGGCTGGCCGTTCCCCTTCCGCACCGGGATCTCCTACAGCCTGTCGGCCAGCGGGCTCACCGTCGAGCACACCGTGGAGAACCTGGGCGAGAAGCCGATGCCGTTCGGCGTGGGCACGCACCCGTACCCGCGGCCGGGCAACACCGACGTCGATGACTGCGTGCTCACGCTCGCCGCGCACACGGTGCTGCCCGTCGACCTGGACACGTTGAACCCCAACGGTTCGCCGATCGACGTCACCGGCACCGAGTACGACTTCGGTGAGGGCCGGCCGCTGCGGGACGTCGGGCTGGACACGGCTTTCGGCGGTTGCGAGCCGGGGCCGGACGGGCTGGTGCGGCACTCGGTCCGGTCCGGTGCGTCCGGTGTCGAGCTGTGGGCCCAGCCGGTGTTCCGGTGGGTGCAGGTGTTCACGTCCGAGTTCCCCGGCAAGGGCGCCCGCGCGGTGGCCATCGAGCCGATGACGTGCCCGCCGGACGCGCTGAACTCCGGGGTGGACCTGCTGTGGCTGCGGCCGGGTGAGTCGTGGGCGGGTCGCTGGGGCATCACCCCCCTGGGCGCGTAGGTTCTGGAGTCGTGAGCATCGCGATTACAGGTGGATACGTCGTACCCGTCGACGGCGAGCCCATCGACGGCGGCACGGTCCTGGTGGACGAGGGCGTGATCGTCGCGGTCGGCGCCGAGGCCGATGTGGACGTCCCGGAGGACGCGGAGATCGTCGACGCGTCGGGCACGTGGGTGCTGCCGGGTTTCGTGGAGTCGCACGGGCACGTCGGCGTCTTCGAGGAGGGCGACGGCTGGGCGGGCGTCGACGTCAACGAGATGACCGACCCGAACGGCGCGCGGTTGCGTGCCCTCGACGGCATCAACCCGGACGACGAGGGCTTCCGCGACGCGCTGTCCGGCGGGGTGACGACGGTGGTCGTCAAGCCGGGGTCGGGCAACCCGATCGGCGGGCAGACCGTCGCGGTGAAGTCGTGGGGCAAGACGGTCGACGAGATGCTGGTGCGCCAGCCGGTGAGCGTCAAGAGCGCGCTCGGCGAGAACCCGAAGCGGGTGTACGGCGAAAAGGACAAGCTCCCGTCCACCCGGCTCGGCGTGGCCGCGGTGATCCGCGACGCGCTCACCAAGGCGCAGGACTACCGGGTGGCCCGCGACTGGGCAGCGGGGGAGAACAAGCCGTTCGAGCGGAACAACACCTACGAGATCCTGGTGCGGGTGCTGGACGGCGAGGTGCCGTGGTGCCAGCACTGCCACCGCGCCGACGACATCGCGACGGCGATCCGGCTGTCCGAGGAGTTCGGCTACCGCCTGGTCGTCAACCACGGCACCGAGGGTCACCTGATCGCCGACGTCCTCCGGGACAAGGGGATCCCGGTGATCATCGGCCCGCTGATCGTGGGCCGGTCGAAGGTGGAGGTGCGCAAGCGCTCGCTCCGCAACCCCGGCATCCTGGCCCGCGCCGGCGTGGAGATCGCGCTGACCACCGACCACCCGGTGGTGCCGATCGACTTCCTCGTCCACCAGGCGACCTTCGCGGTGAAGGAGGGCCTGGACTCGGACACGGCACTGCGCTCGATCACCGTGAACCCGGCGCGGATCCTGGGGTTGGACGACCGGGTCGGGGCGTTGAAGCCGGGCCTGGACGCGGACATCGTGCTCTGGTCGGGCGACCCGCTGGACGTCATGAGCCGCGCGGTGCGGGTGTTCGTCAACGGCCAGGCCGTCTACCACTTCGACGAGGCCGCGGGCGTCGGCGTCACGAGGAGCCCGTTCTACGAGGACCAGCGCTAGGCGGACGACGCGCTGGCTCATCCCGGTCGGCGCCACGCCGGCGTGCGTGGTGCCGACCAGGGCAGTCACCCAGCGCCTGTCCGGGAGCCCGCTGGAGCGCGTCCAGCGGCTCACCGGCTGACGGGCAACGAGCCGCGGGGCCGGCAAGCGTGCCGGCCCCGCGGGAAGCGACCTGTCTAGCGGTTCGACAGCGTCACGTAGTCGCGCTCGGTGTGGCCCGTGTAGACCTGGCGCGGGCGGCCGATCTTCGTGGCCGGGTCGTTCATCATCTCGCGCCAGTGGGCGATCCAGCCCGGGAGGCGGCCGAGGGCGAACAGCACCGTGAAGAACTTCGTCGGGAAGCCCATCGCGCGGTAGATGAGGCCCGTGTAGAAGTCCACGTTCGGGTACAGCTTGCGCTCGACGAAGTAGTCGTCGGCCAGGGCGCGCTCCTCCAGCTCCTTCGCGAGGTCGAGGAGGCTGTCGTCGCCGCCGAGGCGGGTCAGGATGTCGTCGGCGGTCTTCTTCACGATCGCGGCGCGCGGGTCGTAGTTCTTGTAGACGCGGTGCCCGAAGCCCATCAGCCGGACGCCGGCCTCCTTGTTCTTCACCTTGCGCACGAACGAGGAGACGTCGCCGCCGGCGGCCCGGATCTCCTCCAGCATCTCCAGCACCGCGGAGTTGGCGCCGCCGTGCAGCGGCCCGGACAGCGCGCCGATGCCGGCCGACACCGAGGTGTACAGGTTGGCCTGCGACGAGCCGACCAGCCGCACGGTGGACGCCGAGCAGTTCTACTCGTGGTCGGCGTGCAGGATGAACAGCAGGT
>NZ_JBJMIE010000828.1:0-6343 GCF_045807065.1 Actinophytocola sp. | reverse complement strand
GTGGGCGCCGACGCCGACCTCGTGGTGTTCGACCCGGACGAGCGGTGGCTGTTCTCGGCACGGGACGTGCGCTCGAAGTGCGGCTGGTCGGCGTACGAGGGCTGGACGATGACGGGCCGCGTGCACACGACGATCCGCGCGGGCCGGGTGGTGTGGGACGCGGAACGCGGCGAGTTCGGTGCTCCGACCGGCCGCTGGCTCTCCGGGAGGCGACCGTGATCGACGCGCCGACGTTCCGGGCCGCGATGGCGACCCTGGCGGCCCCGCTGACCGTGCTCACCTACTACGACGCTCACGGCCGGCCGGGCGGCCTGACGGTCAGCTCGGTGTGCTCGCTGTCGGTCGACCCGCCGCGGGTGCTGTTCTGCGTCAACCAGGCCAACCAGAGCCACGACGCCGCGGTGGGCGCCGGCCGTTGGTGCCTGCACGTGCTCGGCGTGGGCCACGAGGACCTGGCCCACCGCTTCGCCGGCCCGGGCGACCGCTTCCGCGACCTGCCGGTACTGGCCGCCGCGGCACCCGAACTCCCGGACGTGCCCACCCGCCTGGCACTGACGGCGGACGGCCGCCGCGACGGCGGCGACCACACCATCGTCGTGGCCCGCGTCACCCACGCGACCGGCCTACGGGACGGCGGCGGCCTGGTGTGGCACCAGCGCGCGGCCGCGGCGGCGGTTCACCTCGATGCGCCCGCCCGCCGAGCGGCATAGCTCAACGGGACGGGATCTGCCGCGGTTCGACGGGTGGCCGGACGCCCACGGACCGGTGCCGGTCGTAGATCAGCCCGAACTCCATGCCCACCATGGCCGCCGCCACGATCGGCACGGACAGCCACGACGGGAACGCGACCCCGCGCGGCTGGTAGCCGGGGTGGAACTTCGCGTTGAAGCGGTACAGCGACTCGACGCGGATGAACGGGTCGAGCACGTGCAGTGCCTGGTAGGCCGTGCGCTCCAGCGGGTTGCGCCGGGACGAGTCGAGCAGCGTCCGGAACGCCGCGAAGTTCAGCGAGACCAACCGGATGCCGTGCTCGGCCGCGTACGCGGCGATGTCGGCGATCATCCGCTCGTTCAGCCCGTTGACGGCGTTGTGCTCGCGCCGCATCACGTCCAGCGACAGCGTGTCCCCGCTCGGCACGTACCGCTGGCAGCCCACCAGCCGGCCCGTGCTGTCCCGCGCGAGCACGAGCACGCACTCCGGGTGCACTCCGGTGGCCAGCCCGTCCAGGATCATCGAGAACCCGCGCTCGCCGGCACCGCGCAGCCAGTGCGTCGACAGGGCGGCCACCTCCGCGCGCATGCCGGTGTCGAGGTCGCCCTCCCGCACGATGCTCGTCGTCACGCCGAAGTGGTGGGTGCGCTGCACGGCCTGCCGCACGTTGCGCATGGCCCGCCCGGACAGCGTGAACGCGCCGACGTCGAGCAGCACCTCGTCGCCGATGCCGACCGTGCGCAGGCCGTGCCGCCGCCACAGGAACGCCAGGTCGTCGCGCAGGGCGAGCGCCCCGACCCGCCAGCCGGCCCGGTCGCAGACCCGGACGAACTCGTCCACGGCGGCCGGGAACGCCTCCGGCTCGCCGACCGGGTCCCCGCCGACCACCGCAACACCCAGCAGCACCCGGTACCCGACCGCGGCGCGACCGTCCGGGCTGAACACGTACGACCGGTCGTTGCGCAGCACGAACGGCGCCAGCGTGTCCGACGACGGGTGCCGCACCAGCTCGGTCACCCGCGCCCGGACGTCCCCGTCCGCCGGTGTCGGCGGCGGGGCGGGGGCCAGCAGGACGACCAGCGTGACGCTCACCCCGAGCAGCACCAGCGAGCCGAGGTCGAGCCGCAGCTCGGCGTGCCCGTGCAGGGCCAGGTCGTACACGGCCCCGGCGGCCAGCACCGTGAGCCCGCACATCCCCGCGAGCCGTACCCGCGTCGGTCTCGGCACCGCGGGGAACTGCTCGCGGCGCACGATCAGTGTGACGCCGGCCACCACGAGCAGCAGCGCCACCACGCTGCGGCCCGCGAGCAGGACCCCGCAGCCGGCCAGCGCCAGCACCGTCCAGTAGGCGATCCTGCGCCGGCGTAGCAGTCCGTGTGCGAGCAGTAACAGCAAGACCGCCAGCAGCCCGGCGTGCAGCCGGCCGCGCGGTCCCCCCTGGTTCATCAGCTGGCCTACCCAATGGGGTAGTGCGACCCGGCGTGCGGCGAGCAGGCTCACGATCGCGAAGCCCGCCGTGATCAGGCCGAACGGCCAGACATGTCGTCTCGTCCCCTCCACAGGGGTCAGTCTTGCAGGCCGCCTCCGTCCGCGTGGTGGCACTCGCCATGGCGTGCCGCACACCGTTACCGTTGCCCGGGGGCACGGCACCAATTCCGGGAGACCGCAATGCGCATCGCGATCCTGCTCTTCGACAGGATGACGGCACTGGACGCCGTCGGGCCGTACGAGGTGCTCAGGTTCGCGCACGAGGCCGAGGTCGTGTTCACGGGGAAGAAGGTCGGCGAGGTGCGGGCCGGTGCCGGCACGCTCGGGCTGGTCGTCGACCGGCCGCTGGCGGACGTGCCGTCGGCCGACGTCGTGGTCGTGCCGGGTGGGCCGGGACAGGTCGACCTCATGGCGGACGCCGAGGTCCACGAGTGGCTGCGCCAGGTCGACCGGACGTCGGCCTGGACCACGTCGGTGTGCACGGGATCACTCGTCCTGGCCGCGGCCGGGCTGCTGGACGGGCGCGAGGCGACGTCGCACTGGCTGGCGCTGGACCAGCTGCCCGCGTTCGGGGTCACCCCGGTCGAGCAGCGGGTGGTGTTCGACGGCAAGTACGTCACGGCGGCCGGTGTCTCCGCCGGGATCGACATGGCGCTCCAGCTGGCCAACCGGATCGCGGGGGACATCGCGGCACAATCCATCCAGCTCGGCCTCGAGTACGACCCGCAGCCACCGCACGACGCCGGGTCACCCGCCAAGGCGCCCGCCGCGATCGTCGCCAACATGCGGCAGAACAGCCGCTTCTTCCTCCAGGAGACCTAGGTCCACGCCGGACGCCCTCGCGCCGCGGTTGTCCTGCGCTGGACCGTTCTTGACGCCTGCTCGCCGGCGTTCGCAGACTTCGGGCATGTCGTTGGACGCCGCGGTCGCCGAGGCGCGGGACCGGTTCGCCGCGGCCAACCCGCGCAGCAGGGCCGCGCACGAGCGCGCCGCCGCGTCCATGCCCGGTGGCAACACGAGGACCACGCTGTTCTACCCGCCCTTCCCCCTCACCATGGCCCGCGCCGACGGCTGCCGGCTGACCGACCTCGACGGCCACACCTACGTCGACCTGCTCGGCGACTACACCGCCGGCCTCTACGGCCACAACAACCCGGTGATCAGGAAGGCCGTCGACGCCGCGCTCGACGGCGGCTGGAACCTCGGCGCGCACGGTGAGCACGAGGCGCGGCTGGCCGCCGTCCTCTGTGCGCGGTTCCCGTCGCTGGACCTCGTGCGGTTCACCAACTCCGGCACCGAGGCCAACCTGCTCGCCATCGCCACGGCGACGACGCACACCGGGCGGCGCACCGTCCTCGTGTTCGACGGGGGCTACCACGGCTCGGTGCTGGCGGTCGGCGACGGCGGCGTGCCGGACAACGGGCCGCACCTCTTCGTGCTCGGTGAGTACAACGACCTCGCCGCCACCGGGCGGCTGGTCGACGAGCACGCCGGCGACCTCGCCGCGATCCTGGTCGAGCCGATGCTCGGCAGCGGCGGGTGCGTGCCGGCCACGCCGGAGTTCCTGGAGCTCCTGCGCCGCGGGGCGAGCGAGACCGGCGCGGTGCTCGTCTTCGACGAGGTCATGACATCCCGCATGGCCGGCGGCGGCATGCAGGAGCTGTTCGGCGTCACCCCGGACATGACCACGCTCGGCAAGTACACCGGCGGCGGCATGACGTTCGGCGCCTTCGGCGGCCGCGCCGAGTTGATGGCGAGGTACGACCCGCGCCGACCGGGTGCCGTGCCGCACGCGGGCACCTTCAACAACAACGTGTTCAGCATGGCCGCCGGGTACGCCGGGCTCACCGAGCTGTTCCCGCCCGAGGCGAGCGAGGCGCTGTTCGCCAGGGGGGAGCGGCTGCGTGCCGAGCTGAACGGCGCGTGCGACGGCGTGGCGATGCGGTGGACCGGGCTCGGCAGCATGCTGACCGTCCATTTCCAGCGGGAGCCGATCAGCGCGCCCAGGGACATGCGGCGCACCCCGGCCCACCGGGAACTGTTCCACCTGGACATGCTGCACCGCGGATTCCACCTCGCGCGCCGCGGCATGATCGCGTTGAGCCTCGCGACCGGCGACGCGGAATGCGCCGCGTTCACCGCCGCCGTGACCGAATTCATTGCCGAACACGGTCCGTTACTGAAGTGATCGTCGGCGTGATTACTGTGAGCCTTCACTGATTCCTTGGCGCGGTTCGCGAAATTCACCTATGCTGGCGAACAGCCGAGCGGGGGCTCGGTGACTGGGGACTGGGGGAACACAAAACTGAGAAGCCGTTGTGTCACAACGGCCGTGCGCCCCTGGCAAATTACCGCAGTAATGCCAGGAGGAAACCCGATGACGAACGTCCTCTCACAACCGTCGACGACAGTGCCGGCTCTCGCGCCGGGCGACGGACCCAATTACGGGCTCACCAAGTTTCTCGACCCACTGCGAATTCCGCCGGTGCTGCGGCCGCATTCGTGGTGGCACCAGGAAGACATCACCGTCAACCTCGCCAGGGCCGGCGTGCGCCTGCATTCACAGCTGCCGGTGACCACGGTCTGGGCGTACGAGGGGCAGTTCCCGGGACCGACCATCGAGGTCCGCAGCGGGAAGAAGCTGCGGGTCGCGTGGAGCAACGACATCGAGGGCACCATTCCACTCGTGGCCGTGACCGCGCCGCCGCAGGAGGCGAACAAGCCCGGCAGTCGCGACGCGAACGGCAACCCGTGGCCCGCCATCGCGGGGGTCGCCGACCTGCCGGCGTGGACGGTGGTGCACCTGCACGGTGCGCTGACCAACGGCGGCAACGACGGCTGGGCGCACAACGCGACGCTGCGCAAGCGCGCCCAGCTCACCGAGTACCCGAACGAGCAGCAGTCGACCACGCTCTGGTACCACGACCACGCCATGGCCGTGACCCGGTTCAACGTGCACGCGGGCCTCGCCGGCATGTACATCGTCCGGGACGACGAGGAGGACGGGCTGGGCCTGCCGGCCATGGATCACGAGATCCCGCTGATCATCACCGACCGCAACCTGGACACCGACCCGGAGACCGGCGCGCTCAACGGGCAGCTGCTGTTCAAGCCCGCGGAGGTGGCGCCCGGCGTGGTGATCCCGTTCACCGGGCCCTTCACCCTGGTCAACGGCGTGATCTGGCCGCACCTGGACGTCGACGCGCGCTGGTACCGCTTCCGCGTGCTCAACGCGTCCAACTCGCGGTTCTACCGGCTGAACCTGGTCGACGAGGACGGCAACCCGCAGAACGACGCGGTCCGGATCATCGGCACCGACGGCGGTCTGCTACCGGCACCCGCGCCGGTGCCCGTGGCCAGGCAGACCCCGGTGAGCACGCCGGGCGGTCTGGTCCTCGCGCCGGCCGAGCGCGTGGACCTGTTGATCGACTTCAGCCGCTTCAAGGGGCAGCGACCGCGGTTGACCAACGGCAACCCGGGCCAGGGCGTCGAGCCGGACGTCATGGAGTTCCGGGTGGAGAACCGCGACCGGCACGAGTCGTTCGTGCTGCCGGCGAAACTGTCCGAGTCGTACGTGCGGCTGGCGCACGGCACGACCGTGCCGGAGGACCACGACCACGTGTTCGCGGCGCTGGTCCCGCCCGGCTCGGCGGGCGAGGCGCACCCGCAGATCTGGGAGCTGGCGGAGATCACGGACACGGACGAGGTGCCGACCCAGTTCCCGGCGGAGGGCGTCCTCCAGGTCACCGACCCGGCGAACGGGGCGGTGCGCACGTTCCGCCGCGTGGCGACCATCTTCGACGACACGACCACGTTCTTCCTCGACCACGGCCGGTGGGCGGTGTGGAACTTCCTCCACTTCGGCGGCCCGACGCACCCGATGCACATCCACATGGCGCAGTTCCAGCTGCTGACCCGCCGGCAGTTCCCGCTCACCGCCGGCGCGGTGACGGGCTTCGACGTGGCGGTGGGCGGCACCACCGCGCCGGTGGCCGTGCCGGGCGCCGGGCGGGCGATCGAGCAGTACGAGGAGGGCTGGAAGGACACGTTCCAGGTGCAGGCGGGCGAGTGGATCACCGTGGCCGGTCACTTCGCGGGTGCCACCGGTGAGTTCATGTACCACTGCCACATCCTCGACCACGAG
>NZ_JBJMIE010000827.1:0-3376 GCF_045807065.1 Actinophytocola sp. | reverse complement strand
GCACAGGACACGTTGCAGGGCAAGCTCGACGCGTTGTCGCAGGCGGTCTCGGCCGCGGCAAACGCGCAGGCGACACAGCCGGACGCCGCGAACTCGTCGAACTCCTCGGGCTCCTCGGGCTCCTCGGGCTCCTCGGGCTCCTCGGGCGCTGACGACTCGCGGTCGGGTCCGTCGGACTCCGCCGCGTCCGCCACCTCGGTGGCGCAGGCGCAGGCGGCCGTGGACCAGGCGAAGGTGAAGTTGGTGCAGGCGCAGCAGTCCCTGGCCGGGGCCACGCTGAAGAGCCCGATCAGCGGCACCGTGGCCGCGGTGTCCGCGGCGGTCGGCGGCCAGGTCTCCTCGGGCACGGCGGTGGTCGTGGTGGTCGGCGAGGGCGCGGCGGACGTGGCCGCGACGGTGGCGGTGGAGCAGCTGACGAAGCTGAAGGTGGGCCAGCAGGCGACGGTGACCCCGGTGGGCACGTCGACGAGGGTCACCGGCACCGTCACCCGGGTGAGCACGATCCCCGACCCGAACGCGCAGACGGTCGCGTACCCGGTGACGGTCACGGTCGACAAGCCCCCCACCACGATGGCCGCGGGCAGCTCGGCGACGGCGTCGATCGTGGTGGCCACGGCGAAGAACGTGCTGACCGTGCCGACGTCCGCGGTGAACCGCAACACGGTGACGGTCCTGGACGGCGACCAGGCGACGCTGACGCCGGTCACGGTCGGCGCGGTCGGTCCGATCCGCACGGAGATCAAGGAGGGGCTGACGCGGGGACAGCAGGTGGTCCTGGCCAACCTGGACAGCCCCCTTCCGACGAGCGACTCGTCGAACGGCGGCGGCTTCCGCGGCGGCGGTCCGGTAGGTGGTCCGGCGGGCGGCGGTCCGGCGGTCTTCCAACGCTCCGGCAGGTGAAGCCCTGGTGCGTCAGCGGGCGGCGCGGTCGCGGCGGCGGGCGGCGCGGAGGAAGAGCAGGGCGGGGATGCCGCAGGCCAGGATCGCGAACACGCTGGCCTCCGGGCCGAACTCGCCGCCGGTGATGGCGCTCGGGCCGTCGAGGACGGTGTGCAGCAGCCCGCCGTGGTTCGTGGCGCCGGAGACGGTGGTGCCGAAGAGGCCGCCCTCGGCCATGTTCCAGCCGAAGTGCAGGCCGATCGGGAACCACAGCGAGCGGGTGAGGGCGTAGGCGGCGCCGAGCATCAGGCCGGCCTCCACGGCGATGGCGACGGCGCCCCAGACGCTGGCGCCCGGGTTGACCAGGTGGAGCAGGCCGAAGAGGGCAGCGGAGACGGCGAGGGCGACCCCGGTGCCCCACTGCCGCGCGACGATGCGGAAGAGCACCGCCCGGAACACGATCTCCTCGGTGACGGCCGCGCCGGCGTTGATGCCGACGGCGGCGAGGAACCCGAGGACCGAGCCCCAGCCGAGGCTGTCGACGCCGCCGACCATCGCGATCAGGAGGAACGTGGCGGTGAACAGTCCGAGGCCCAGCAGCACGCCGTTGCGCAGACCGCGTGGGGCCGCCGACCGGTCGATCTCGGTCGCCGGGCGCTGCTCCAGGGTCCGGATCACCCGGTTGTAGAGCCACAGGGCGCCGACCGCCCCGGCGACGCCGACGACCAGCGAGCCCACGCCGGTGCCGGCCAGGGCACCGGTGAGGAGGCCGACGACGGCCATCACCGCGCCGAACCCGGCGAGCAGGACGACCAACCGGACCCAGACCGGCCGCAGCCAGCCGGGTGTGCTGCTCTTCTCCCGCGTCGGCTCCGCCATGGGAATCCTCCTCCTGGTCCGTCCCGGCGCCCTGCCGCGCGCCGACGACCAGAACGCTACGAATTCCGACCCGGTCCGCGGGTCCCCCGCGGGCGGTCAATCGGTGTAGCTCGCGCGGGGGATCCCGCGCCCTGTCCCCCGTCCGAGCTACCCCAGTCGTCCGACGTAGAGGGATGTGCGGGGTGGTCGGCCGTCGCTAGCTTTCGGCGCCGTGAAAGCCAATCGGATGAAAACCGTGACGATGTTCGTTGTCGGGGCATTGGCCTGGGGGGCCGCGTCCGCCTGCGAGGCGGCCGACGACGAGGATCAGGACACCGGCCGGAAGCCTCCTGCCGCCACCGCCGTCCACTGGGGCGCGTGCCCGGAGCAGGCCCAGGGCGAACAGGCCCGGGACTCCCGCCAGCGGTGCGCGACGGTGAAGGTGCCGCTGAACTACCAGGACCCGAACGGGTCGACGATCGACGTCGTGATCTCCCGGATCGCCACCGCCAAGAAGGACAAGCGGCGCGGCGTGCTCCTGCTGAACCCGGGCGGCCCGGCGCTGATGGGGATCGACATGCCCAGCCAGGTCGCGCCCACGCTGCCGAGCTCCGTGCTGGACCAGTACGACCTGGTCGGGTTCGACCCGCGCGGCGTCGGGCACAGCACCCCGCAGAGCTGCGGCCTGCGCGACCCCAACCCGCTCGGGCTCTTCCCCTACCCCGGCGTGGACGGCTCGATCGACGACAACGTGGCCTTCGCCCGTTCCATCGCCGACGAGTGCGCCGCCTCCCCGTCGGCGAAGAACCTGAAGTACTTCACCACCGCCAACACGGCCCGCGACCTGGACAAGATCCGCGTGGCGCTCGGCGAGGACAAGATCTCCTACTGGGGACAGTCCTACGGGACCTACCTCGGCGCCGTGTACAGCGCGCTGTTCAGGGACCGGACCGATCGTGTGGTCCTGGAAGGCAACGTCGATCCCACGAAGGTGTGGAGCGAGCAGTTCCCCCTGTGGGGCAAGGGCATGGCCGACCGGTTCCCCGACGCGGCGAAGGTCGCCGCGGCGCAGGACGACACGCTCGGGTTGGGGAAGACGCCCGAAGAGGTGACGCGGACCTACCTCGACCTCGTCGACCGCCTGGACCGCCAGCCCGTGCCCGTCCCCGGCACGCAGGCGTCGCTGACCGGCAAGCTGGTGCGCAACATCACCTACGGGCTGTTGCTGCACAACGAGACCCTGCCGGTGCTGGCGCAGCTGTGGAAGGCCGCCGCGGACCTGGCCGGCGGGACGCTGACACAGGCCGACGACGCCGTCCTCGCCCAGGCCGCGGCTCACTCGGACACCCCCGGTGTGCCCGTGGACAACCAGTCCACCATGTCCGCGGTCCTGACTTGCGGCGACGCGTCCTTCCCGAAGAACGTCGACGACTACCGGACCGACACCGCCGCGGACCGGAGGGCCTGGCCGCTGACCGCGGGCATGCCGGCCAACATCTGGCCGTGCGCGTTCTGGAAGGACAAGCCGATCGAGAACCCCGTGCGCGTCACGAGCGACGGCCCGCACAACATCCTGATCCTGCAGAACCGCCGTGACAACGCCACTCCGTGGGAGGGCGGCGTCGGGCTGAAGAAGGCG
>NZ_JBJMIE010000826.1:0-4366 GCF_045807065.1 Actinophytocola sp. | reverse complement strand
TTCGGGGATCGCCGAGGGTGGTGGGGGGATCTGGTCCACCACGGCCAGGGGTTCGACGTCCAGTTGGGCGTCGTCGTAGATGAGGTCGGCTACCAGGACCGGGGAGACCTGTTCGACTTCTGCTTCCGAGTGGGCGCCGCAGCCGTACTCGGCGTGTACGACGTGGGCGTCGGCTGGGGAGAGTTCGTTGCCGCAGGTGCCGAAGGCCGCGCTGAGGGAGCCGGCCACGGGCAGGTAGAAGCCGCACGTGCCGCAGTGGGCCGGGGCGCTGCGGGCCATGTCCGACCGGGGGCCGAACTCGCTCTGCAGCCAGCGGTCCGCGGCCTCCAGGCGGGCAAGGCGGGACATCACCCGGGTCCGGCCGAGGCCCAGCTCCATCGCGGTCTCTTCGATCGCCGGGTCGTCCGACTCGACGTAGGCCGGCACCAGGCGCGGGTCGTCGGGGGACGTGGGCAGGAGGTCGCCGACGCCGAGGTCGCCGGCCTGCACGCGGTCCTGCCACGGCACCCAGTCGGGCGCGACCAGGGCGTCCGGGCCGGGGAGCAGGACGACCTCGCTCACCGTGATGTCGGTGTCCGGGCCGGCGGACGTGATCGTCACGGCCCAGCGCCAACCCCGATAGCCGGTCTTGTCGGCCTCGAAGAGGTGCGTGACCGCGGCCTCGTCCTCTATGTGGTATTCGACGTACTCACCAACGCGCTCGTCGCCAGCCTCTTCCTGCGCGGCGACACGCGCGAGGTCGACCTCTGTCACCAGGGCGGGATCGCTCAGGTCAGACTGCTGCACGTTCACCGCGTCGATTGTGCCCCACCGGGCCACGGCGCGGACGAAGGGTCGTGCAAGGCTGGGAAGCGTGAGGGCACTCGTCGCTGTCGCATCCGCTGTCCTGCTCGTCGGCTGCTCCACCGGCACCACCGACGCCACGCCGACCACCCGGGCGCCGTCGTCCGCCCTGCACGTCGACGTGCTCGGCAAGATCCCGCACGACCGCCAGGCCTTCACCGAGGGGTTCGAGCTGGCCGACGGGGTGCTCTACGAGAGCACCGGGCTCGAGGGCCGGTCGAGCATCCGCACGGTCGACCCCGGCACCGGCCGCGTCACCAGGACGGTCGACCTGGCCGCCGACCTGTTCGGCGAGGGCATCACGGTCGTCGGCGACAGCATCTGGCAGCTCACCTGGCAGAACGGCGTGGCCATCCGCCGCGACCGCCACACGCTCGTGGAGGAGGACCGGGCGAGCTACGAGGGCGAGGGCTGGGGCATCTGCCACGACCAGGCCGCCAACCGGCTGATCATGAGCGACGGCACCGACCGCCTCACCTTCCGTGACGTCGACACGTTCGCGGTCACCGGTGGGGTGGACGTCCGCGGCACCGACGGCGAGCCCGTGACCCGCATCAACGAGCTGGAGTGCGTGCCGGACGAGAACGGCCACGCCCAGGTGTGGGCCAACATCTGGCAGACCGACCAGATCGTCCGAATCGACCCCGGCAGCGGGAAGGTCGCCGCGACGGTCGACCTCCAGGGCCTGCTACCCGAGGCCGACCGGGCCGGTGTCGACGTGCTCAACGGGATCGCGCACATCCCGGGGACCGACGAGTTCCTCGTTACTGGAAAGCTCTGGCCGACGATGTTCCGGGTGAGGTTCGTCACGTCGGGTGCCTGAGCTGGTTCGGGCTTCCCCTGACTGAGTGAGCCGTCTTCGCAGTGCCGGCTCATCACCTAGGGCAGGATGGAAGACGTGAGCAAGAAGCGTCGGAGCTGGACCAGGCAGCAGGCACCGAGCTGGCAGCCTCAGCAGCATCCGCCGACGCGTGCCTACGAGCAGCCCGCCCCGCCCCGCGAGGAGCCGCTGACGAGCGCCATTCCCGCCGCGAGCCACTACCCGCGGCAGGAGGACCTGCGCAAGACCCGTCCGGTCCGCCGCGAGCAGCCACCGCCGCCGCCCCGCGACTGGCGTGACCCGCCACCGCGCCGGGACTGGCGCCAGGTGCCGCCGCCCAGCCGCCAGCTGCCGCCCGCCCCGCCGACGCGGCCCATGGACTACGACTACGACGGCAGCCCACCCGAGACCTACGGCCCCGACGGTTACGCCGCGGGGCAGGAGGTGCCGCGTGAGCCGCCGCCGCCACCGCGCCACCAGCAGGGGCCACCGCAGGGTCCGCAGGGCCAGCAGCAGGGTCCGCGGCGGACCACCGACACGCCGCCCGGTGGCCAGCCGAGCTACCCGAAGAAGCTGACGGTCACGCGCGTCGCCGCCATCCGCAGCAGGGAGCTGAGCACCAAGGCCGCCGCGGCCTTCCGGCGGGCCGTGAACGCCGACGGCGCCGACAAGTCCGGGCTCACCTCGCTCACCTACGCGACCATGCTCAACTACGCGAGCGACGCGGCCATGGCCGTCGCGCTCGCCAACACGCTCTTCTTCTCCGCCGCGGACGCGAACTCGTCCAAGGGCAAGGTCGCGCTCTACCTGCTGATCACGATCGCGCCGTTCGCGCTGGTCGCGCCGGTTATCGGGCCGATGCTCGACCGTGTCCAGCGCGGCCGTCGGCTCGCCATGTGCGTGACGTCGTTCGGCCAGGCGCTCGCGTGCGTCGTGATGGCCACCAACTTCAACGGCTGGCTGCTCTACCCGGCGGCACTCGCGAAGATGGTGCTGTCCAAGTCGTTCACGGTGTTGAAGGCCGCGGTCACGCCTCGGGTGTTGCCGCCCGACATCACGCTCGCCAAGACCAACGCGCGGCTCACCACGTTCGGCCTGGTCGGCGGCGCGGCGTTCGGCGCGGTGGCGACCCTGGTGCTGCAGATCTTCGACTCGGGCGGCGCGCTGTGGTTCACTGCGGTCGTCTGCGTCGTCGGCGCGGTGCAGGCCATGCGGATCCCGGCGTGGGTGGAGGTCACCGAGGGCGAGGTCCCGGCGACGCTCGACGCGAACCCGGAGAAGCCGCGGCGGCAACCCATGGGCCGGAACGTGATGGTCGCGCTGTCCGGCAACGGCACCATCCGCGTGCTGACCGGGTTCCTGATGATGTTCTCGGCGTTCGCGGTGCGGGAGCAGACGCAGGGGCACGCGTTCCAGCAGCTGTTGCTGCTCGGCGTGATCGCCAGCGCGGCGGGTGCCGGCAGCTTCATCGGCAACGGCATCGGCGCGCGGATGCACCTCGGACGTCCCGAGCAGATCGTGGTCGCCTGCATCATCGGGTGCATCGTGTCGACGTTGACGGCGACGGTCATGCAGGGCATCGCGACGGCCGCGATCGTCGGTCTGGTGGGCGCGACCGCGAGCGCGTTGGCGAAGAACAGCCTCGACGCGGTGATCCAGGACGATCTGCCCGAGGAGTCGCGCGCGTCCGCGTTCGGGCGGTCGGAGACGGTGCTGCAGCTGACGTGGGTGTTCGGCGGCGCGCTGGGTGTGCTGCTGCCGCCGATGTTCTGGCTCGGGTTCCTGGTGGTCTCGGTGCTGCTGGCGGTCGGGCTGGTGCAGACGGTGCTGACGCGCAAGGGTCAGTCGCTGGTGCCCTGGTTCGGCGGTGACCGGCCGGTGCACCCGTGGCGGACGGCGACCGGACCGCAGCCCGCCGGCGCCTTCCAGGAGGGGGCACCGGCTCCTCCCGCCGACGAGTCGTAGGCTCCTCGCGTGCGCAAGCTGCTGGTCCTCGTCCTGCTGGTGCTGGCCGGGTGCTCGTCGAACGGGCAGGCGGCGGCCGTGCCGCAGCCGAAGATCGACTTCACGGTGGCCGCCAGGAAGGTGACGGCGAAGCCCTTCCTGTACTGCGACCTCAAGGTCGAGGACTGCCGCCGCGACAACGCCGCGATGATCAAGCTGTCGGTGCCGCCGAACACGCCCGTGCGGGTGACGGTGCCGAAGGAGGTCGCCGACACGCCGTGGTCGGTGGTCATCCAGTACACGACCGTGGCCGGCGAGCAGAAGGCGCCGGTGACGGTCGCGACGTTCGCGCCGGGCAAGGAGACCACGTACGAGGCGCTGCCGCCGGAGCCGGGCGCGCAGCTGCAGACGGTCGAGGTCAAGCAGGCCGGCGGCGTGCTGGTGCAGGGCGACAACGGACCGGAGCCGGTGACCAGGGCCGCGTGGTCCCTTCAGGTGACCGCCTGAGTGGGCGATGGACATACCGCCGGTTGGACGTGACACTCGTTCACATTGTCTGGCTGGAGGTGTCGATGAGGACCACAAGCCTGTCCCTGCTCCTGACCCTGCTCATCACGACGCTCGTCACCGGGACCGCGAACGCCGCCGCCGCCGCGCGGTACGTCGCGCTCGGCGACTCGGCGGCGTCGGGCCCGGTGATCCTGCCGGTGGACCTGTCGTCGCCGGGCTGCTACCGGTCGATGCGCAACTACCCCAAAC
>NZ_JBJMIE010000825.1:0-15138 GCF_045807065.1 Actinophytocola sp. | reverse complement strand
GTGTTGCTGTTCCTCGGCTCCTGTTACCCGACTAGCGGAGGGTCCACTGCTGGTTGGGCTGGCCGTTGCAGGTCCACAGTATGAGTTTGGTGCCGTTGGCGGTCCCCTGGCCGTTCGCGTCGACGCACAGTCCCGACTGCGCATCGGCGACCGTGCCGTTCGAGTTCACCGTCCACTGCTGGTCGGTCTGCCCGTCACAGTCCCAGATGTCCACCGATGCGCCGGTGGCCTGGCTCGACGCGTCGAGGCACTTGGTGCCGTAGACCGTGAGCTGGCGGCTCGCGGTGTACGTCCAGGACTGGTTGGTCTGGCCGTTGCAGTCCCACAGCTACACCTGGGTCCCGTTGGTCGTCGCGATGCCGGCGACGTCGGCGCAGCGGCCGGACTGGGTGCCGACGAGCTGCCGACCCGCGGTGGCGAGGCTGCCGGGCACGGCCCGCAACGCGTTGTACCAGGTGGCGGCCATCTTGTCGTAGCCGGCGGCGGTGGGGTGGATGCCGTCGGTGAGGTCGGCCGCGGTCAGCGCGCTGTGCATGTCCACCAGGTGCACGTGCTTGCCGGCACCGGCCTTGCTCTGCACCATGCCGGGGATCGTGGCGTTGAACGCGCGGGCGTTCGCCTCCTGCCCGGCGTTGGCGAGCGGGATGATCGTCGCGACGAACACCTCGGCGTCGGGCACGGTCGCGGTGATGTGGTCGACCAGCGTGGACAGCCTGGCCGGCGCGCCGGCCAGGCTGAAGTTCTGCAGCACGTCGTTGGTGCCGATGTGCAGCAGCACCGTGTGCGGGGTGTACGTGCGCAGCCAGCCGACGATGTTGGCGTCGATCTGGTCGATGCGCCACCCGGGATGCCCCTCGTGGTCGTGGTCGCCGAGGCCGGCCGGGCCGTTGAACTGCGAGCCAACGAAGTCCACCCGGTACCCGCCGGCCGCCAACCGCTGCCAGAGCCCGATCCGGTAGCCGCCGGGCACCTGCGTGCCCTCGGTGATGGAGTCACCCAGCGGCATCACCCGGACCCCGCCGTTGCTCTCGGCGGCGGCGGGACCACCGGTCACCAGCGCCGCCCCGGCGAGCACCGCGAGGGCGACCGTCGCGAGCCAGGTCCTCATGTTCTTCATGGTGTTTCCGCCTTCTCCAGTACCTGCATGAACGCGCGGGACCACTCGGGCAGGTCGGGCCAACCGCGGCAGGACACCATCACGCCGTCCACGACGTCGGGGCCGTCCGCGAAGATCGCGCCGGCGTGCTCCATGTCGTACCTCAGGGGTGGGAACGCGGCCGTGGTGCGCCCGCGGAGAAGCCCGAGCGCCGCGGGTACCTGCGGGCCGTGACAGATCGTGCCGACCGGGAGGTTCTGGGCGAAGAAGTGCGTGACGATCCGCGCCACGTCCGGATCCGTGCGGAGGTACTCGGGTGCCCGGCCACCCGGGATCACCAGCGCGTCGAACTCCTCGGGACGCACGTCGGCGAACGCCAGGTCGACGGGCAGCTGGTGGCCGGGCTTCTCGGTGTAGGCGTCCCAGCCCGGCTCGAAGTCGTGCACCACCAGCTTCACCGCGCGGGTCGTCGGCGCGGCCACGACTGCCTCGTGGCCCCCTTCCCGCAGGCGGAAGATCGGGTACATCGAGTCCAGCTCCTCCGCGGCATCCCCTGTCAGGACCAGTACTCGTGCCATGTGCTCTCCCTCATCCGAGCCGCCACTGCTGGTTGGCCGCGCCGGTGCAGGTCCACAGCTGGACCTTGGTGCCGTTGGCGGTGCCGGCACCGCTCACGTCCAGGCACAGGCCCGACTGCACGCCGGTGATCGTGCCGTTCGCGTTGACGCTCCACTGCTGGTTGTTCTGGCCGTTGCACGTCCAGACCACCACCTGGGTGCCGTTGGCGCTACCCCGGCCGGACCCGTCGAGGCACAGGTTGTCGAAGACGCGCAGCTCACCCGAGTTGGTGCGGGTCCACGCCTGGTTCGACCCGCCGTTGCAGTCCCAGATCTGCAGCTGGGTACCCGGCGTGGTGGTGCCGTTGTTCACGTCGAGGCACCTGCCCGCACCGACCGCGCGGACCGGGACGCCGGTCGGCGGGGCGCCGCCGCCGACCCCCGCGGCGGCGATCACCTGCTGGGCTCCTGCCGGCCAGTTGGTGCCGCTCACCACGACGTTGCCGGTCAGCACGTTGTTGTGCGGCGCGCCGGTGGCGACCTGGGTGGCGCCGCCGTTGTACCAGTTGCCGGAGAAGGTGCTGTCGTTGGTGTTGTTGGTGCCGCTGGCGTTGGTGAACGCCCACACCCCGCTGTCCTGGATGACGTTGTTCGACAGGTTCACGTAGCGGGAGCCCTCGTCCAGGTACAGGCCGACCGTGCGGTTGTTGTCATAGACGTAGTTGTGGTCGATCGACGCGCCCGGGTTCGCGGACAGGTTGTAGATGCTGCCGCCGTCGTGCATGAGCCGCTTGGTCGCGTGGACACGGTTGTAGCTGACCACGGTGTCCCGCAGCGTCGTCGGCGTCGTGTAGACCGGCTGGTAGTCGTACAGGCCGCGGTTGCGGTAGTCCTGGCTGCCGCCCGGATCGTTGGCGCCCCAGCCCCAACCGACGTCGATGCCGTCGTAGGTCAGGTTGGCGACCTCGTTGTGCGTGATGACCGCGTGCGTGACGTAGGTCGACAGGATGCCGGCCATCTCCCGGTAGTCCCTGGCGACCCCGCTCACCGTGTTGTCGCTGATCGTGATGTCCCTGTCGACCATCGCCGGGTTGGCCGGGTGGTGTGCGTCGGGCCGCACACCGCCGACCACGATCGCGCCGCCGGAGCTTTCGGTGAACGCGTTGTGGTCGACCGTGATCGACGACGCCCCGAGGCCGATCCCGGAGGCGTGTGCGTCGGCGTCGTTGCCGATGCCCAGGCCGACCTGGCCGAGCTGGGTGAAGGTGTTGTCCCGGAAGGTGACGGCGGTCGCGGCCGAGACCTGCACCGCGGCCGGCACCTGCGCCCAGCCGTTGCGTGCGCCCTCGAACTGCCGGCAGCCGGACTGGCAGGAGGTCAGGAAGTCGCCGGGCATCGGGTCGGCGGCCGGGAGGAACGTGCCGCTCTGCTGGTTGGCGTACCCGACCGAGGTGCTCGGGGTGAGCCACGTGGTGTGCTCGAAGTGCAGTCCCGCGAAGGTGATGTCGTGAACCGGGCTGGTGTAGCTGCCGCTGACCAGCAGCAGCGACTGCAGGCGCGGCAGCTCGACGTCGTGGCTCGCGGGCGCCCAGCCGGCCGGGGCCCTGTAGTAGAGCCTGCCGGCCTGCGGGTCCAGGTACCACTGCCCGGTGCTCTTCAGGAAGGAGTACGAGTTCTCGAGGAACAGCTGGCCGCCGCCGAAGGGGTGCGCGAGCGTGTCGTAGCCCCAGTTGTTGTTGTTCCACGCGGGCTGCCGCATGGTGATGGTGGTGCCGCTGATGCTCTGCACCGGCGCGTACCGGTCGGTGAACGAGTTCTGGCTCTCCACCTCGATCCGGTTCTGCCCCGGCAGCGTCGCCAGGTAGTTCAGCGCGGAGTTCGTGATGGTCATGCCGGTCGTGGTGATCTGCACGTCGCTCCGGGAGATCGGGATCGACGCCCGCGGCGCCAGCACGCCGTCCACGAACAGCTGCCGCGAGTCGGCGCCCGTGGGCACGGACGCGACCCAGATGTTCTGGCCCGAGTCCTGGACGGTCCAACCGGTGACCTGGGTCCCACCGGACAGGACGGGCGTCTGTCCGGGCTCGGCCTGCCAGGTCACCCCCGAGTCCGCGGTGGTGAGCACCAGCGGCGCGGCGAGGCGGTAGGTGCCGCCCGCGAGCAGCACCGTCACGGCGTTGCCGCCGGCTGCCTGAGCTCTGGCCAGCTGCTGGGCCTTCGCGGGGGTCGCGACCGGCGCCGCCGCGGTGCCGGCGTTGTCGTCGTCACCGCCCGGCGCGACGTGGATCGAGACGGCCTCGGCCTGGGCGGGAGCCGCGGCGGCCACGACTCCCGCCAGGGCGCTGACCGCGGCGGCGAGCACGGCGGCCAGCCTTCTGGTGCGCAGGGACATGAGGGGTCCTTCTGTGGTGCGGTGGCCGCTCAGCCGAGCTGCCATTGCTGGTTGGTCGCGCCGGTGCAGGTCCACAGCTGGACCTTCGTGCCGTTGGCGGTCCCGGAACCGGCCACGTCGAGGCACAGTCCTGACTGGACACTCGTGATCGTGCCGTTGGAGTTGACGTTCCACTGCTGGTTGTTCTGGCCGTTGCACGACCAGATCACGGCCTGGGTGCCGTTGGCCGTCCCACGCCCGGACACGTCCAGGCACAGCGGGCTGCTGTCGTTGTAGACACGCAGCTCGCCCGACGCGGTGCGGGTCCACCGCTGGTTCGACCCGTTGTTGCAGTCCCAGATCTGCAGTTGCGTCCCGGGCGTGGTGGTGTTGTTGTTCACGTCGAGGCACCGTCCGGCGCCGGCCGCGCGTCCCGCGCCGGTGGTGCCGCCGCCGGTGCCGGTGCCGTAGCCGGCCGCGATGATGTTGGCCTGCACCGCGTTCTCGGTCGCGTCGGACGGGTAGCCCGCCACCATGGCGCCCTCGTAGAAGGTGCCGGCGGACAGGTTCGCGCCGCCGCCGGGCTTGCAGCAGTCGCCGCCGCTGCCCAGGATGATCGCGCCCTGCTTCTTCATCGGGCTGTAGCCGGGGGGAAGCGAGCCGTCCCAGAGCGTGGCCAGGCTGCCGGACTGCGCGTTGCTGCCCTTGATCGCGAACCGGGACGTCCCGTTGTTCTTCAGCATCGCCGTCACGAACTTGCTGGTGAAGGCCCGCTGGTTCGGGTTCCACGACTGGCTGCCGCCGGGGTAGAGCCCCCACTCGAGGTCCGCCTGCACCCACGGTCCCGATCCGGAGCACCCGCCGAACCAGCACTGCGTGCTGAAGTTGATCGCGTCCATGGCGCCGGCGGCGTCCGCCGACCTGGTCGTCTCGCTGTTGCCGTAGTCGAAGCAGCAGCCGCCGTTGACGTGCGTGCCGCTGGTCACCATGTACATGCCCTCCGGCGCGGTGCCGGTCGGCACACCGCTCTGGTGACCGTCCCGCCAGTAGCTGTTCGACGGGTTGATGTAGAGCGAGTAGGCCTTGCTCCCGCTGACGGTCAGCGACTCCGACGTCGCGTTCGCCGGGCGGCTCTGGCTCGAGCCGGGCACCTGGCTCGAACCCTGGTACCACAGGTGGTTCCCGTGGCCGGACTGGTCGTAGAGCACGGTGACGACGCAGGAGGTGCCGGCGCAGAAAGAGTCCTGCGCCGCGGCGTCGGCCGTGCCACCGGCGGCGAGCACCCCGATGTCCCTGGTCGCGTTGTCCGACGAACGCCGGACCTGGTACAGGTTCCCGGTGTAGGAGCCGTAGAGCGCTCGCACCGTGCTGTGCGCGGCCACGCAGGGGGTGCCGCCCGAGGCGTAGATGTCGCACGGCCCGGTGCCGGCCGCCGTGGCCGCCGGCGCGGACTGCAGCACCGCACCGGCGAGTGCGGCCGCGACGAGCCCGAAGAACAACTTGCGTTTCGACATCGGCTGGCTCCCCTGTTGTCAGACGCGCTGGAGTTGGAAGCGCTGGTTGGCGTTGCCGTTCACGGCGTACTGGGAGATGCGGGTGCCGTCGGCGGTCGCCGCCTGCCAGACGTCCATCGCCAGGCCGCTCTGCCGGTTCACCAGGCTCACCACACCGCCACCCTGGTCGACCACCCGCCACTGCTGGCTCGTCGCACCGCTGTCCGGCTGCTGCGTGATGTCCGCACCACTGCTCGAACTCGCCACCTGCAACACCAAGCCGCTGTGCCGCGCCCGGATCCGGTAGTAGCCCCCACCGGAGTCAAGGAAATCGAACTGCTGGTTCAACCCACCGGTCCCCGACCACTGCTGCAACAGGGCACCCGCAGCGGTCGACACACCGGCGATGTCCGCGAACTTCCCGCTGTGCACGGCCGTCAGGCGGTAGTTCACCCCGACCTGCACGGGCGACTGCGAGGTGCCGGGCACGCCGACCCCGGCGCCGGTGAACATGACCCAGTTGACGTTGAGCAGTCCGCCGTTGTTGGTGCTGCCGGACGGTTTGCGGACCACGAAGTACAGCGGGCCGCTGGTGGTGGGCGGGCTGCTCAGGTTCAGCATCACGTCGGTCCAGGTCTGCCACCCGCCGGTGCCCGCCACGGTGGCACTGCCGACCAGGGTGCCCGTCGGGGAGCCGGTCCGGACCTGGATCGTGCCGCCGGCCGCCGCGGAGGCCACCCGGAACGTCATGCCGGTGACGTTCGTCAGGTTGGCGGGGTCGACCGACCACCAGTCACCGTCCTCCATGGACCCGAGGTCACTGCCACCGCCGGTGTCGGTGGTGGTCTCCACCGTCGCCCCCGCACTGCCGGTCCCGGTGCCGTCGGACACCCGCCCGGTGGCGCTGTAGAACTCGGCCTGCTTGTGCTTGGGCTGCAGGATCACCTGCGCGCGTCCGGTGAGCGGTGCGGCGCCGCCGGAGCCGCCCCGGTCGGTGTAGGACGCCTCGATGACGTAGAAGGTGTTGTCGTTCTCGCTGTGCCCGGACGCCAGCGTGGTCTGCACCTGGGCCGAGCAGCCGTGGTACTGGTCGAGCGGGTGCCCGTGGGTGTCGTGGCCGAGGTAGGCCTGGATGGTCACCTTCGAGCAGTCGACCGTGCCGTCCTCCGGGTCGGTGACGGTGACCGAGAAGTTCACCGAGTCACCCCAGTCGAACACGCCGCCCGTGGGTGGTGCCGTGACCGTCAGCGCCGGCGTGGTGTTGCCGGCGGTGACGGTCACGGCAGCCGTGCCGGTCGCGCCCGCGGAGTTCCGGACGGTCAGCACGGCGGTGTAGTTGCCGGCGGCGGTGTAGGTGTGGCTGGGGTTGGCCGCGGTGGAGGTGCTGCCGTCGCCGAAGTTCCAGGAGTAGGTCAGCGACGAACCACCCGGGTCGGTCGAGCCGGCGCTGGAGAAGTTCACGGCCAGCGGCGCCGGTCCGCTGGTGCGGTCGGCGGCGGCCTTCGCGACCGGGTTGGCCTGGTTGCTGCCGAGGTAGTCGATCCGGTCGATGCCCGCGTCGGCGTTGCCGCCGCCGTACCCGCTGCCCCACTCGATGACGTAGAGCGCGCCGTCCGGGCCGAAGTCGAAGTCCATCGGCCGGTTGAACGTGATCGACGGGAGCAGCCGGTCGATCGAGGTGACCGAGGTGCCGGCCGAGTCGAGCTGGAAGGTGAACAGCTGGCTGGTGTTCCACTCGGCGAAGACCGCCCGGCCGTCGAAGTCGACCGGCCATTTGCGACCGGAGCTGAGGTTGGGGTCGTACCGGTAGACCGGGCCGGCCATCGGCGCCCCGCCGGAGAGCTGCGGGAAGTGCGCCGGGTCGGAGTTGTAGTGGTAGTCGACCATCGCCGGGATCGCCGGCGGCAGCCTGGTCTGCCCGGTGTTGTTCGGGGAGTTGTTGGTCGGGCCGCCGTTGCAGTCGAAGTGGCCACCGGAGGTGTTGGTGGCGAAGTTGTAGTCGTTGTAGGCCAGGTTCGGCCCGACGCAGTACGGCCAGCCGGCGTTGCCCGGTCGGCTGAGCACGTCCCACTCCACGGTGTTCTGCGGTCCCCGGCTCGAGCTGGCGCTCGGCGCGTCCGGGCCGTAGTTCGCGACGGTCGGGTAACCCGTCTTCGGGTCGATGTTCATCCGGAACGGGTTGCGCTCCCCCATCATGTAGATCTCGGGCCGGGTGTTGGCGGTCCCGGACGCGAACAGGTTGCCGGCGGGGACCGTGTACGTGCCGTTCGCCTCCGGGTGGATGCGCAACACCTTGCCGGACAGGCTGTTCGTGTTCCCCGCGGTGCGCTGGGAGTCCCAGTAGGCCCGGCCGGACCGCTCGTCGATGGGCGCGTAGCCGTCCGAGGCGAACGGGTTGGTGTTGTCCCCCGTGGACAGCCACAGGTTGCCGTTCCTCTTGTCGAACACCAGACCCGCGCCGTGGTGGCAGCACTCCTGGCGCTGCACCGGCACGTCCAGCACGGCCTTCTCGGTGGACAGGTCGATCGTGTTGCCGTTGACGGTGAAGCGGCTCAGCCGGTCGACGCTCGCCGAGTTCGGCGAGTAGTACACGTACACCCACTGGTTCGTCGCGAACCCGGGGTCCAGCGCGATGTTGAGCCCACCGGACTCGTTGGCGGTGAACGCGTCCAGGTGTGCGGCCGTGTTGGTGGCCCCGTTGGGCTGCACGATCTTGACGTCACCGAGCCGGTCGATGTAGAAGACCCGCCCGTCCGGGGCCACGTCCATGGCCATCGGGTTGCCGGTCTCGGTGTGCAGCCGCACCTTCTGGAACATCGAGTCGGGTGGGAGTGCCGCCTGCGCGGCGGGACCGGCGTGCACCACCACGAACAGTGCGGCGACGAATAGTCCCACGACCGTCAGCACGTACCCGCGCGGCGCGGAGGATCGCGGCATCATGGGGCTCCTTGTGGGACTCGCCGGAGTTGGACCGCCGGTTCGGGGCCAGCTTCGCGTCAGGTCGGGCATCTCAGTCCTCCGCCAGTCCTTCGTGGTCCGTGAGCAGAGCGGGTTGCTTCACTTGCGTGGGCGCGTCGGTCATCGCGCGGACGGCGATGCGGATGTCGCCCAGGGGAACCCGCGTGAACAGCGTGTCCGAATGGGACCCGTCGGTGTCACCCGGGCCCGTGTGCCAGGCCTGGCCGAACCCGGAGTCGTGCCACCACGTCATCGGGTGGTCCGCACCCGTGGCACCGAGGTGGTGGGCCGGCTCGTCGACGTGCAGGAGGATGCCGACGGCGCCGGAGTGGTGGTTGTGCCGCCCGCCGAACCGGCCTCCCGTCGCCGGCAGCCGCACGGTCGACTCGTTCATGCGGTCCTCGACGATGAGCGTCGCCTGCCGCCCCGCGGGGTGGGTGGTGAGGTAGGCGCCCACGCAGCTGCCGTGCCAGTCCCAGGTGTAGGCGTCGGAGTGCATGCCGACGTAGCTGCCGCCACTGTTCATGTAGGACGCGAAGGCAACCCGCCGGGCGGGGTCGAGGGCGTTGCCGCTGTCCGGGATCCACACGACGGCCTCGTACCGCGCGACGTTCCTGGGCGTGGGCGTGTTCGCCCCGACCGCGGACCCGTTCCCGTTGCCGAGCTGGCGGACGGCCGCGCCGCCGGCGGGGACGGCGTCGTGGCGGGCGCGGGCGGACTCGGCGTACAGGAGCACCTTCACCAGCGGCGCGACGGCCGCCACCGACGGGAACAGGGCGAGCGCGCCGGCGCCGACACCCGCGGCGCCGACGCCGCGTAACAGCGCGCGACGGGACAGGTCCCTGGTCATGACATCACCATCACTCGGTCCGTCGTCCGATCATCCGAGTGTCCACTGCTGGTTGGTCTGCCCGTTGCACGTCCACAGCTCGACGAGAGCGCCGTTGGCCGTGGACGCGCCGGTCACGTCCAGGCACAGTCCGGACTGGACACCGGTGACCGTGCCGTTCGAGTTGACGGTCCACTGCTGGTTGGGCTGGCCGTTGCAGGACCAGGTCACCACCTTCGTGCCCGCACCGGTCCCGTTGCCGTTGGCGTCCAGGCACAGCGTCGTGCCGGCGACCGTCACCGTCAGCTGGTTCGACGAGGTGCGGGTCCAGTTCTGGTTCGCCTGGCCGTTGCAGGAGTAGATCTGCAGCTGGGTGCCGAGTGTGGTCGTGGAGTTCGGCAGGTCGAGGCACCTGCCCGCACCCACCGCGTGCAACGGCCCGGTGGTGGTGCCACCGCCGCCGCTGCCGTATCCGGCGGCGACGATGTTGGCCTGCACCGCGTTCTCCGTCGCGTCCGACGGGTAACCCGAGGTCATCACGCCCTCGTAGAAGGTGCCCGCGGAGCCGATGCTGTTGTCGCCACCCGTGCCGAGGATGATCGCGCCCTCCTTGCGCATCGGGTTGTAACCGGCGACGTTCGGCCGGGCGCCGTTGTAGAAGGTGGACAGCGAACCGGACTGCGCGTTGCCGCCGCGGATGGCCCAGTGGTTCGGCTCACCCTTGATGATCGAGGTCAGGAACCGGTTGTTGATCGTCGGGTCGTTCGCGTTGAAGCCCGCGTTGATCCCCGAGTACAGGCCGTTCTCCAGGTCCGCCATGATCCACGGGCCGTTGCCGCTGCCGTAGCCCCAGACCCTGATGTTGCCGAAGTAGATGGCCTCCATGGTGCCGTTGCCGTTGTCGCGGCTGTTGCGCTCGGCGTTGCCGTAGTCGAAGCAGCAGCCGCCGTTGTAGTGGGTGCCGTCGAAGATCGCGTACATGCCCTCCGGCTGGTCACCCGTCGCGGTGCCGGTCGCGTTGTTGTCGCGGTACCCCGTGCCGGGCGCGACGAACACGCCGTAGGCCTTCTGCCCGCCGATCGTGATCGGCGCCGCGGTCGCGTTCGCGAGGTTGTCGTACCCGCCCGGTGCTGGCCCGGAGAACCCGCCGGGTGGGGCCTGCGTGAGGTGGTTGCCCCGGCCGGACTGGTCGTAGATGACCGTGATGAGACACGTCGTGCCGGCGCAGAACGAGTCCTGCGCCGCCGCGTTGGCCACGCCACCGGCACTCGGCACACCGATGTCGCGGGTCGTGTTGTCCGAGGAACGCCGTACCTGGTACAGCGCGCCGTTGTAGTTGCCGTACAGGGCCCGGGTCGTGGAGTGCGCGGCCACGCACGGCGTGCCGCCGGCGGCGTAGATGTCGCACGGCCCCTGGGTGGCGGCGCGCGACGTCGCGGCGGTACCGGCCACGGCGGCCGCGGCCAGCACCACCGTGGCCCCTGCGCCCAGTAGCAGTCTTCTCAGCTGGCGGAGACGGGATGGCATCGATGAGCTCCTTCGTTCACAGGGGTCAGCCGAGCGTCCACTGCTGGTTGGTCTGCCCGTTGCACGTCCACAGCTCCACCAGCGCGCCGTCGGCCGTCGAGGCGCCGGTGACGTCGAGGCAGAGTCCCGACTGGACGCCGGTGACGGTGCCGTTGCCGTTGCGCAGCCACTGCTGGTTCGGCTGGCCGTTGCAGGACCAGATCACCGCTTTCGTGCCGGCACCGGTCTGGTTGTCGTAGGCGTCCAGGCACATCGTTCCGCCGTCCACGCTCAGCTGGTTGCCCGTGGTGTAGGTCCAGGTCTGGCCGGTCTGGCCGCCACAGGGCTCGATCCGCGCCTGGGTGCCGGCCGTGGCGTCGGGGACGTCGAGGCACTTGCCGGCGCCGACCGCGCGTACCGGTCCGGCGGTCGGGCCGCCGCCGGTGGTGCCGCCCGCCACCCGGTACATGACCACGCCGTGCGCGGGGACGGAGGCGCTGATCGTGCCCGTGGTGGTGGCGGTGGTGCCCGTCCAGAGGTCGGTCAGGGTGTAGCTGCTCGCGCCGGTCCTGCCGACCGCGGCGGTGGTGGTGGAGATGGTGGCGGCCGAGCCGCCTTCGTTGAACAGCACCACCGACACGTCACCGTTCGCCAGCGGCTTCGCCAGCACGTCGTGGGCGCCGGACGAGGACACCAGCCGGCCCTGCCTGCCGAGCGAGTCCTGGTCGACCGCGACCACCCGGGAGTTGGTGAGGATGGAGAGCGTCGTGGCACTCGCGTTCGGGATGTTCGTGCCGGCGATCAGCGGCGCCGCCATCTCCGCCCACAGGCTGAACTCGGCCCGGTCCTCGGTCGCCGACATGCCGTTGCCGACCTCGAGCATGTCCGGGTCGTTCCAGGCTCCCGGCCCCGCGTAGTTCGCGAGCCCCACGTTCGAGTGGAAGATGTTCAGCATGCTGGTGTAGTTCGCGGCGATGTCGCCGGTGGTGCGCCAGCTGTTCCCGACGCCCGCGCCCCAGGTCCACACGTTGTCCTGGCCCCAGCTGCACAGGCTGAACAGGATCTGGCGCCCGGTCGCGGCCAGCGCGTCCCGCATGGCCGTGTAGCGGCTCTGCGCGTTGACGCCCTGGTTGTTGCAGTTGTCGTACTTCAGGTAGTCCACGCCCCAGGACGCGAAGCTGTTCGCGTCCTGGCGTTCGTGGCCGAGGCTGCCGGGGTAGCCGGCGCAGGTCGCCGTGCCCGCGTCCTCGTAGATGCCGAGCTTGAGGCCGAGCGAGTGGACGTAGGTGGCGACGCCGGCGATGCCGTTGGGGAACTTGGCCGGATCGGGCACCAGGTTGCCACTGCCGTCGCGGTTGCGGGTCATCCAGCAGTCGTCGATGTTGACGTACTGGTAGCCGGCGGCCTGCATGCCGTTGTTGTGCATGGCCAGTGCGGTGGACCGGATCAGCGAGTCGGAGACGTTGCAGCCGTAGGCGTTCCAGTCGTTGAAGCCCATCTGCGGGGTCCGTGCCAACCCGTTGTCGAGTGCCTGGGCGGGAGGGGCCGCGGTGACGGAGGTCATCGCCACCGCCATGGCCGCGGTCAGTGTCGCGGCCACCGCCAGATGGCCGAGACGTGCCGTGATCGTGCGCATGCTCATCGCTGGCTCCGTGTCCACTTCTGGCTGTTCTCGCCGGTGCAGGTCTGCAGGGTGATCGGCGTGCTGTTCGCGGTGCCGCCGCCGGCGGGGCCGACGCAGAGTCCGGACGGGACACCGGTGACCGTGCCGGCGGAGTCGACGTTCCACTGCTGGTTCGCGCCGCCGTCGCAGTCCCAGATGATCACCCTGGTGCCGGGTGCGCTGCTCGCGCCCTCGGCGTCCAGGCACTTGGTGCCGTACACCTGGAGCTGCTTGCCGGCGGTGAGCGCCCACTGCTGGTTGGTGCCGCCGTTGCAGTCCCACAGCGTCACCTGCGTGCCGTTCGTCTGCGTCTGGCCCGGGACGTCCAGGCAGCGGCCGGAGTTCGTGTTGTGCAGCACCGAGGAAGACCCGCCGCCCGAGCCCGGCGTCACGGCGAGGTTGTCGAACTGCGCGGTCTCGCCCTGGCTCGTGCCGAGGCCGACCTGGCCGGCCCCGTAGGTGCTGTCGGTGACCGTGCGGACCACGGATCCGTCGATGCTCGCGGTGATGGTGCTGCCGGCGAACGTCAGCGCCAGGCTGTGCCAGCGGTTGGTGCCCAGCGCGGTGGTGGTGCCGCTGGCCACCGTGGTCATGGTGCAGCCACTGTTGTTCCGCAGGATCGACCAGGCGCCGCTGTCACTCGCCCGCAGGTAGTAGGCGTTGAGCCCGCACGGCTTGAGGTCCTCCGTGCCCGCCCGGCCGATCAGCTCCGCGTATCCCGCCTTCTCCAGCAGCGCGTCCGCCGACACCGTGTAGTTGTTCCAGTTGACGTTGCCGAGCAGCGCGTACGGGGTGGCGTTCTCCTTCCACAGGATCGGCTGCTGCGGTGCCGCCTGCCGCACGCACACGCCCGACCGGCCGCCGCCGCAGGCACTGACCTCGAAGGCACCCTGTTGGGCCATCAGGTACTTCGGCTCCCGGCCGGTGCTGTAGCCGTCGAAGTCGTCGCTGTAGGGCAGGCTCAGCGAGCCCTGGGCAGGGCTCGTCGCGGTGCCCTTGCCCTGCCCGGTGGTCGTGGTGATGCTGTACAGGAACCCGGGTTGGACGGTCAGCGAGAAGGCGCCGCCGGAGGGCGTGACGTCCGTGCTGTGCACGAAGAAGCTCGCGGCGTTGGTCGAGTTGAGATTGGTCGACCACACGTGCACCTGCCCCGTGGACAACCCGCCGGTGACGGAGAAGTTGAGCGTCTGCGCCGCCGTCGCGTCCACGGTCTCGATGATCGTGCTGTAGTCGCTGTTGTCGGG
Source organism: Actinophytocola sp. (assembly GCF_045807065.1). Lineage (GTDB taxonomy): Bacteria > Actinomycetota > Actinomycetes > Mycobacteriales > Pseudonocardiaceae > Actinophytocola. The sequence goes on along the minus strand of NZ_JBJMIE010000825.1, from coordinate 1,421 downwards.
CGACTTCAGCGACACGTAGCTGCCGTTGCCGCGGTTGCCACCGAGGTACCCGCTCGAGGAGTCCAGGTACTGCCAGCCCGGGGCAGTGAACTGTGCCGTGTGCGCCAGGGCCCAGGTGTCCTTGCCGACGGAGTACCAGCCGGACCACGGCTGGTTGGCCAGCACCAGCCCCACCGTGGGCCACGGGATGTTCGGGGTGACCGCCGCGATGAGGTCCCAGTTCAGGTAGGCCGTCATCTTGGCGTCCAGGTACACCCGGTTGATGCCGCGCGCCAGCGGCTTGGCGCCGTCGTTGTAGTCCTGGGAGCCGTTCTCGCTCGACCACAGCGTCTTGCCCGAGTTGGCGACGTTGGACGGGACACCGCAGGAGGTCTGCGCGCTCAGGTAGCCGCAGGTGTAGTGGGCGCTGAGCACGTCGGTCGCGTTGCGGTAGGCCGTGTTCGAGGACAGTGGACCGGCCGGTCCCCAGTCCCCCGGCCACGAGTCACCGGAGATGATCCTGACGGCGCTGTACCCGTTGGCGTTGAGGGCGTTGCGGATGGTGACGGTCCAGTCGGCGCTCCACTGCTTCTCGTTCTGCACGGGCGTGAGGTAGTCGATCGTCAGCCCGTGCTGCCGGGCACAGCCCAGCCACGACAGGTAGTAGTTCACCAGGTCGGTGGAGAAGAAGGTGCCGTTGCCGATCCAGCCGGGCGCGCCCCAGGCCAGGCCGACCAGCTTGATGCCGGGGTTGCGGGCCTTGGCCTGCGCCATGAGCCACCACTCGTACCCGCGGTCGCAGTTGAGGTCGCCGCGGAAGTGCGCGTGGCTGGCCTCCGCGCCGCTGGTGGAGTTGGTGTCGCCGCCGATCTCCACCTTGAGGATCTGCAGTGCGGCGCCGTAGCCGGGCTTGAACAGGTAGTCGAGGATCTGGCCGCGCTGCGGCTCGGGGTAGTCGACCAGCAGGCGGCTGTTGCCACCGCCGCCGCTGACGGCGCCGACGCCGTCGAACGTGCGGCCGCCGGACGCGCCGTTGATCGTGATCGAGGTGGCGGCCTGGGCGGGTGTCGCGCCGATGACACCGCCCACGGCCAGGACGAAGCCGACCGCCGCGGTGCACACGCGCCGGAGCAGGGTTCCGGGCATGGCTGTACTCCCTTTCGAGGAAGGAGGAATGCGGCTAGACCGCCGTGACGGTCCACTCGTTGTTGGTGCTGCTGTTGGGTGCCCACATGACCACGGTGGACCCGCTCGTCGCGTTGCCCGCGCCGTCCAGCGCGGTTCCGGTGCCCCGGTTGACGATCTGGTAGCGGCCGTTGCCGAGGTTGGTGAGCCGCCACTGCTGGTTGTTGCCGCCGTTCCACGCCCCCTGCAGGACGCTGGCGCCGTTGGCCGTGTTGCCCCAGCTGTCGGCGACCATCCCGTTGGTAGATCGGAAGAGC
>NZ_JBJMIE010000824.1:0-5702 GCF_045807065.1 Actinophytocola sp. | reverse complement strand
GCTCTTCGACGAGGGCTCGTTCGTCGAGCTGGACGAGCTGGCGCGGCACCGCTCGACGAACTTCGGCCTGGAGCGCAACCGGCCCTACGGCGACGGCGTGGTGGCCGGGCACGGCACCATCGACGGGCGGCCGGTGTGCGTGTTCAGCCAGGACGTGACCGTGTTCGGCGGCGCGCTCGGCGAGGTGTACGGCGAGAAGATCGTCAAGGTGATGGACCTGGCGATGAAGACCGGCCGGCCGGTCATCGGCATCAACGAGGGCGGCGGCGCGCGCATCCAGGAGGGCGTGGTCTCGCTCGGCCAGTACGGCGAGATCTTCATCCGCAACACGCGGGCGTCGGGGGTGATCCCGCAGATCTCGCTGATCATGGGCGCGAACGCGGGCGGCCACGTGTACTCCCCCGCGCTGACGGACTTCGTCGTGATGGTCGACCAGACCTCGCACATGTTCATCACCGGCCCGGACGTGATCAAGACGGTGACCGGCGAGGACGTCGGCTTCGAGGAGCTGGGCGGGGCGCGGACGCACAACACGAAGTCCGGCAACGCGCACTACATGGGGTCCGACGAGGAGGACGCCATCACCTACGTCAAGGAGCTGCTGTCGTTCCTGCCGTCGAACAACATGTCCGACCCGCCGGTGTTCCCGGGGTTCGCCGAGGAGGGCTCGGTCGCGGCGTCCGTGTCGGAGGCGGACCTGGAGCTGGACACCCTGATCCCGGACTCGCCGAACCAGCCGTACGACATGCACGAGGTCATCACCCGGGTCCTCGACGACGGTGAGTTCCTCGAGGTCCAGGCCATGTTCGCGCCGAACATCCTGTGCGGGTTCGGGCGGGTCGAGGGGCACGCGGTGGGGATCGTGGCGAACCAGCCGACGCAGTTCGCGGGCTGCCTGGACATCGACGCGTCGGAGAAGGCGGCGCGGTTCGTCCGGACGTGCGACGCGTTCAACGTGCCGGTGCTGACCTTCGTGGACGTGCCCGGGTTCCTGCCGGGGACCGACCAGGAGTGGAACGGCATCATCCGCCGCGGCGCGAAGCTGATCTACGCGTACGCGGAGGCGACGGTACCCAAGGTGACGGTGATCACCCGAAAGGCGTACGGCGGCGCGTACGACGTGATGGGGTCCAAGCACCTCGGCGCCGACATGAACCTGGCGTGGCCGACGGCCCAGATCGCGGTGATGGGTGCCCAGGGCGCGGCGAACATCGTGCACCGGAAGACGCTGGCGAGCGCGGCCGACGACGGCGAGGACGTGGACGCGCTGCGGGCCCGGCTGCAGCAGGAGTACGAGGACACGCTGTGCAACCCGTACGTGGCGGCGGAGCGCGGGTACGTGGACGCGGTCATCCCGCCCTCGCACACGCGGGGGCACGTGGCACGGGCGTTGCGGCTGCTCCGGGACAAGCGGGAGACGCTGCCACCCAAGAAGCACGGGAACATCCCACTATGAGTGAGCGTCCACACCTTCGGGTGGTAAAGGGAAATCCCTCGGACGAGGAGCTGGCCGCGCTGGTGGCGGTGGTCTCGACGCTGGGTTCCGCCGCCGGACAAGCTCCGGAACGGCCGCGGTCCACGTGGTCGGACCGGCGGCTCCTGGTGCGTGAGCCGCTGGCCCACGGCACCGGCGCGTGGCGCGCGTCCGGTCTGCCGCGCTGACCGGCCAAGGTGCCTTCGGAACGTCCCCACTTTCCGGCGTTGGGTCAGGGCTTCTCGAAGTGCTGGTGCGCGCGGCAGTCGAAGGTGGACCGTCCCGTCCGTTGCCTCAGTCGCGTTCGCGGCTGTTCAGGAACACGATGCCGGGGAGCACGACCGCCAGGTAGAGGCCGATGCCGAACACGACGCTGCGGATGCGGGCGTGGCCGTCGCCGCCGGTGAGCCAAACGCCGGCGCAGATCAGGGCCACTACCACCCCGGTGCCGATGATCGCCTTGGCGAACAGCTTGTAGGAGCACCACCGCGAGCAGCTGCCCGGGTTGCCGTGCCGGCACAACCGGTTGCCGCTGGCGCTGGTGGGCAGCTGCACCGCGCGTCCGAGGTGGCGCATGCGCACATCCTCGCCACCCGACGCCGGGTACGACAAGCCGACAGGACACACTGCACCGCATGCGGAGCCCGTGGACAGCCATGTGGGCACTCTGCGCGTGCTTCTTCATGATCATGTTGGACTCGACGATCGTCACGGTCGCGATCCCCACCATGCTCACCGAACTGCACGCCAACCTGAACGAGGTCGTGTGGGTCAACAGCGTGTACCTGCTGGCCAACACGGTCCCGCTGCTGATCACCGGGCGGCTCGGGGACCGGTTCGGCCCCAAGACCGTCCTCATGGCCGGGCTGGTCGCCTTCACGGCCGCCTCGACCTGGAGCGGGCTCGCCACGACCGCCGGTGAGCTGATCGCCGCGCGCACGCTCCAGGGGCTCGGCGCGGCGCTCATGACACCGCAGACGCTGTCGTTCATCACCCGGCTGTTCCCGCCGGAGAAGCGGGGCGTGCCGATCTCCGTCTGGGGTGCGGTCGCCGGCGTCGCGACGCTGGGCGGGCCGGTGCTCGGGGGGCTGCTCGTCGAGAACGTCGGGTGGCAGTGGATCTTCTTCATCAACATCCCGATCGGGGTCATCAGCCTGCTGATCGCTGGGGTGGCCCTGCCGAACTGGCAGCCGCGGCGGGCGCTGCGGTTCGACCCGGTCGGCACGGCCCTCTGCGCGACCGGGCTGCTCGCGCTGGTGTTCGGCGTGCAGAACGGCCAGCACTACCACTGGGGCCCGGTCGCCGGGCCGGTGACGATCGTGCACGTCCTGGTCGCCGGGCTCGCGCTGCTCGCCCTGTTCGTGTACCGGCAGGTCACCGTCCGGGCCAAGGAGCCGCTCGTGCCCAACGAGCTGTTCCGCGACTCGACCTTCACCTACGCCAACCTCGCCCACGCGGCCATGGGCTTCGCGATGACCGGCATGTTCCTCCCACTGGTCCTCTACCTGCAGACCGTCCTCGGCCTCACCGCGCTGGCGTCGTCCGCGCTGGCGCTGCCCATGGCGGTGACCGCGGCCCTCGCGTCCGGGATCTCGGGCGCGGTGTGGCACCGGATCGGCGCGCGGAACCTGATCATCGCCGGGTTCGCGACGCTCGCGGCGGCCGTGGGCATGCTCGTCTACCAGGCCGCGCCGGACATCGACCCGGCCACGCTCGTGCCCGGTCTCGCGGTCGCGGGCCTCGGCATCGGGTTCGTGTTCTCGCCGCTGACCACGGCCGCGACGGCCGGCATGCCGCCGGCGCTGGCCGGCGTCGCCTCGGGCGTCTACAACACGGCCCGGCAGGTCGGCGGGGTGCTCGGCAGTGCGGCGACCGGGCTGGTGCTGCAGCTGGGCGTCGCGTTCGCGGTGCCCGACGCCGCGCGCCAGTACGCGGAGCGGCTGCCCGTGCGCTACCGCGAGGAGTTCGTCCGGCGGATCACCGAGGCCGCGAACACGCCGAGCCAGTTCGACACGTCCAGCCCACCGCTGCCGTCGGACCTCGATCCGGACACGGCGGAGATCGTGCGCCGGATCGTCACCGAGGTGTTCCACAACGGCTTCACGGTCGCCGCGAAGGCCAGCCTGATGCTGCCGATCGCGGTGCTCGTGCTGGGCATCGTGGCGGCGACGGGTATCCGCACGCAGGTGCGCGACCGGGTGCCCTAAAGTCCTCTGACGTGCAGTTCGTGCTCGCCTCGCAGTCGCCCGCGCGCCTGATGGTGCTCCGCAACGCCGGCATCGAGCCGGTGGTCCAGGTGTCCGGTGTGGACGAGGACGCGATCATCGCGGGCCTGCCCGCGGACGCCGGGCCGGCGCGCACGGTCGCGACGCTCGCCGAGGCCAAGGCCCGCGTCGTCGCCCCCGACCACGCGGACGCGGTGGTCGTCGGCTGCGACTCGATGCTGTTCCAGGGCGGGCAGCTGAGCGGCAAGCCCGGCACGGTCGAGCGGGCGCGGGAGCGGTGGCAGCGGATGGCCGGCGGGACCGGTGAGCTGATGACCGGGCACGCGGTGCTGCGGGTGCGCGACGGCGCGGTCGCGGCGGTCGCCACGGGCACGATGAGCACCACGATCCGGTTCGGCAAGCCGAGCGAGGCCGAGCTGGAGGCGTACCTCGCGACCGGCGAGCCACTGGGCGTCGCGGGCGGCTTCACACTCGACGGCTACGGCGGCTGGCTCATCGAGGGCGTGGACGGCGACCCGTCCAGCGTCATCGGCATCAGCCTGCCGCTGACCCGCCGCCTGCTCCAGGAGGTGGACGTGGCGGTCACCGACCTCTGGCGTTAGGCGCAGGCCCGCAGGTCCGTCTTCTTCAGGGTCACCGTCGGCCAGTCCGGGAGGGACTCGAGCCGTCGGTAGGCCTCGGTGCAGCCCAGCTCCTGGCTCTGCAGGTTGTACACGCGCACGTACACCGGGGTGGTCGCGCAGTCCTGGGTCCCACGCTGGCAGCGGTGCTGGGCGACGAGGATCTCCGGCCCGACGTCCGCGGTGACCTGGGCGATGGCCAGGTAGCCGGCGTCGGACAGGAACGGCTGGGCCAGCTCGCTCCACTGGGCCGACCGGCCGGCGACCACCTGGCCGACGACGCCCTCGGCGGAGCGGCCACGCAGGACGCAGGCGGACAGGGTGTCGGCGACGCACTGCAGCGAGTCGGGCGCGAACGTCGCGCCCATGCTGGTGATCGTCGCCTCGATGACCTTGCTCGCGCCGCCGCCGCCGATGCGCAGGCGACCGGACGCGCCGCCGCTGTCCACCACCAACTGGACCCTGGCGGCACCCACCGGCATGTCCGCGAGCACGGTGCACGGCTTGCGCACGCAACCGTCCACACCGACCCCCGAGGTGGTGGTGGTCGTCGTGGTGGTGGTCGTGGCGGTGGTCCCAGCGCGATCACGCAGAGCCGCGGACGCCGCCACCGCACCCGCCGCGACCAGGGTGGACACGACGATCGTGATCACCACCGCCCACGGCATCCCCTGCCGCGCCATATGCACCCCAATCGCCGTGAGCTTGGTTGCTCTCGGGCTCCCCGCCGGCGGCGGTTTCCGTAGACTCCGCAGTTATTGACAAGTCTGCCGCCACGTCAAGGGAGAGTGTGGGCGTGCCCCGACTCAACAGGGTTCTGATCGCCAACCGAGGTGAGATCGCGGTTCGGGTCATCCGCGCGTGCCGGGACGCCGGGCTGTCGAGCGTCGCCGTGTACGCCGACCCCGACCGGGACGCGGTGTTCGTCCGGCTCGCGGACGAGGCGTTCGCGCTCGGCGGGTCGACAGGGGCGGAGACCTACCTCAACATCGAGAAGCTGATCGACGCCGCGAAGCGGGCCGGCGCGGACGCCGTCCACCCCGGCTACGGCTTCCTGTCGGAGAACGCCGACTTCGCGCAGGCCGTGCTCGACGCGGGCCTGACCTGGGTCGGACCGAGCCCGCAGGCCATCCGCGACCTCGGCGACAAGGTCACCGCCCGGCACATCGCCACCCGGGCCGGCGCCCCGCTCGTGCCCGGCACCAAGGAGCCGGTCGGCGGTCCCGAGGAGATCGTGGCGTTCGCCGAGGAGCACGGGCTGCCGGTGGCGATCAAGGCGGCGTTCGGCGGCGGCGGGCGCGGGCTCAAGGTGGCCCGGACGATCGAGGAGATCCCGGCGCTGTTCGAGTCGGCGACCCGCGAGGCGGTGGCCGCCTTCGGCCG
>NZ_JBJMIE010000823.1:0-2368 GCF_045807065.1 Actinophytocola sp. | reverse complement strand
GCCGTGCCTTGTTGTCCTTGCTCACCAAGACCAATCCACTCCCTCGGTCCCACCTGTCCGTAGGAGAACCAAGGCCAGTAGAGCACCGCCGCGACAGGCAGATAGTGACCCACACGCAGGCGTACCCGATCGGGCACCTACTCCAGCCTTATCGGTGATTAACCGGTGCCCGGAGCGTCATGACCTGCGGAAAAAGATCAGCCGTTCAGCCCGTAACGGCCGGCGCGCGCCGGCTCATAGAGTGGGCACCGTGAGGATCGCCATAGCTGCTGAGACGAGATCCGGTGAGCGGCGGGTGGCACTGGTACCGGGACTCGTGTCGCGCCTGACCGGTGCGGGCTTCGAGGTCGCGGTCGAGCCGGGCGCCGGTGCCGCCGCCCACCACCCCGATGACGACTACCGCGCGGCGGGCGCCGAGGTGACCCCCGACGCGGCCAGGGGCGCCGCCGCGCTGCTCGGCGTCCAGCCGCCGACCGGGGCGCAGCTCGACGCGCTCGCGAAGAACGCGGTCGTGATCTCCTTCCTGGCGCCCGCGGAGGAACTGGACCTGGTCGCCCACCTGCGGGACGCGAGCCTGTCGGCGTTCTCCATGGAGCTGGTGCCGCGCACGTCGCGCGCCCAGTCCATGGACGCGCTGTCCTCGCAGGCGCTGGTCGCCGGCTACCGCTGCGCGCTGGTCGCGGCCGAGCGGCTGCCGAGGTTCTTCCCGCTGCTGATGACCGCGGCGGGCACCGTCGCGCCGGCCAGGGTGCTGGTGCTCGGCGCCGGGGTCGCGGGCCTGCAGGCCATCGCGACCGCCCGCCGGCTGGGCGCGGTCGTGCGGGCGTACGACGTGCGCACCGCCGCCGCGGAGGAGGTCCGCAGCGTCGGCGCCGAGTTCGTGGACCTCGGCCTGCCGCCGCTGGAGGGCGCCGGCGGCTACGCCCGCCAGATGACCGAGGAGCGCGCGGCCAGGCAGCTCGAGCTGCTGGCCCCGCACGTGGCCGAGGCCGACGCGCTGATCACGACCGCCGCCGTCCCCGGCCGCCGTGCGCCGCTGCTGGTGACCGCCGAGATGGTCGCGGCCATGCGCCCCGGCTCGATCGTCGTCGACCTGGCCGCCGAGCAGGGCGGCAACGTCGAGGGCGCGGTCGCGGGCGAGGAGATCGGCGTCGGCGGGGTGCGGGTGTGGGGCGGGCGGAACGTGCCGAGCCAGATGCCGGCGCAGGCGAGCCAGCTCTACGCCGCCAACGTCGTGAACCTGTTGCTGCACATGGCTTCCGACGGCTCGGTGGTGCCGGACCTGAACGACGACATCGTCTCCGGCAGCTGCGTCACCCACGACGGCGAGGTGCACCACGAACCGACGAGGGAACTGCTGGCCCGCCGCTCCTAGTGGGAAAGCGCTTTCTCAAGTACTTTCGAGGCATGGACAACGGAGTCACCAGGCGAAGGGTCCTCACCCTGCTCGGTGCCGGCGCCGCCACCGCCGGCATGACCGGCGTCGCGGACGCCGAAACCCGCGCCGACGCCCGCCACTGCCGGCGGATCCCCCGCCAGGGCATCGGCATGCACCTCTACACCGTCCGCGACATCCTCAACGCGGACCCGCTCGGCACCCTCACCGCACTCGCCGAGATCGGCTACCGGTGCGTGGGCGTCAGCTCGTTCAACCGGCCGGCCGCCGAGATCCGGGACCTGTGCCGGCAGACCCGGCTCAACCCGGTCATCCTGCACGTCGCCCACGCCGACATCACCGGCGACTGGGCCGCGAAACTGGCCGATGCGCACACGATCGGCGTGCGGTGGGTCGTGCTGTCGTCGTTCCCCAGCGACATGTACACCGTCGAGGGCATCCGGTTGGGCGCGCGGCAGCTGAACGAGGCCGGCGCGGCGGCCCGCGAGCTGGGCATGGGCATGCTGCACCACAACCACGACAGCGAGTTCCGCGTCGTCGACGGCGTCCGCCTGTCGGACATCCTGTTCGGCGAGACCGATCCCCGGCTGGTCGACTTCGAGCTGGACCTGGGCTGGGCGACCCGGGCCGGCATGGACGGGCGGCAGCTGTTCGTCGACAACCCGGGGCGGTTCCCGGTGCTGCACGTCAAGGACCACGACGGTCAGGGCAACTGGACCGACGTCGGCAGCGGCGTGGTCGACTGGGCCCGCATCTTCGAGAAGGCCGACCGCGCCGGCGTGCGGTACTGGCTGGTGGAACGCGACGACCAGCCCGCGCCGCTGGACACGTCCCGCAACAGCCACGACTACCTTGCGGCGCTTCGGTTCTAGCGATCACCGGTGCCGCGGTGTAGGCAGGGAGGATGACTGAGAACTCTCGTCGAACGTTCCTCACCGCGACCGCCGCCACCGCCGCCACCGTAGCCGCGGG
>NZ_JBJMIE010000822.1:0-7186 GCF_045807065.1 Actinophytocola sp. | reverse complement strand
CCGGCGCAACCTCGGCGGCAGCCGGCGCACGGTCCGCATGACCGTGACGCCGGCGCCGTCAAGGAACTTCAGGTCTTCCGCCTGCCGCAACAACTTGTGCATGTTCATGCGGGGCGGATACCCGCTCGGGCTCAGACCGAACGGCGCGCCGCCGTGCGGCCCCGCAGCGCGACGCCGAGCCCGATCATGGTGATGGCCAGGAAGAAGTGCAGCCAGTTGTCTGCCGAGTTGATGGGGACGAAGTTCGCCGCGCTGTCCTTGTCGATCAGCAGGCCATAGATCCACAGCACCGCGTAGACGGCGCCACCCACGATCAGGAACTGGACCGCGCCGCCGTGGGTGCGTGCCAGCGCGAGGCCGGCGATGCCGAACAGCAGGTGGACGATGTTGTGCAGGATGGAGACGCAGAAGATGCCGAGGAGCATGGCCTGCGAGTCGTGGCCGGCGAACTTCATGAGGTCGTAGTCCGTGGTCAGCCCCGGGATGAACCCCGCGATGCCGACCACGAGGAACACTGCCCCGTACACCATGGCGGCGAGCTGGGCAGGAGTCCTCGTGCTGACGGTATTGGTCATGACTTTTATCCCTCCGTTCTGGGGATGACCGGAATACCCAGGTTCCGGCCACCGAACCGGCGGGTAACTCACCTTCATGAACGGATTTCTCGGCATCTACCTCAGGGACCAGCTCGCACTCGGCGTCGCGTGGCGTGAGCTGGCCAGACGTTCCGCGGGCAACAACAAGGGCACCGAGGCCGGCACCGCGCTGGCACGGGTCGCGACGGCCATCGCGGAGGACGTCTCGACCTTCGAAAAGATCATGGAGCGGCTGAATATTCGACCCGATCGGATGAAGAACATCGCGGTGACCGTCGCGGAACGGATCGGCAGGTTCAAGCCGAACGGCAGGTTGCTGAGCTACTCACCCCTGAGCCGGTTCGAGGAGATCGAGTTCCTGATCATGGGCATCGAGGGCAAGAAACAGCTGTGGAGCACTCTCCGCGACCTCGCCGGCCTCGGCGCACGGCTGCCGGACGTCGACTTCGACGAGCTGATCGAGCGGGCGGCGGCGCAGCGCACCGAGCTGGAGCCCTACCGGACCAACGCGGGTCTCGAGGCGTTCGTCACAGCCAGTCCCGACGCTTGAACAGCAGGTAGAGCCCGCCGCCGATGAGCAGGATCGTCGCGGTCGACATCCAGAAGCCCCACGGCTGGCCGAAGCCGGGGAACGGGATGTTCTGCCCGTAGTACCCGGTGATGGCGGTGGGTACGGCGATGACGGCGGCCCACCCCGTCACCTTCTTCATGATCAGGTTGAGCCGGTTGCTCTGCAGGCTCAGCTGCGTCTCGCGGAAGGTGGCGATGAGGTCGCGCAGCGAGTCGGTCCACTCGGTCACGCGCAGCACGTGGTCGTAGATGTCCTGGAAGTACGGCGTCATCGGGGCGTCGGCGCGCCGGACCAGCGTGCTCACGACCTCGCGCATGGGCACCGAGACGTGCCGCAGCACCCCGAGGGACCGGCGCAGCGCCAGCGCCCGCCGCAGCATGCCGCGCCGGGCGGGCCCCTCCTCGAAGATCAGTTCCTCCAGCTGCTCGACGTGCTCGTCGAGCGACTCGATGACGTCGAACTGCGAGTCGACGACGTAGTCGATCAGCCCGTGCACCAGGAAGCCGACGCCGTTCTTCGCCAGGTGCGCGAGCGCGTCCCACCGGCGGACCACGGCGTCGATGTCGAACCGGTCGCCGGGCCGCACCGTGACGATCGCGCGCTCGGTGATGAACACGCCCAGCTCGGCCTTGGTCAGCTGGAGGCTGTCCCGCTCCAGGGTGACGGAGTAGGCGGTCAGGTAGGAGTGCGTGTCGTACTCGTCGAGCTTCGGCCGCTGCCGCGACTGCAGCGCGTCCTCGACGGCCAGCTCGTGCAGCCCCAGCTCGTCGGCGACCAGCGCGAGGTCCGCCTCGGTCGGCGACCCGAAGTCGAGCCAGACCGTCAGCCCCTCGTCCCGCAGGTAGTCGGAGGTCTTCTCCGGCGGGAAGTCCTCCGCCTCGAGGACCCCGTCCCGGTACAGGCGTGTCCGTGCCACCTTCGCAACCCTAGTTCGCGGGCCGGCCGCTCGCCGCGCGACGTCGGTTCGGCCGCGCCACGGAAACCACGCTTTTCCATTTCGGTGAACACAGCGGATAACGAGATCGCATCGATCAACATCGGCCGGCAACACCACCGCGCCCTTTCCCGACCGAATTCTTGGGTTCGGCCTGGGGTAGCGAGAGGAACCGGTGGGAAATGTCCAATGTGGGTTATGCCGTCGTCGACGTCGAGACGACCGGGCTGTTTCCGGGGCGGCACGACCGAGTGGTCGAGATCGGGGTCGTGCTCGTCGACCGCGACGGCCGGCAGGTCGACGAATGGGGCACGCTGGTCAACCCGGCACGGGATCTGGGACCACAGCACATCCATGGCATCAAAGCGAAAGACGTGCTGCGGGCACCGTCGTTCGCGGACATCGCGGGTGACCTGGCCGCGCGCCTGGCCGGCCGAGTCGTCGTCGCGCACAACCTGAGTTTCGACCTGCGTTTCATCCTCACCGAATACGGACGCATGGGCGCGCCGGTCCCGCTGGTCCACGAACGCGGCCTGTGCACGATGGCCCTGTCCGGTTCCTGTCTCGACAGCCCGGCACGCTCGCTGGCGGCGTGCTGCGCCGCCGCGGGAATCGACCACGTGAATCCGCATTCCGCGCTGCACGACGCCAGGGCCTGCGCCGAACTGCTCGCATTCTTCATCAGGGCGACCGGTCGGCCGGAGCCGTGGTTCGACCTGTTCGCCGCGGCGCGGGGAGCGTGGCCCACGCTGCCGCGGCCCTGCGGCCGCACCAGCCCGCGCACGCTCGCCGGCGTCGCGCCACCCGCGTTCCTCGAGCGGCTCATCGACCGGCTTCCCCGGGTCCAGCAGCCGCCGCGTGCCGACGAGTACCTCGCGCTGCTCGACCGCGCGCTGCTCGACCGGCACATCTCGGCCAGCGAGCAGGACGGGCTCATCGAGGTCGCGCAGGCGCTGGGCCTGACCTACGTGGACGTCCTCGGACTCCACCGCGACTACCTCGACGCCCTCGCGCGGGCGGCGAGGGCCGACGATGTCGTCACCGACGACGAGCGGCTGGACCTGGGGAACGTGGCCGGTCTGCTCGGGCTCACGGAACACGACGTCGAGCTCGCGCTGCGGAAGGCGCCGGAGGAGACGCCCCAGTGGGGTCAGTTCCGGCTGCGGCCCGGTGATCTGGTCGCGTTCACCGGGCAGATGGTCGGGCAACGCGACGAGTGGGAGAACCGGGCCACCCGCGGCGGCCTCAGGGTGGCCGCCGGCGGCGTGACCAAACGCACCCGGCTGCTCGTGGCCGCCGATCCCGACTCCCTGTCCGGCAAGGCGGTCAAGGCACGCCAGTACGGCATCCCCATCGTGACTCCCGACGCGTTCGGCAGGCTCGTCGAGCAGATGGCCGCCGCCGCGCTGGCGTAAACCGGTCGGCTGCCACCGGCGTGATCACCTAGGCTGCCGGACATGCTGCCCTGGTCATCGCCGCTCGTCGGGCGTATCGAGCACGAAACCGTCCACAGTGCGCTCCTGCGGGACAACCCGCTCGGGGACCCGCACGAGCGGCCGATCTACGTCTACCTCCCGCCCGGCTACGACGACTCCGACCGGCGGTACCCGGTCGTCTACGTGATCCAGGGCTACACCGGCAACGTCGCCATGTGGTTCAACCGGACGCCGTTCCGCCGGCCGTTCCCCGAGCTGGCCGACGACGTGTTCGCGGACGGGAGCACCCCGCCCGCGATCGTGGTGTACGTCGACGCGTGGACGGCCTACGGCGGCAGCCAGTTCCTCGACTCCCCGGCCACCGGTCGCTACCACTCCTACCTCTGCGACGAGGTCGTGCCCTGGGTCGACGCCCGGTACCGGACCCTCGCCGAGCCCGCCCACCGGGCCATCTCGGGCAAGTCGAGCGGTGGGTACGGCGCCATGGTCACGCCGATGCTGCGACCGGACCTGTTCGGCGCGCTCGCCACCCACGCGGGCGACGCGCTGTTCGACGTCTGCTACCCGGACGGCTTCCCGAAGGTCGCGCGGACGCTGCGCGACGAGTACGACGGCGACTACGCGAACTTCCTGGCCGACCGTGGCAAGCGCATACACGGCACCAGGGACAGCGACCTGGAGCTCATCGAGATCTACGGCTACGCCGCCGCGTACTCGGGCAACGAGGACGGCAGCGTGTCGCTCCCCTTCGACGACACCGGCGCGCTGGTGCCGGACGTGTGGGCCCGCTGGCTCGCCTGGGACCCGGTCCGCATGGCCGGCGAGCCGCGGTACGCCGAGGCCCTGCGCGGGATGACCGCCATCTGGATCGACGCGGGCCGCAGCGACGAGTACTACCTCGACCTCGGCGCGACCGCCTTCCACCGCGCGGTCGTGGCGGCCGGGGTGCCGGACGACCGCGTGTACTTCGAGCTGTTCGACGGCCGGCACGGCGCCATCGAGTACCGCTACCCCCTGGCGCTGGCCTGGCTGTGTGAGCGCATCGCCGCCTGAGCCGTCAGGTGCTCGCTGAGCAGGACCAGCGCCCGCTCGATCTCCGCGCGGCGGTCGGGCGGCAGGCTGCTCAGCAGCTCGGCCTCGATGGCCAGCCGCCTGGGCATGATGTCGTCGACCGCCGCGCCGGCCGGGGTGATCGTCACCAGCACCGCGCGGCGGTCGGCCGACGACCGCCGTGCCCGCTTCGCCCGGGACCTGCTCAGCGCGGCCGCCTCGAACCAGCAACACCTCGATCATCGCGTTTATCGTGAGGCGGTGCGCCGAGTTCCCTTCGCCATCACCCTCGGCGGGCTCGCGGCGGCGGGTCCGCTCGGCATCGACATGTACGTCGCCGCCCTGCCCGAGATCGCCGGCGACTTCGGCACCAGCGTCTCCGTCACCCAGCTCTCGGTGACCGCGTTTCTCCTGGGCATCGTCTTCGGGCAGCTCACGTTCGGCCCGCTCGGCGACCGGTTCGGCCGGCGCCCGCCCCTCCTCGTCGGCACCGTGGCGGCCGCGGTGTGCGCCCTGGGCTGTGCCGTCGCCCCGAACGTCGTGGTCTTCATCGCGGCGCGGCTGCTCTGCGGGTTCTTCGGCGGTGCCGGCGTCGTGCTCGCCCGCGCCGTGGTGACCGACCTGTTCCAGGGGCCGCGGATGGCCCGCTACTACGCCGGTCTCGCGATGCTGCTGGGCGTCGCGCCGGTGGTCGCGCCCGCGCTCGGCGGCCTGATCCTGCGGCTGGGCTCGTGGCGGGTCGTGTTCGTCGTCCTGGCCGTGATCAGCCTCGCGCTCACCCTCTGTGTCCTGCGGTTCGTGCCGGAAACCCTCAAGGAGCGCAACGCTCAGCCGCGAGCGTTCGGCACCCTGCTGCGCCGGCGCGCGTTCACCGGCCACGTCCTGGTGCTGGCGTGCACGTCCGTCGCCCTGTTCACCTACGTCAGCGACTCGAGCTTCGTGCTCGAGGTCGGCTTCGGCGTGTCCCCGACCGCCTACAGCCTGATCTTCGCGTCCAACGCGTGCGCGATGCTGGCCGCCAGCAGCGTCTTCGGCGCGCTCGCGAACCGGGTGACACCGGCGGGCATGCTCCGCGCGGGCCTCGCGCTCGCCACCACCGCCGCCGCGGTCCACCTCGTGCTGATCGAGACCACCGGCGGCAGCCTGGCGATCACGTGGGTGTGCCTGCTCCTGACACTCGCGGGCCTCGGCCTGGTCTTCCCGTCCGTGACCACGATCGCCCAGACGCTGGGCGCGGCGACACCCGGCGCGGCGTCGGCACTGGTCGGCGCCGGTCAGTTCACGCTCGGCGCCGTGCTGTCCCCGCTGTCGGGCCTGTTCGGCAACGGGTCACCCACACCGCTCGCCCTGTTCATGCTGGCCGGCACGCTGGGCGCGGTCGCCGTCCGCCTGACGGTCATTCCGCGCGCAGCTGAACCGCGATCAGGTCGTAGTGCGAGTACGAGTTGATGTCGTCGGTCATCTCCAACCGGATCTCGAAGCCGTCGCGGTGCCAGAGCTCCGACGGCTCGAGGCCCTCGGTGCGCTTGTCCGGTTCGCCCAGCTCCGCGCGCAGCAGGTCCGACAACCGCGCGAACTCGTCGTCGAACACGTCGCGCTCGGCGTCGGGATCGCGCGCCCACAGCGCGGCGTACTCGTCGTCGAGGTCGTCCGCCTCGTCCTCGTCCACGGTGAAGTCGTCCTCGTCGGCGTAGTCGTCGGCGTCCTCGTCGATGTCCAACGCCGGCCAGAACAACGCGCAGGGCAGCCGGATCGACGCACCGGGCTCGCCGGGCGGGTCACCCAGCTCCAGCCGCCACCCGTTGTCCTCCTCGCCGAAGTAGTGCGGCGCACTGGCGGCCGCCGACCAGTCCAGCGGCTCGCCCTCGGTCGCCCAGCCGGCGCGCACCAGCGCCGCCTCGACACCCTCGCGGGTCCAGTCGCTGGTCAGCGACAGGAAGACCCTGATTTCCGCCGGCGTGACCGGCAGCTTCTTGATGGACACCCGAGGAAGCGTACTGCCGCTGCGGCACAAGGGTTTTCGACCACAGGCTGACCCCCTGGCCAGTACGCAGGTCGACGGTGAGCACGCCGCTGCCGCCGTCCACGTTGACCTCGCCGAAGTGCTGGAAACCCGCCAGCGGCGAGGCGTTGGCGGCCGGCGGGGTGTGCGCGAACACCTGCCGCGGCCCGAACGTCGGGTCCAGCGCGTTCGGTCCGAAGGCGCCGGCGTTGAGCGGGCCGGAC
This sequence comes from Actinophytocola sp., assembly GCF_045807065.1. Classification (GTDB taxonomy): domain Bacteria; phylum Actinomycetota; class Actinomycetes; order Mycobacteriales; family Pseudonocardiaceae; genus Actinophytocola. The sequence continues at coordinate 373 of NZ_JBJMIE010000822.1, read as the reverse complement.
ACGAACTCCCAGAACGGGTCGAAGTCCTGGAACGCCGCCTTCTCCGGGTCGTAGTAGTGCGCGGCGGTGTAGTGCACGTCCGTGGTGATCCAGACGACGTTCCGCACGCGGTGCCTCTTGATGGAGGACAGCACGCCGGCGAGTTGCAGCTCGCGGCCGAGCGGCGCGCCGTCGTCGCCTTGGGCGACCGCCTCGATGCGGGTGGCGTCCGGGACGACCAGCGACAGCGGCATGTCCGCCGCGATGACCTTCCAGGTCGCGCGCGAGGCGGCCAGCTCGCGCCTCAGCCACTCCGCCTGCGTCGTCCCGAGGATGCCCTGGTCGTCGACCGTCTGGTTGTCGGGGCCGTTCGCATTCCGGTACGTGCGCATGT
>NZ_JBJMIE010000821.1:0-4652 GCF_045807065.1 Actinophytocola sp. | reverse complement strand
GCCCCGCCGGAGTCGTGAGCTGGGCGCCGTCCTCCAACTGCTCCAGCACCGGGTTGCTGAACGCGTCCAGGAAGACGGCCTCGATCAGCGTCTGGGTCGCCTTGCCGCCCGAGCCGTGCGCCAGCGTGATCCGCTCCTCCTTGACCCTCGGCCGGCGCTTGCGGGCTCGTTCGATCCGGTCGAGAACGTCCTGTTCCTTGGTCGAGAACGTCATGACACGCTCGCCTCACGGACGCGGGTACGGGTGAACCGGCCGAAGTTGTAGTACGCGGCGCAAGCGCCCTCGGGCGACACCATGCACGTCCCGATCGGCGTTTCGGGCGTGCACGCCGTGCCGAACACCTTGCACTCCCACGGTTTCAACACGCCCTTGAGCACTTCGCCACACTGGCAGGCCTTTGGGTCGGCCACGCGGACGCCGGGCACGTCGTACTGGAGTTCCGCGTCGAACGCGGCGTACTTCGACCGGACCTGCAACGCGGAGTGCGAGATGAACCCGAGCCCGCGCCACTCGAAGTACGGCCGCAGCTCCATGGTCTCGGCGATCACCCGCAGGGCGGTGGGGTTGCCGTCCCACGGCACCACGCGCGAGTACTGGTTCTCGACCTCGGCGCGGCCCTCCTTCAGCTGCAGCATCAGCAGGTAGATCGACTGCAGGATGTCCAGCGGCTCGAACCCGGACACCACGATCGGCTTGCCGTAGTCGGCCGCGATGAACTCATACGGCCGGCAGCCGATCACCGTGGACACGTGCCCGGGCCCGATGAAGCCGTCGAGCCGCAGGTCCGGCGAGTCCAGGATGGCCTTGATCGCGGGGATGATCGTGATGTGGTTGCCGAACACGGAGAAGTTCTCGACGCCGTCCCGCGCCGCGCGCAGCAGCGTCATCGCGGTGGACGGCGCGGTGGTCTCGAACCCGATGGCCATGAACACCACGTGCATGTCCGGGTTCTGCCGCGCCACCTTCAGCGAGTCCAGCGGCGAGTACACCATCCGGATGTTGGTGCCCTCCGCGTTGGAGTCGAAGAAGTTCCCGCCGCTGCCCGGCACCCGCATCATGTCGCCGAACGAGGTCATCAGCACGCCCGGCTGGCGTGCGATGTGGATGGCGTCGTCGATGCGGCCCATCGGGATCACGCACACCGGACAGCCGGGCCCGTGGACGAGCGTGATGTTCTCGGGCAGGTAGTCCTCGAGGCCGTGCTTGTAGATCGTGTGGGTGTGACCGCCGCACACCTCCATGAACTTGTACTCCCGGCCGGGCTCACACAGGGCGGTGATCTTGGCGGACAGCGCGCGGGCCTTGTCCGCGTCCCGGAACTCGTCGACGAAACGCATGTCCCCTCCTAGAGGATCTCGGAATCCCGCAACGCGGCGATCTCGTCCTCGTACGCCTTCCCGATGCTCTCGAGGAACTCCATGGCCGCCTTCGCCTCCTCCTCGTCGATCTTCGACAGGGCGAAGCCGACGTGGATGAGCACCCAGTCACCCGGCCCGACCGCCTCCTCCGCCAGCAGCCCGATGTTGATGGCCCGCTTGACGCCGCTGACGTCGACGCGGGCGAGGTCCGGCCGGTCGGTCAGGACCTCGATCACTTCCCCAGGGATGCCAAGGCACATGTCAGCTCCTCATCCGACGCGAAGGGGTGGTGCGCGGCCAGGTGGACCACGACGCGGACGGCCGTGTCGACCGCCCGCGCGACGGGCGGGCTCAACCCCATGCCCTCGGCCAGGTCGGCCGGCTCGCAGCCGACCAGCAGCACCCGGCCGGGGTCGGCGCCGAGCAGGCGGACCAGCGCGAGCACGACGTCCGGTTGCATGCCGTGCGCGTCGAGCAGTGTCGAGTCGTCCGGTGTGGACGGCAGCGCGAGGTCGACGACGTGCACGGTGCCGGGTGGGTCGCCCCGCGCGGTGGCGTCCACGATGATCGTCAGCTCCGGCGCGGCGCCCGCCAGGTCGTAGGCCAGGTGCATGCCGCGCACGCCGTAGTCGACCACCCGCACGGAATCCGGCAGGGGCGCCGTGGACAGCCGGCGCGCCACCTCGACGCCGAACCCGTCGTCACCGAGGAAGATGTTGCCGACACCGGCCACCAGCACGGTCATAGCGGCTCGACCTCGTCGGCGCCGAAGTAGCGGTACCGGCCGTGGGCGGCGTAGAGCTCGGCGCCCAGGTCGTCCTCGACCGTGACCGCGAGATGCCACCGGTCGTCGACGTCGAGCAACACGGCCCGCACGACCGCGGTGCGGCCGGCGAGGAACATGTCGTGCGCGTCGGCGCGCCGGCCGGGCCGCAGCCGTACCCGCGAGCCCTTGCCGACCGGCACACCGCCGACGGTGACGGTGTCGGTCTCCGGCGACACCGTGCGGTCCGCGCCGGGATCCCACCAGGGCGCGGACGGCTCGGGCGGCGGGTGTCGCGGGCCGCCCGTCACCGAGCGCACGTACCGGATCGTCCCGTGCAGCCGGTCCAGCAGCTCGGGCGGCAGGGTGTCCACGCGGTCGATCAGCTCGGCCGCGCGGGGGTCGGTGGCGCGGGCCTCGCGCTTCTCCTCCTCGGTGAGCGTCATGGTCCGCAGGGTCAGGATCTCGTCGATCTCCGTGCCGTCGAAGAGGTTCCCCGCGCTCTGCGCGGCGATCTCGGGGTGGTCGGGCAGGATGATCGGCGTGCACAGGACGGTGTCGTCCGCCCCGACCAGCACCGGCCAGGCTCGTTCGCCGCGGCACTCGGCGGTGAAGGCCGACGCCCACTCCGGCGGGTCCGTGGCGGACAGGAAATGTCCGCCGGACAACGACATCAGCGTGTGCGCGGCGATCAGGGCGTGCCGCAGCGCGGTGTCCCGGCTGTCCGCCACCGCGGGGGTCAGGTTCGCCACACGCAGCGTCAACCGCACCCCGCCGAACGGACCCGGCAACGCGGCGGCACCCACGCGGACCTCGCCCCTGAGCGGAGCACGCCGGCGCGCCACCCGGCCACCCTCGAACGGCTCCGCGTCCTCGCCGCCGGGCACCTCGAACGGGACCGCCAGCTCGCCGACGAGGAGGTCCGGCAGGCGCAACTCCGCGTCCACCTCCCGCTCGACCGCCTCCTCCCAGGTGGTGTGCTCGACGCCGGCCACGGTCACCGACGGCACCGCGTGGTGGTCGGGGCCCACCTCGACCACCCGGCGCTGCAGCTGGAGGAACCGGACCCGCACGTGCAGGACCGCGCCGGCGACCGGTTCGGCGAGCAGCTCGGTCCGGTACCACGCGTGCTCACCCCCGTCGGCGAACGCGGGCGGCATCAGCACGCCCCACTGCCAGCGAAGCCGGTTCTTGGTCGCCGACGCGCGGTACGGGTACAGCAGATAACCCTCGTACAGCACGGCGTCCGCGACCTCGCGGGCACGGTCCAGCGAGTCCCTCGCGGCCATCGACCCCATCACCAGTCCGCGCGGTACCCGGTGGTCAGCGTCCGGCCCTTCGACCGCCACTCCGGCTCGCGGTCGGCCTTGCGCTCGGTGATCTGCCGCAGCTTCTTCATCACCGTGCCGTAGATCTTGCTGCCGGTCGCGGAGACCCGGGACCCGGGCGGCGCGTCCATGAACGGCATGAACTGGTCCGGGAAGCCCGGCATGGTGCAGCCGATGCAGATGCCGCCGACGTTGGGACAGCCGCCGACCCCGTTGATCCAGCCGCGCTTCGGGACGTTGCACTTGACCACCGGGCCCCAGCAGCCGAGCTTCACCAGGCACTTCGGCGAGCCGTACTCCTTGGCGAACTCACCCTGCTCGTAGTACCCGCCGCGGTCACAGCCCTCGTGCACGGTCTTGCCGAACAGCCACGTCGGTCGCAGCTTGTCGTCGAGGGGGATCATCGGCGCCTGCCCGGCCGCCTGGTAGAGCAGGTACAGCAGGGTCTCCGACAGGTTGTCCGGGTGGATCGGGCAGCCCGGCACGCACACGATCGGGATGCCCGCCTTGGACTTCCAGTCCCAGCCCAGGTAGTCCGGCACGCCCATCGCGCCGGTCGGGTTGCCCGCCATGGCGTGGATGCCGCCGTAGGTCGCGCACGTGCCGACGGCCAGCACGAGGAGTGCCTTGGGCGCGAGCCGGTCCAGCCACTCGCTCGTGGTCATGGGCTGACCGGTCTCCGGGTTGTTCCCGAACCCGCACCAGTAGCCCTCCTTCTTGATCGCCTCGTTCGGGATCGAGCCCTCGACCACGAGCACGAACGGCTCCAGCTCACCGCGATCGGCCTTGTGCCACCACTCGATGAAACTGTCCGCCCCCTGCTCCGGCCCGCACTCGAAATCGATCAACGGCCAGTGCACCGCGACCTTCGGCAACCCCGGCAGGGCGCCCAGCACGATCTCCTCGATGCTCGGCTGCGTCGCCGCGGTCAGCGCCACCGAGTCCCCGTCACAGCTCAGGCCCGCGTTGATCCACAGGACGTGTACGACGTCCTCGTCCTCAGTGGACTGCGCGTGCGGCGTGGTGTCCGTCGATGCGGTCATGGGTCAGCTCCCACAGTGCGTGGTAAATGGTGGTCTGTGCTTCCTGGATCCGGTGCACCGACGGCGACGGCACGACGAAGAGGTGGTCGATGCTGTCCAGCTCGGCCATCCTGCCGCCGTCGTAGCCGGCGATGCCGACCGTGAGCATGCCGCGCCGCG
>NZ_JBJMIE010000820.1:0-8943 GCF_045807065.1 Actinophytocola sp. | reverse complement strand
TCGCCAGCGTCGCGCGGTGGAACTCGAGGAACCCGCGCGACATCTCCCGCTCGTCGGCGATCAGCGGCGGCTCAGGACGATCAACCATGCCCCCAGTCAACCACCCGCGCTGACGGGGCCTGACTACCGGTCGAGAAGATCGCGCCAGGCGGCGGTGGGGACGGTGAGGACCCCGCCGCCGGGGTTCTTGGAGTCGCGGACCAGGACCGCGTCACTCGTAGATCGGGGTTGGTGGTTCGACCACGCCACCTCCACGCAGTCGGTTCCGATGTCGTTGCTGAAGCTGCTCTTCCGCCATGCCACCTCCACGCAGCTCGTTCCCGTTCCGTTGCTGAAGCTGCTCTTGCGCCAGGACGTCTGTGACACCCCGATGGCTCCCTCGGTCGCACGCGTCGGCCAGTTCGGCCGCGAACATGCGCGATTGTCCCTCATCAAGGGCCGCATCAGCGAGCTTCGGCACCAGATCGCAGTAGCTGCTCACGTAGGCGCGGTCTTCGAGTATCAAGCCGCCGAGCCGGAGATTGTCCAGGTAGACGATCGGAGGATGATCAGTGAACTTCATCAGGTGGAACTCGTCGCCGAATTCGCCGGCGGCATTCGGCACGATGCGGACCGTGACGTTGTCCAGCGCGGCGGTGAGCACGAGATGCAGCAACTGCTCGTGCATGGTCTCTTCTGAGCCGACCCGGAGCCGCAATGCGTGCTCATGCAGGTAGAACGTGAACCGCGACGAATTCGGTTGATAGAGGATCTGTCGTCGTTCCATTCGAGTGCGGATACCACTCACCACCTCTTCCTCCCCGATATCGGGTTCGAGAGCGGTGATGCGAGCGCGGGCGTAGTCCGGAGTCTGCAACAGCCCGTGGATCAGCTGCGGTTCGTAGATGATGGAATGGTCGGCCAGGGATTCGTGGAAGATCAGCGACTGCAGGGAGCCGGCGATCCGCCAGTCCGAGAGGTAGTAGCCCTGCTTGCGTTCGGCCATCCTCGCGAAGTCGATGAGCCGCTCCACCTCCCGCGCCTTCATCCCGCACATCACGACGTACTGGATCACGTCCGTGGTGCTCGACGCGCGCCGGCCGTTCTCCATCCGCGAGACCTTCGTCAGCGGCCAGCCCAGCCTGCGCGCCAGCTCCCCCGCGGACAGGCCCACCTTCTCCCGTACCTGGCGCATCATTCCGCCCAGCTCGCGATAGGCGGCCGACGTGTACCGAGTGCTCATGCGGCCACGCTATGGCCGCATTCCCGCAAATCCCAGGCGCGCCGCGCCAGGTCCACCCCATCGGCGCACGTCGGCGCCTTGTTTTCCGCTGCTGAAAAGAATCCGGTGTGGACCGGAAATGTGACCTGGAGCGTGAACCCGAGAACGCCTCCAGACCGCCTCCAGACCGCCTCGAGAACCCTTGCCGCGCCAGCGGATCGCGGCTTCACTGCGGGGCATGACGCTCACCCTGCTCGGCTCGTGGCTGATGCTCGCCGCCGGTGGGCTGTTCGCCGGCGGCATCCTGATGGTCGCCGTCGAGCGGACCGACCTGTGGCGGCGGATGCCGGTCGACCAGTACGCCACCGACTTCCGCCGGACACTGGCACGGGTCGACCCGTTGCTGCCGATCCTCAGCGCGGTGACGTGCGTCGGCGCGCTGCTGTTCGCCCTCGGCGCGACCGGTCGCCCCGCCGCGCTGACCTGGACCGCGGTGGCACTGCTCGGGGTGGTCATCGTCAGCTCGATCATCGTCGCCGAGCCGATCAACGCGCGCTTCCGCCGCGTTCCCGAGGGCACCACCCCCGAGGGCGCCGAACACCTCCGCGTCACCTGGCGCCGCTTCCACTACGGCAGAACGATCCTGGGCGTCGCCGCCTTCACCTGCATCATCGGGGCGGTCGCCTGACACCCATCGGCACGATGGCCTGACGCCATCCACGATGGCCTGACGCCATCGGCGTGCGGTCGCCTGAGGCCGCGGCGCGTCAGGCACGGCCGGCACCGGCTCGTGGTCATCTTCTCGGCGCACCCTTGACACCCGCGCGTCGTCCGGAGCACTCTCGGTCGCACGCGTTGTGACATCGATTACCCGGGTTTCTCGCGACATCGATTACCCGGTGGTGACCGATGCGCCACTCGACGAGGAGTGCCCGTGCTCATCGCGACGCCGAACCTGTGCCTCGACCGGACCGTGCGCGTGGCCGAGGTGGTCCCCGGGAGCGTGCTGCGGGCACACGAGGTCGAGGTCACCGCGGGCGGCAAGGGCGTCAACGTCGCCAGGGTGCTCCGCGCGTTCGGCCGCACGGCGACGATCGTGGGCCTGGCCGCCGACAACGACCGGGAGCGGCTGCTGTCCCTGCTCACCGCCGAGGGTGCGGACGTCGTGGGCGTGCCGATGCCCGGTGACGTGCGGATGGCCGTGATCATGATCGAGGAGGGCACCCGGCGCACCACCGTGCTCAACGAGCCGGGCGCGCCCATCAGCCGGGACACCTGGGACCGCTACCGCCAGGCCGTGGCCGACCTCCTTCCGGGGCAGGACCTGTTGGTGTGCGACGGCAGTCTCCCCACCGCCGCGCCGGCCGACGCGTACGGGCAGCTGGTCGCGGACGCGCGGGCGGCCGGCGTGCCGGTGATCGTGGACAGCGCGCCGGAACCGCTGCGCGCGGCGCTGGCGAGCGGTCCCGACCTCGTCACGCCCAACCTGGAGGAGGCGGAGGCCGCGATCCGCGGCGACAGCGGCCACGTCCTGGTCAGCACCGGTCCCGAGATGGCCGAACGCGCCGAGTCGGCGGCCGGCGCCCTGGTCGCGCTGGGTGCCCGCCGCGCCGCGGTCACCGTCGGCGAGCTGGGCGTCGTGCTGGCCGAGGACGGCGCGCTCACCTGGGTGCCGACGGTGCCGGTCGACGTGGTGAGCGCCGTCGGCGCCGGTGACTCGTTCGTCGCGGGCCTCGCGCTCGGCCTGCTCGGCGGCGCGAGCTGGGTCGAGGCGGCCGCGCGTGGCGTGGCCACGGCCACCGCGTCGTGCGAGCGGGTGCTGGCGGGCGGGGTCGACCCGGCCCGGGTCGAGGAGCTGCTGACAGCTCTGAAGGCACGGGCATGACCAGGCCGAGGGTGCGCCTGCGCGACGTGGCCGCCGCCGCGCACACGAGCGCGAAGACCGCGTCCCGGGTGATCAACGGCGATCCGCGGGTCGCCGAGCAGACGCGGGCACGGGTGGAGCAGGCCGTGCGCGACCTCGGCTACCAGCCGGACCCCCTCGCGCGGTCGCTGCGGCGCGGCAGGGACGACACGATCGGCGTGGTGATCGACTCGGTGGCGGACCCGTTCTTCGCCAGCGTCACCGGCGAGGTCGAACGGCTCGCGCTGCGGCGCGGCATCACGGTGATCATCGCGAGCACGAACCGCGCGCCGGAGCGGGAGCGGTCGGTCATGGCGGGGCTGGCGCAGCGGCGGGTCGCGGGGTTGATCGTGGCGCCGGTGTCGGCGGACCACGCGTACGTGCGGACGCTGCCGTGCCCGGTGGTGTTCGTGGACCGCAGGGCACGCAACCTCGACGCCGACGCGGTGGTGGTCGACGACCGGGAGGCCGCGGGCACGGCCGTGCGGCACCTGGTGGCCCACGGGCACCGCCGGATCGCGTTCCTGGGCGACGGGCCGGACCTGGACACCGCGCGGCTGCGCGTGGCGGGCTACCGGGACGCGCTCGCCGAGGCCGGCATCGACGAGGAGATCGTGCTCGAGTGCGACCGCGACGACACCGTCGGGCACGCGGCCGCGCACACCACGCGCCTGCTGGGCGACGCGCGCCGACCCACCGCGATCTTCAGCGCCAACACCCGGTGTTCGCTCGGTGTCGTGCCCGTACTGCACCGCCGCAACCGGCTGGACGTCGCACTGGTGGCGTTCGGCGACTTCCCGATGGCGGACTCGGTGACGCCGGCCGTCACGGTCATCGCCCACCCGTCGGAGGTCATCGGCCGGCTGGCCGCCGAGCAGCTCGTGAAGCGGCTGGAGGGTGACACGGGCGGCCCGGTCACCGTCGTCGCGCCGGTGCACCTGGTGCCGCGCGGCTCCGGGGAGGTGCGGCCATGACCGTCGAGGCGGTCGTCGGGCTCGATCTCGGCACCACGGAGACCAAGGCGCTCGTCGTCGGCACGGACGGCCGGCAGCTGGGCTTCGCGCACGGCACCACCCCCTGGGACGGCGCGCAGACCACCGGCGAGGCGCTGTTCGCCGCCGCGGTCGACGTGCTCGGCGCCGCCCTCGCCGACGCGCGTGGTTCTGCCCGGCAACGGATCCAGGCCATCGGGCTGGGCCTGACCGGCTTCGCCGAGAGCGGGGTGGTGCTGGACGGCGGCGGTCGGGTGACCACGCCGGTCATCGCCTGGTACGACCAGCGTGGCGCGGCCGAACTGGCCGAACTCGACCCGACCTTCCGGGCGGCGTTCCCCCGACGCACCGGCCTCCCCTTCGGTCCACAGTGGACCATCGGCAAGCTGCTGTGGTTGCGGAGCAGTCATGGCGCGCTGCCACCCGGCGCGTGCTGGCTCAACATTCCCGAGTACGTCGCACACCGGCTGGGCGCGGCCCGGGTGAGCGAGCCGTCCCTCGCCTCCCGCACCGGGTTGCTGGACCAGTCCACCGGCCGGCAGTGGCCGGCGGCGCTGACCCTCCTCGGCGTGGACCGGCTGCTTCCCGACACGGTGGCGGCCGGCCAGCCCGCGGGCACGGTGGCGCCGGCACCGCACGTGCCGGACGGCCTGGCGGGTGCCGTGATCACGGTGGTCGGCCACGACCACCCCGTGGCCGCCACCGGAGTCGGCGCCACCGGCGACCACGAACTGTTCAACTCCTGCGGCACCGCGGACGTCATCCTCCGCACGGTCCCCCACCTACTCACCGACGACGACCGGGAACAGCTGGCCGCACGCGGCATCGACGCGGGCCGCCATGTCCTCACCGGACAGTCGGCGCTCATCGGCGGCGTCCGCGCGGGCCTGGTCATGCGCCGGGTACTCGCGATGCTCGGCGCCGACGACCCGGGCCGGACCGTCTTGGACCGCCCCGTCAGCGACCCACACCCCACGACCGTGTCGGTCTCCGGCGCGAGGAAGACCGACGAGGAGGTCACCATCACCGTGACCGACGGCGCGACCCCGCACGCGGTCTGGGCGGCCGCACTCGACCACATCACCGAAGTCACCAGCGACCTCCTCCACGGCATGAACGACGTCGTCGGCACCCATCGAGCCGCGGTCGCCGCCGGCGGCTGGACCCGCATGTCCACGGTGCGGGACGCCAAGCGCCGCCTCCTGCCGGACCTGCGCTTCTCACCCATGGCCCAGCCCGGCGCGTTCGGCGCCGCACTGTTCGCGGCCTGGAGCGCCGCGGGCAACCCCGGCGACTTCCAGTCCTTCGCCAACCCACTGCGCCGAGCCGCCCTCGAATCCCCGACCCCCCCGCCGGCCGCGGCCGCACTGACCGCGCGGCGGGCTCGTGAGCGAGGACCGAGCGCCGAACCCGCGACGACGGAAGGAGGCGGCCGCGGATGAGCGCAGCGACCCAGCCGACTCTGCTGGCAGCCCACGGCCTGTCCAAGGCGTACGGGCACGTGCACGCGTTGTCCGAGGCCGACTTCGACGTCGGCGCGGGTGAGGTCGTCGCGTTGATCGGGGACAACGGCGCCGGCAAGAGCACGCTCGTGCGGTTGCTGTCCGGCATCGAGACCCCGGACAGCGGCACGATCCTGTTCGACGGCAACCCGGTTCGGCTCACCTCCCCGACCAGCGCCCGCGCGCTCGGCATCGAGACCGTCTTCCAGGACCTCGCGCTCGCGCCCCACCTGTCGCCGGTGCAGAACATGTACCTGGGCCGGGAGATCATGCGGCCGGGACTGCTCGGCAGGCTCGGTTTCATGGACACCCGGGCGATGCGTGCCGGCAGCCGCACGGCGTTCGACGGGCTCGGCGCCACCGTGCGGGACCTGTCCGGGCCGGTCGGTTCGATGTCGGGCGGCCAGAAGCAGGGCGTGGCGGTGGCACGCGCGGCGGCGTGGGCGCGCAGGGTGATCTTCCTCGACGAGCCGACCGCGGCGCTCGGCGTGGTGCAGACCCGCAACGTGCTGGACCTCGTCCGGCGGGTACGGGACGAGGGCATCGCGGTCGTGTTCATCAGCCACTCCATGCCCCACGTGATGGAGGTGTCGGACCGCATCCAGGTACTGCGCCGGGGGCAGCGCGTGGCGAGTTTCGCGACCGGGCGGACGTCGATGGAGGAGTTGGTCGCCGCGATGACCGGCGCCACCGAACCAGAGGCAGGTGTGCACACATGACCAGCGTCGCGCGGCGCGGCACGTCCTCCGCGGCGGCGGTCGAGGAGGTCCCGGCCGGCCGGTGGCAGCGGCTGCTCCGGTTGCAGGCACTGCAGATCCTGCTCATCCTCGCGGTGATCGTGGCGATCTTCGGTGTGCTGGACCCGCACGCGTTCCTGTCGGTGTTCAACCTGCGCGGCATCGTGGTGAACACGTCGATCCTCGCGGTGCTGGGCGTCGGCATGACGTTCGTGATCGTCACCGGTGGCATCGACCTGTCGGTGGGCAGCGTGCTCGTGCTGTCCGGCGTGGTCGCGAGCAGGGCGATGGTCGCGGCGGGTGGTCAGGGCTGGGGCGTGGCGCTGCTCGGCATCCTCGTGGCGAGCGTGGTCGGGTTGGCCTGCGGGCTGCTGAACGGCGTGCTCGTCGCGAAGCTGCGGGTGCCGCCCCTGATCGTCACCCTGGGCACGATGGGCGCGACGCTGGGGATCGCGCAGATCATCACGTCCGGCATCGACCTGCGGGACGCGCCGGACGTCCTGGTGGACAACGTCGGTTTCGGCAACCTCGTGGGGCAGGTGCCGACGCTGTCGGTGGTGGCGCTGGTCGTGGTGGTGCTGGGCATGGTCGTGCTGCACCGGACGCGCTTCGGCCTGTACACCTACGCGATCGGCTCGAACCCCGAGGCGGGCAGGCGGGTGGGCCTGAAGGTCGACCGGCACCTGACCAAGGTGTACGCGCTGGCGGGGCTGACGGCCGGGCTCGCCGGGATCCTGAACCTGGCGTTCTTCCAGTCGACGACGATCGCGGGCCAGTCCAACACGAACCTGAACGTGATCGCGGGCGTGGTCATCGGCGGGACGTCGCTGTTCGGCGGCGTCGGCACGATCTTCGGCACGGTGATCGGCCTGTTCATCCCGTCGACGCTGCAGAACGGCTTCGTGATCCTGGGCGTGCAGCCGTTCTGGCAACAGGTGGTGGTCGGCGGGGTGCTCATCGCCGCCGTCTACGTGGACCAGGCCCGCAGAGCAGCCGCCCTGCGCGGGTCCCGAGGCAAACCCAGGTTCCTCCCCCACTTCGGGGGCGGCTCAGGAAAGGAAACCTCATGAACCGTCTCAAAGCGGTCGTGGCGACGGCGGCGGCACTGTTCCTCGCGGGCTGCGGCTCGGGCGGTGGCTCGGGTTCCGGCGGTTCGTACAAGCTCGCCTTCGTCCAGGGGGTCACCGGGGACGCGTTCTACATCACCATGGGGTGCGCGGTGCGGGCGGAGGCCAGGAAGGAGGGCGCCACCGTCGACATCCAGGGACCGCAGAAGTTCGACCCGACCCTGCAGACGCCGGTGCTGCAGGGGGTCGTCTCCTCGCGGCCCGACGCCATCCTCATCGCGCCGACCGACGTGTCCGCCATGCAGCGGCCGGTCGAGCAGGCCACCAAGCAGAACATCAAGGTCGTCCTGGTGGACACGACGCTGAAGGACCCGTCGGTCGCGGCGTCGGCCATCGCGTCGGACAACATCGGTGGCGGCAAGGCCGCCTTCAACGCCATCAAGCAGCTCGCGCCGCGGGGTGGCAAGGTGCTCGTGGTCAGCGTGTCGCCGGGCGTCAGCACCACCGACGACCGGGCCAAGGGCTTCCAGGACGCGGTCAAGACCGACCCGAAGTACACCGACCTCGGCGTGCAGTACTCCCAGAACGAGCCGCAGAAGGCCGCCCAGATCGTCACCGCGGCCCTGCAGAAGGACCCGGACATCGTCGGCATCTTCGCCGCCAACATCTTCTCCGCGGAGGGTGCCGCCACGGGCATCCGCCAGGCCGGCAAGCAGGACCAGGTCAAGATCGTCGGCTTCGACGCCGGCCCCGACCAGGTGAAGGCCCTGCGGGACGGGACGGTGCAGGCACTCGTCGCGCAGCAGCCGGGCAGGATCGGCCAGGTCGGCGTCCAGCAGGCCGTCAAGGCGCTGAAGGGCGACCGGACCGACACGAAGATCCAGACCGGCTTCACCATCGTCACCAGGGACAACCTCGACACCCCCGAGGGCAAGGCCGCCCTCTACAAGTCGAGCTGCTAGCCACGGGGGTGCCGCACCTCCCGCGGGAGGTGCGGCCTCCGCCCTACGGCGTGACCTCCGTGTTCTGGTCGGCGAGCACGAGCCACCGGCCGTGTTCGCGCACCCACGTCACCCCGATCATCAGCGTCTGCGAGTAGCCCGCCGCCGGCTCGGCGTAGACGGACTCGAACAGCACGTACCCCCGCTCGCAGGTCGCGTTGCGGCGGGTGAGGTCGAACGTCTGCGTCCAGTCGGTGCGGGCGAAGAAGCGGTCGATGAACGCGGCCAGCTCGTCGTGCCCGCTGAACACCGTGCCGCCCGGCAGCACGCCCGTGACGTCACGGTGCAGCAGCGCGGTGAAGCCCCGCGCGTCCCGTTCGTCGGTGGTGCGCAGGTAGGTCTGGACGGCGGCGTCGAACTGGCGACCGCACCCGGCGGCCGGGCGCGGCGCGGTGGCCGGGTGCGCGGCGGCGGCCGGTGCCCCGGTGACGACGGCCACGAGCGCGAGGCCGGCGGCGAGGATTCGAGTTCTCATGCGGCTCAGTCCAACGCGCCACCGGCCCGGGCCGGCTGTGATTCGACCAGGCTCGAATCGGACGT
>NZ_JBJMIE010000819.1:0-51755 GCF_045807065.1 Actinophytocola sp. | reverse complement strand
GCCGCCCGTCGAGCCCCGGCCGCCGGGCACCTCGGCGCGCGTGACCACCTTGGGGCCGTCGTCGTACCGGTAGGCCGTGCTGAACCAGCAGGTGATCGTGATGAAGCCGTACAGCCGGCCGCCGGGCGGCACCACGTCGGTGAACTGGAACGTCCTGGTCTCGCCGGCCCGCACCGTGACCCCAGGTCCCTGGTCGTGCACCAGGTCGCCCCAGCCGAGCCCGGACAGCTCGTTGGGCGCCGCGCCCTCGTTGCACCGCGAGGTCAGGCCGACGAGGTCGGTGTGGCCGGTGTTGGTCAGCGTGACCGTCTCGTGGATGGTGTCGCCGACCGCGTAGACGGCCTTGTCGAAGGTGATCGAGGCAGCCAGACCCGTTATGGCCGCCACCCCGCGGACCAGCACGTCGCCAGCACCGACGCGGGCCTGGACCAGGGCCGTCTCGTCGTAGAACCAGCCGGGGGGCAGGCCGGGCTCGAGCGCGTACGTGCCCTCCGGCACGTCCCGGGCGGTGAACCGGCCGGTGTCGTCGGTGCGGACCTCGAAGGTGGTGGTCGGCTTGCCGCCGTAGCCCTCGACGAGGATGCCGGCCAGTGCCTCGCCGGGGTCGAACGTCTTGTCGCCGTCGATGTCCCGGTAGACGGTGCCGGAGAGGTCGGTGGTCCGCACTGTCACCGTGGCCGTCGCGCTCGCCCTGTTGTTCGTCGTGTCGGTCTCCGGGTCGGGCGTGCGGACCTCGACGTCCAACCGCAGCACGTCGACGACGTCCCCCAGCTCGACGGTCGCCGGCGGCAGCTCGACCCGTTCGCCCGGCGCGATCGTCGAGCCACCGCCTGCCGGGTCGAGGCCGGACCACTGGCTCGACGAGAACGGGCCGTTGCTCTCGTGCCACAGGGTCACACCGGTCGCCGGTGCGGTGCCGTCGTTGGTGACCGTGACCGTGGCGGTGATCCGCTCGTACGCGTAGTAGGCGGGCTTGTCGTACGCCACGGTCACGGTGAGGTCGGCGCCCGCGGGCTCGGCCGCGGCCGGCGCGGCGGCGAGCAGCATGAGCAACGCGGTCACGGCTAGAGCGAGTCGGCTCAAAGTCTTTCCCAATCGAAGGTGTGAGGTTTTCCCGGCTCGCACGTCTTCCGGGTTACAGGGTGGGATCGACAGGCACGGAGGGGCGCGATGAGTGGGGACGGGCCAGCCGGAGTCGGACCGGTAGGGGGAAGGTTCGCCGTGCTGGTGCAGCGTTGGCGGCACGCGGCGAACCTGACGCAGGAGGGGCTCGCGGAGCGGTCGGGGCTGTCGCCCCGCAGCATCCAGAACCTGGAGAGCGGCCGCGTGAGCCGGCCGCGCCGGGAGTCGGTGCGACTGCTCGCGGACGCGTTGGAGCTTTCCGGTCGGGCACGGGCCGAGTTCGAGCAGGCGGCTCGGCTGGGCACGCCGACACCGATCACGGAGGCGGCGTCGCATCGAGGGGTACAGGTCACGGTGGCGGACAACCTCCGCCAGCTGGTGGCACAGGCCGGACGCGAGGGGTGGCGGCCTGTGGACCTGCGTGGCCTGCCGGCGACCGCCGAGCCGGAGGAGGTGCTGCTCCGGTTGCTCGCCGCACTGGACCAGGGCAGGAAAGGTGACGGGACACGGCAGGTGTCCGTCGCCGTCTGACCCCGGTCAGGCGGTGCGCCGGCCCGGGGCAGTGCTCCGCGAGTGTCAGGGGGAGGCCGGCGCACCGCTGTCCACGAAGGTGTTGTCCGCCCAGCGGTAGTCCGGCGCGGAGGGGTTCCAGCCGGTGCTCGGCGAGTTGCCGCGGAACCGGTTGCCCAGCACGTGGATGCTGGCCGAACCGGCCTGGGTCGGCGCGTCGACCCGGTTGAGCAGGTTGTTCTCGACCGTCACGCCGCTGATCGGGCCGTCGAGGTCGCTCATGGTCACCCGGTCCATCGCGTTGTGGCGCAACGAGATCGAGCTGGAGCCGGACGTGACGAGCACGTCGGCGGTGTCGAAGTAGCTGTCGACCACCACCGCGCCGCTGGTGATCGTCACGCCGTACTGGAGGCGGCTGCGGTTGACCTTCAGCCCGCTCGCGGCCTGGATGAGTGACGAGCCGCCGGTCAGCTCACTGTTGACGACCGTGAGGCCGGTCGCGTTCTGACGGACGGCGGGTGCGCCGTTCGGCGCGACGACCAGCACCCGCTTGAGCGTGACGTTCGGCGCGTCCACGATCACCGTGCCGGTGACGCGCAGGTCGGACACCACCTGGCCGGGGCTGGTGATCAGCAGGTTGCCGTAGTGGTCGCCCAGGGTGGCGCCGAGCGGGACGCCGGTGTTGGCGGCGGTCGGGTCACCGGACATCGGGGGCCACGTCGGCTCGACGGCGGCGTCCGCGTCGTAGCCCCGGGGAGCGCGGCCCGTGGTCTGCCCGGCCGAGGTACCACCGCCACCGCTGCCGGGGTGGGGTTGGCCCTGCCCCGACTCTGGTGGCCGCGTGGTCGGCGTCCCGGGCGGCTTGACGGTCGCCGCGGTGGGCGGCGGGAGTGAGGTGATGGTCCTGTCCGGCCCGTCGATGATCATCGTGGGGTCGGCGGGTGGCGAGTCGCTGAGCAGCGTCGACGCGACCACGATCCCGGCGAGCCCGACCACCACCGCCGCCGCGGCGGCCACGGCGACCGGACGTCTGCGCTGCCGTCCCGGCCCCGGCTCAGGACCGGTCGGCAGCACGATGACCTCGGCGTCGCCGGTCGGCTCGGTCTCGTCGTCGGTCTCAGCAGCGGTCTGGTCATCGGTCTGGTCGGCGGTCTCGTCGGTCTCGTCGGCGTCGAGGTCCAGGGGTTCCGGCTCCCGCTCGTACAGGTCCACGTGCACGTCCGCGATGCGGTCGCGCCAGCCGTCGAGGCCGGGCGGCGCGTCGATCTCCGCGAAGAGTGCGCGGAGCTCGTGCTCGTCGGTGCTGCCCATCACGGCTCCCCCAGGTGCCGCTGCAGCCGGGTGAGTGCCCGCTTGCACGCCATCGTCGCGGCGTGTTCGGTGACGCCGAGCACCACGGCGACCTCCGCGTACGGCAGTCCGGCCGCGATCCGCAGACCGATGACCGTGCGGTCCTTGTCGGAGAGGTGCGCCATCGCGGCGAGTGCACGTCGCACCTCGTCCCGCAACACGACCTCTCCCTCCACGTTCGCCTTCGGGTCCGCCTCGGTCTCGCCGCCGAAGAACCTCGCCAGCAGCGCCGCCCGCCGGGTGTGCTTGCGCCGGTGGTCGATGACCGCGTTGCGGGCGATCCGCAGCAGCCAGGCAAGCTCGGCCCCCGGCGTCAGCTCGACCGTGCCGAAGGCGTGGAACGCGGCGGCGAAGACGTCCGCGGCGAGGTCCTCCGCGTCACCACGGTTGCTCACCTGCGACAGGCAGTACCGGAAGACGCGGGCGGCGTGCTCGCGGTACACCTGCTCGAACGGCGGCGCTTCAGTGAGGTCGGTCGCCGTCATGTCGGTGTCCTGCCCGCACTCCCAGTCCGGTTCCGCCGTGTCATCAGGGAGAACGCGTGAACTCACGAAATCTCACACCCGACTTCTGTGGGCCGGGTTGCACTGGTGCACGAAAATCCTGTCCCCCCACGCGAGCACACGAAGCTGAGCGAGGCTATCAGTCCCCGGAGGCGAAATCGACGGTCGCACCGTTACGTCCTGAGACGAATCGCTTGGTGTGCTCCGCCGCGCTTTAGGAGTTTGAGGGGCATGGAGCTTTTCGATCCGCGCCTGTACGGGGCGCGCTGGGCGGAGAACTACGACGAGTGGCACAAGGGGTTGATGGACGACGAGGGGGCGGTGGCCACGCTGTTCGACCTGGCCGGCGGCGGCCCGGTGCTGGAGTTCGCGGTGGGCACGGGCCGGCTGGCGGTGCCACTGGCCGAGCGCGGCGCCGAGGTGGTTGGCGTGGACATCAGCCCCGAGATGCTGGCGAAGCTCGCGGAGAAGTCACCGTCGGTGACGACCGTCGAGGCCGACATGACGACGGTGTCGCTGGGGCGTGAGTTCGCGCTGGTGTACATAGCGTTCAACTCGATCTTCGCGCTGGAGACGCAGGAGGCCCAGGTGGAGCTGTTCCGCAACGCCGCGGCCCACCTGCGGCCGGGCGGCCAGTTCGTGCTGGAGACCGCCGTCGTGCGTCCCCCGTCCGGGGAACGCGGCCAACTGGCGGTCACGGATATCCAGGCGGACCGCGTCACCATGGTGGGCGGCACGAACGACCCGGTGACCGGTCAGCAGAAGGGCATGTGGCTGGTGCTGGAGCCGGACGGCCCGAAGTTCTTCCCGATCTGCGGCCGCCAGGTGTCCCACTTCGAGATGGACCTGATGGCGCAGCTGGCAGGCCTGCGGTTGGAGTCCCGCCGGGGCGACTGGAAGGGCGCCCCGTTCACGGCGAAGTCCGAACTGCACATCTCGACCTACCGCAAGCCGTGACCCCCACAAGGGATCTACCCTTGAGGAATGACGTCGATCACGGACGACCCCCGCTGGCTGGACGATGGCGAGATGCGGGCGTGGCGCGCGTACGTGATCGCCAGCGAACTTCTCCGCAAACAGCTCAACAGAGAGTTACAGGAGCAACACGGCCTGGCACTGTCGGACTACGAGGTCCTGGTCCGCCTGTCCGAGTGCGAGGGCGGCCGAATGCGCATGGCCCAGCTGGCCGGCGAGGTGGCGTCGTCGAAGAGCCGCCTGTCCCACCAGATAGCCCGCATGGAAACCACCGGCCTGGTCCAACGAGTCGAGTGCGGCGACGACGCACGGGGGGTGTTCGCGGAGATCACGGACGCCGGCCGCACCCGCCTCCGCGAGACGGCGCCCACGCACGTGAGCGGGGTCCGCGCCCACCTGATCGACCTACTGGGCCCCAACGACCAGAAGGCCCTGGCCGACATCTTCGAACGAGTCCTCGGCCACCTGGACCACCTGGGCTGAGTTCCGGCCGGCTCGCCTCCGGAAGTAACAGTCCGGACCGAGATCGCGATGGCTGAGGCGTCCTCTGTACTGGTCGAGCACCAGACTTAGTATCCGCGGATCTTCTTGATGACAATCTCAGCGAATTCGATGGCCGTGTACTTCTCGGCGGCCACGTAACCGATTGTCGGGTTGAGGCCCGGGATGTTCACTTTTTCGAGGAAGTAGGGCAGAACGTAGCCTTCGCGCTGCTTGTTCATGCGCGCTAGCACCGCGCGCCACTCCCAGTTGCCCGCCCATTCCGACTCGATGAATGCCCGAGAGAGTACGGTGATCGCATATCGGCTTCGGGCGAAGTAGATGTCCTGGAGCAGCACGGCGAGATCCTCGCCCAGCAGCTGGTGCTGGAAGTCGTCGTCGTAGAAGACCGACAACCCGGCCGCGACCAGACGGTCTCGTATCGCCTCGGCCACCGAACGGTCCGGTCCGCCGAAGGAGATCACGACGTCGAACTTCCGGCCGCCCGCGACCTCGTCGACCAGTTTCTGCCAGTCGTTAGCGTCGAGCCCCTGGATCCGCAGGTCCGCGGCGAGCAGGTACGTGGCACGGAGCCCGAGGGACGTAGCCCAAGACCGACCACGTCCGCAGGAGTTCCGTACTCCGTGCCACGCGCCCTTCTCAACATCGAACTCGCGGAGGAGGCGATCACCAATCAACACGTTGTACGGAGCTGTCACCAAGCCCCAGTGACGCGTGCATGGGTAAAGTGCGCCCGTCCAGGTGACGTGGTGCCATCTCGGTTGGACGTTGTTCTGGACGATCCGGTCCTCCACCAACAAGTCCGAGTCGCCCACCAAGGCGTTTAGCAGGGCCGCGCGCTGGCGTTCGAACTCGCCCCGTTCCTGAGAGCTTGCGGGAACCACCTTTTCGATCCTGTCGATGATGTGAGCGGCCAATATCTTGTCGATCAGAGTGGTGTTGCCAGGAAGTACGGTCATCAGGTGTGTCCTGGTACGCGCGAGGACATCCCGGGCGGTGTCACGCCAGTGATGGTCACGAGACAGTTCAGCGAAAAGCAGAGCAGGGTAGAAGGCGAAGAGCGAGTCCTTGAGATCATGTCTCCGCAGCAGCCAACCGCCGTCGGCGTCGTCGTGGCACTCCCGTAGCCGAGTCATCGCCGCGTGGAACGGCTTGGACGAGCGGATGAGGGGACTCCCAAAACGCGACAGACCTAGGAGCACCTGCGCCAATGACCAGCTCGTCGTGCCGACGTTGGCCTGACGATCGTGTCCGCGCAACGTGCCGTCGTCTTTGACCAAGCTCCAGACAGACTTGACGATGACGTCGCGGACGGATGGCTCGATACAGGGCAAGCTGGCAACGCCGTTGAGGATCACGCCCGCGGAGGCCGACGAGTGCTCATCCCGACCGAACTCGTCCGCCTCGAAGCGTTGCCCCGGCAACATGCAACGCCTGAGCATCGACTCGCACAGAGCTCGGAAATCGGCCACACCCAGAAGCTCTGCCGCGAGGGCCTCGACTCTACTCCGAGTCTTTCCCGTTCCACTCATCCAGGAATTGCGCAACGAATTTCTCCATGAACTCGTGCCTGGCGTCAGCGATGTTTTTGGCTGTCGCGGTGTTCATGCGTGATCGAAGCAGGAAGAGCTTCTCGTAGAAGTGGTTGAGGCTCGTCCCCTGTGTCTGGAGGTACGACTCGACGGTCGTGTGGTTCACCGTCGGGACCGAGGGGTCGAACAGCGGACGCCCGACATGACCGCCATAGGCGAAGCACCGCGCGATGCCTATCGCGCCGAGCGCGTCCAACCTGTCCGCGTCTTGAACACAACCGCCCTCGAGCGACAAGGGCTGAAGTGGTGTACCGGCGCCCTTGAACGAAATTCCGGCGATGTCGTTCGCCACGCCGGTCGCAAGCATCTCGTCAGCACCACTCTCGATCAGCCAGGCGTAGGCGGCATGTGGTCCGGTCGAGGTGTCGCCCGTGAACTTGAAGTCCTTCAGGTCGTGCAGAGCGGCAATGATCTCTACCCTTTCCAAGTCGGCCCCTTCGGCGCGCGCCAATCCCTGGGCGCTGCGGAAGACCCGGAGCACGTGAGAGGGATCGTGGCCACTGGAGTCACCCGCCAACTCGTCGGCGGCGTGGCGCAATGCCGCACGCGCGAGTTCACTGGTCGCGGCCTGCTCGGCCGCCTCCAGAGTGATCACTGGGATCTGCCACATCTTCGTCCTACCTGCCTTCTTGCTGGAGTCGCGAATTCCAATATACGTCGTCGGCGCACTCACCAGAAGGCGTGCAGAAGTCGCACAAATCCCGATGTTCACACCAGGGCTGCAGCTTGGGTGAGTACCGTCCGACGGTGAGGCACGGTATCGGATGTCCGAAGATCTTGTAGAGCACTACCCGGTGACATTCGCTGGCTCGCCGCCGAACCAGTGTCAACGGCCAGTGCGCGACACCGACGCCGTCGACTTCCTCCATGTAGGCACCCAGCAGCGACAAGGACGTGAAGTTCCACGGGTGCTTGTGCGCTCCGTCAAGGTCGTCGTTCACTATGAGGTGAACTTTGATCGATCCACCGTCGCCCATGCGCCAACTGAGGCGATAAAGGAACACCTTTCCCTTCTTCCGAATCACTTTGAAACGCAGTCTCACAGCAACCTCCTGGCGGCGATAGACCTGCTGACCCTCGCATGTGTGCGCTGCGCAACCGGTGTCACTGGGGCAGATCCATCCGTCGGTTGATGCCAGCTAAGCCGAACCGGCCTAGAATTAGGAGGACGTGTCTGACACTGTCCAGAAACTGTCAAGAATCGTACATTGTCGTACGCGGATCAATATCTTCAGCGAGGGCGAGCCGGCGCCACCCGCGCTCGAGTTCTACCCGAACACCCGGGCTTGACGAACCAGCCCTGGCATTGATGGGAACTTGGTTCTATCTCAGCTCCGCGACCGCGACCGACTGAGACCGGACCGGCGCTCGACAAAACCCTGAAGGTTACAACTGCGGAGGCGGAGGGATTTGAACCCCCGGACCCGTGAAGGTCTCCTGTTTTCAAGATCTACGTAACCCCGTGCGAGGCTGTTCGGCCAGGTACATCCGCCCTGGTCAAGGCTTTTCCACGCGGTCAGCGAGCGGCTACGAACAGGGCCGAATGAGACCCCGAATGAGACCCTGAGTCACGGGACGGTGGTTCAGTGCTCAGCTCGACCTGTGCGGCGTAAGACACGTAGATCGAGGCGTTGAGAGCCGTGGTCAATGACAAGCGAGCAGCGCGGGAGGTTCCCCGACCGCCGCGCGCGCTCCTGGTCCTAGGATTCTCAGCACGTTGTCATCATGGATGTTCATGTGCCGCCCCAGCTCAACTTTGGCTCGCCACTGCCCCACACCACGACGATCACACAGGCCGACGTCGCTGCAAGGGTCGACGGACTTCTTTGGGCCCGCTACGTTGTGATCCGACAGCACCTTGACCCCATTGAGCGAGACGCAGGATTAGTCTGATTGGATGAGTAATGAGCGACAGCATTCTCACCAAGGTGATACTAGCGCTCATCAGCGCTGGCTTTGGCTTCGCATTCGCGGTGATTTTAGACTGGATCAAGGCGCGCCGTGAACCCAAAACTGAACTGTCATGGGAGGCGGAGATCAGCAACAGTCTAGTATCAGTTCGTCAGGATATTTTTGCGAAGGTACGTGTTCTGTACAACGAGCACCAAGTAAGTCGCCTCGCGGTGATGAAGTGCCGCATCTCGAACACAGGGAATAGAGTGGTGAAGGAAGAGCGCGTCCGATTCACATTCCCGAAGGAGGTGAAGATCCTGGAGAACTTCTTCGACCCAAAGCCCGAACGCGAACTGGGAGTTGCAGAACTTGAGGACGCACGGGAGGAATCAAGCGAGCGCATATACACGATTGCTCACCTTGAATCTACGATGCAGGTTACGTTCCAATTCGTCCTCGACGGGAATGTGCCGGCGGATTGGTCTCCACATGCGTTCAATGAACATGGTGACGTATTATTTCAGAAGCGTGACTTGTCCCGAGTACGTGAAGACAAGGAGCACCTACAACCCTTCCTTGTCATCGTTTTGACATTACTGCTGATCCCACCAGTCCTGCGTAACCTCATCGTCGATCTTGGCGACCTAGCGGCCAGCGGTGCCACTCTAATCCTACTGGCTCTACTTGTGCCACATATCGTTCCGGTTACTCGGCTTCTTACAAATCTGATCGCGAACGAGCGACACACAGATAGAAAAATCCATATCAAAGATGCTAATAGCGTTATTCTTGGAGATCACTCGGCCGTACGTATCCACTCTAGCTCAATCGGTAAGAATGAACAGGAAGATAAGTCCGTCGTGTAGTTCCACATATTTGACTCGTCGTTGCGGTGCGATGTCTCTCCGACGCATACCGGCCACGCCCGATCCGGATCATACTTGACCCAGGGCTGTGCCCATTGGTGAGCACCGCGAATATTCAGAAGATGTCTGGCAATTCGGTTGGCAGGACGTTCTTCAGGTAGCGCCACCGTGGGGCTCGATCAGTCATTTCTGCGCACTGGTCATTCGAGAAGCCCATCTCCCGCAGGAGAACAATGCGAAGAAGTACGTCTATCGTGGCGCTCAAACGGCTGAGTTTTCGAACGTCACTCTCGAGGGGATGACGACTTCGCGGTGCGTGCGCAAACTGATTACGCAACTTTTTCACCAGTGTGACCCACTTGTCGCGGTCACCAAGGAACGGATGGAGGGCAAGGCCGGCGTGATCAATGAGCGCATGTAGGCGTTGCTCAAAATCTGTCCTGTGAGAAAATAGCAGCGCATTCTGCAGCCATTTCTGATGCTGCTTAGGTGCGGCATCGACGACCTCACTTACCCGAACGCGGTGCTCCCTTGTCTTCTTATCCGCACTCGGATAGAGACGTTGATGTACTCCATCCACGGCGGAGGCGAGGTTGAACAGCTTATTGCTTGCGAATGGAACATGAGAAGAATTGGCCGAGAACAAGAGGTCGCACGTAATGCCAAGCTTATCGACGAGCTGGTACCACCGCGGCACGAATTCGGCAAAGTCGACATCTGCCAGCGTGAAGAGCATCCGCTCAGCACGTTCCTGTTCAGCATTCAAGTATGCCTTGCTGCGTCCATAGACGTGAGCATCTAACCAAACGTTGCGTGGATCCTCGACGTATGCCTTATTCCCCACACGAAACCGTCCGGCGGCGGAGTCCACTCCGGTAGCCAGGCTCAGAAGATGACGGAAGGGCCGCACGAACTTATAGTCGACATCTCCGATATCGACAGGTGACGATAAATCAATCACCAGTCCGGCCGACTGTGCCCATGACATCGAGTATGAACCTGTCTTCTCGTCAAATCCATGGCCCAATTTCAGCAGTGCGCCAGGTATTGAAGCTTGCGAGTCAGGCAACCACGTGTTAGTTAAGATACTGGTTCCATCATCGTTCCACTCCCTGCTAATCGCCCGCTGGTCGGCCCATGGGACTAGATTGGTGAGTTCGGCGTCGACTTTATCGAATACAGCTTCGTCGGGCACTTCGAGCCAATATTGTCCGACCAGGGCTACCGAAACATGCAGACTGGTGATTGAACTGCCGTCGAACAAGGACATGTTCGAAGGGCCGAAGCTGCTGCTGAGCAGAGTCACTGCGTTACCGAGGCTGCGCCCCAGGATGAGGGTGGGGTCCACCGTAGGCACCAGCGGAGGAGGGTCTTGCTCCTCAAGTGAGCCGAACAGGCGGAGTTCGAACTTGTCGCCAAGTTCAAGCCTCCCTCCAACCTTGCGGGCCTCATCACACGGCAACCACCATTCACCTTCGTAAGCATCCTTGATCTGCATACTACGACCATCGCTGAGGAGTGCCAGAGCGTTGCTTCGACGAGGACGTTACCCATAGGAACGGTGACTCAGTCGTGTGACAAGGACAACGCGCTCTCTGCCTGGGAACCAGACTCTGGACACACTCTGCCGAGAAATCTAGGGCAGGTCACGATCGACGGACCGCGCGGGGGGATCCCGGCGGCTTCACTGAGCTCGCGACATTGGGACTACGCAATCCTTTTTCAAGTTCACACCGGCAGAATCGAAGAACCATGAGCGGTGACGAACTTCTAACACAACGACGCCTGAGGGCGCACAGGCAAGTATTGGTGACACGCCAGAGGCCCGCCCTAAAGGAACGAGCTAATCTAGCAGTTTGTCGTGTGGGAGTGGAATATCGACGAGGACACTAGCCATCGCTACCGCCTTACTTGCCTCATGGTCGGTTGGGGAAATACCTGCATGGCTGGCCAGATTCCGCGGGCGGATTAATTCGACCTGAATGTTGTCCGGCAAGGACATGCCGAGCCCTCTCAGCGTTTCGACAAGCGGCCCAAGCTGACAGACCGACTTACGAATCATCTTTCGAATAGGTTCTGTGGTCGCCTCCAGTTCGCTATCGAGCAGTCTTGTCAGGCTAAGCTCTGCCGCAGTGCCTGCGTCCAACACAGCCCGCCGATATTCGCCCAAGATAAGACTACGGCGCGAATCACAGAGCAATAGATGCTCCATTGGTGGAGTGTCACCGCCGGCCGATCTATTGAGTATCTTTCTCCACGTATCAGCATCGATTTTCGGTATACTTTCAATCTGGAAATTTTTCGGCAAATTCGCGCCGCTCATGAGCTTGCGCCCGCTTGTGCCATCGAACGACTAGATATGTAACCCATTTCCGAACCATCGATTAACGCCAGTCTCAGATAGATAGAGTGCCAGCACCGACTCCGTCCAGCTACGCACGCGACGGAGCCAAGGATCGATGCCTTCGACAATATGCTTATGGATCTCCTGCGCAGATTGATCGTGACGCGCGGCAGTATCTGACGGCATAGATATCCGAAGAAGTATGCAATGAACATAACCGCTTATGATCAGCTGCGTGTCATTTTGACCCCAGTAGTAGTGAGGAGTTCCCCACACTCGATCGGTTTCGAGATTTTCGTCCCAGTCGACTTGCGAAAGTGCTGCGTGAACTTTGGGTGCGACAAGAAAATGTTCGGCGTACTCACTGCTCGATACTTCGACAATTTCGGGAAGAACTAACTCTACATCAAGGCCGTTTATGGAGGTCCGGAACCCTTGCCCTAGCGATTCACCCATGAAGGGAAGTGTAAACGGGAGCCTCAGTATCGCTTCGACAGAGCCATCATAAGTAGCTTCACAATCTCCTTGATACTCCAGGTTATTCACGACCTCTCGGATCCTGCCCTGCCGCTTGACGATTGATCCACAAGATGTGGCTGGAGTCAACCCTGGCGCATCTGAGACCTCACAGGCATGACCCGCGCCGCTCTAGTTCGCGCGCCAATCTGATCCACGCGATGACGGCCCCACTACGCAAACCTCGCAGCAAGGCTCCAGACCGCTCAGTCGCACGTTGCGCCTGCAGGCCAGACAACCGTGACTAGCACGTGCTGCGCCTGCATCGCCCGCGCCGAGTTGACGCACTACCCGTAACAGACGAGTCCCGCATCTTCCCAGGTCACGGGACAGAGTGCTACATCCGCCGTGCTGAATCCGCACGTTTCCGCAGTGGGCAGATCCTGCCTCACGAGTTTGGCTGACCAGAGATCAAAGTCAGCCACGGTCGGTGCTGCGCGCAGCCAGCTCCGGCAACAGCGATGTGAGGCGAAGCGAATGCGCGATACCAACTGGACGACGACGCCCACTGTCATCTCCCACAGGGCAACTGCCAGGCCCAACGGCCGGACCCAGCTACCGCCCCCGGACGAGTCGGCTCACCAGGACAGCATGCTCATAGCTGAGCTGGCCACCTTGAACACGCTGGTCGCGAGGTACATTCTGCGGTCCACGGGGTTGGTGAACAGGGACGTCGCCGACGTTTCGCCGGCGGACGAGCGATCGTTGGCGGACCTTCTCGCATCGGCCGCGGATGGTCTTCGTGCTCGGGCGAGCCGCCGCGAGCGTGACCACCAGCGGTGACTTTGTGAGCAAGGTCGTGTTCTTCCTGCTGGTGACGATTCCCTACCAGGGCTTCTTCATCTGGGCGGCCGCTTGGCTGACGCTCGACTCGGTCCGTGAACGGCGACGAGCACGTGCCGCGGCCGCCGAGATCTCTAGATCCGACGTGTCGTCCGGATGCCTGAACAGGCGTGAATCGTGAACGCGCCGGTCGACCTCGCCTCCGGGACAGCCACGGGCGGCGCCAGAGTCGACCTGACCGAGCGAGCTATCTCCCGCGCGCTGGGTGAGGAGCTCCGTCGGACGCGGGAGGCGCGCGGCTGGTCGCGTGCGCAGTTGGTGGGCATGTTGCCGTCCGGTATCGGTGATCGGACACTCCTGTCGTACGAGCATGGCACCCGGCACCTCACGGTGCTGCGGTTGATCGAGTTGTGCAACGCCCTCGGTGTAGCCGCGGACACCGTGGTGGCGCACGCGCTCCAGCGAGCACGCATTCACCTGGAGAACCAGAACCTGAGGATCGACCTCCGGGTCATGCTCAGGGACAGCAGTGACAAGTTCCGGCCTATGGCTCAGTGGGCACGTAACAAGCTCAACGAAACACCCGACGGCATCGCCGAACTCGCCCCGGCGGCGGCGCGGGAACTCGCGATCTTCGCCGGCTACACCGTCCGGGAACTGGCTGACTACCTCGCCATGTTCGTTCCGGACGACACCGAAGCCACCAACTCGGAGTAGGACACCCAGCGATGATGGACTGCGGCCCCACCGCGCGCACCCTTGCTATCGGCCTCGCCATCACTGATGCGTTGCGGCGGAGGGGGTGGACTGCCATGGCGCTCGCAGAGGCGCTGGGCTGGAGTAACTCGAAGGTCAGCCGGATCGTGACCGGTGCCCGTCGCGCTCACCCAGACGACGTCATCGCGATTCTCGCCGTTCTCGGCGTCGTGGGCCGGGATCGTGACGAGCTGGTCGAGTTCGCCAGAGGCCTCGGTCGGACCAACTGGTGGCAGGAACACGGCACCCGCCCTCACGGCCAATCAAGCGTTCTGCGCCGCATCGAACTCGCCGCAACTCAGATCACCACCTACAGCGGCGATATGGTGTATCCGCCGCTGCAGACCCTCGGCTACCTGCGGCTATTCGTGGCCAACCACACGCCCGAGGGTCACGACGAGTTCGTAGCCGATCGCTACGAGGCGCAGCAACAGCTGCTCGACGCATCACTCAACTTGGTCAGTTTCATCGACGCACGCGCCCTCACCCACGGTGGCATCCCGCGCGAGACGATGTCCGACCAGCTCCATCACCTACTCCGACTCACGGTGCGCCCTGATATCACCATCCGCGTCATCCCCGAGACAGCCGCACCTCGCCGCAGTGGCTCGTTCACCCTCATGACCTTCGCCAAGCACCCGCCGCTCGTCTACCTCGAACACCTCAACACATCCGCCTACCTCGAACACCCAGACACGGTCGGCGGCTACCGGAGCCATGTCGCCTACCTCCGCAACCTCGCTATGGACGCCGAGACCACCCGAACGTGGCTACTTGGCCTGGCCGACCGCCTCGGTCCAGCTATGGAAGCCGACGACCAGAACCGGTGCCTGGAGGGACGGCCCGCATGAGCGGAGCCAACCGTTGCTGGTGGAACGCCAGGCCGCGCACGCCGCCGTTCTCCATCAGCATCGATGTAGTTGCCAGAGCCAGGGCCTGACCTGGTCAATCGGCGGGACTGCGCCGCTCAGTCGCATAGCCGTTGGGCGCTACAGCTCTTTCACCATCGCCTCGTACAGGGGAGAGTCGTCGAAGGGCTGCATCTGGCCGACGACCTGGAAGCCCCACGACAGATACGCGGTGTAGGCAGGGATGTTCTCGGCTCGCACGAGCAGCGTCACCCGCTTCACGGGCAGATCCGCCAGCAGTGCTTCGCTCATGGCCTTGGCGTAGCCGCGTCGCCGCCAGGCCGGCCGTACCTGTAGCTCGTTGATGCCGAAGGTCCGGCTGCCGGTCTCGCGCACCAGGTCGAGGTCGGGAGTGCCCTTGAAGCCACGCCACCAGGCGGTGTCCGCGGGCAGCACCGAACCCAGCGTGAACCCGACCAGTTCACTCTGCACGCGTCCAGTCACCAGCCGGAAGCCCTCCCGGTAGCTCCCCCGCTCGATCCGCTCCCAGAAGCGCTCCGGGTAGAAGAACGGGTCGTCGAGGCGCTCGGCATACGCTTCTCGGTACACGGCGAGGATGTCGTCCTGCTGCGCCCGGAGCCCCTCGCCGTCGTGGCGAGCGACAGCCAAGTCGTCATTCACGCGTGGACCACGGTCCGGTAGCGATCCAGGAAGTCGGCTACCTCGGGTACCTCCGGGGCAGCGGTCAGCCGGGCGGCAACGACGTCCAGCTCCGCACCGACGCGCCAGCTGGCGACCTCGCCGCTCAGGTCGTCGAGCACACCATGGGCGGCTTCGGCGGCGCCATCAACGGCACCCTTGTCCAGGCGAGCGCGGGCCAGGCGGACCCGCCAGCCCGCCAGGTTCCGCGCGAACTGCTGCTCGTAGCTGGCTATGGTCTGTTCCAGCAGCCGTTCGGCCTGTGTGGGGCGGCCCAGCTCGATCGCGCACGTGGCCTCGATGCCGTCGAGCTCCGATGAGCTGAGGAAGGCCGCCCACTCCTCACCTGCCGTGTCGCTGTCACGGTCGAGCACGCGGCGGGCCTGGCCCACGGCCCGGTCAGCGTCGCGGGCGTTGCCGGTCCGGGAGCTGCTGACCGCCAGCCGCAACTGCGGTATGGCGGCGAGCCACTTCGGTGCGCCTTTGCCAGTGGCGGCCAGCTCCGCGCCGTAGGCGTAGCGCTGCGCTTCCCGCGGCTTGCCGAGCAGGGTGCTCTGGTAGGCCAGGTTGGCGAGAGCACGGGTCTCGATCTTCGGGTCGTTGGCCTGGCGGCTCATGCTCAGCGCTTCGCCGAAGGAATCACGGGCAACCTGGTGTTGGCCAGCGTCCAACGCCAGCCAACCGGCGCAGATGTAGAGCTGGCCGGTCGCGGTCAGCAGGAGCTGTCCCACGGTCTCGGTATAGCTGCCGTGATCGAGGAGATGCGTGCCGTCGTAAGCCTGCACGAGCGCGGCCTGCCACAGTGCGTCTCCACCGTGTCGCTGGTCCAGGCCGTGCAGGCGCGCGGCAGCACGTTGTAACCGCTGCACGTCCGCCAGTCCGACTGTGGTGCCTGCACCGCTGGTCAGGCTGGCCGCTGCTGTCGCAGCAACACCCCACTTCATCAGCGTCCGGCGCTTCATGTCCTCCAACGCTACCGCCTGGTTCGCCGTCGGGACCGTGTCCGACAACGCGGATGCGTGCTCGTTATCCGCGAGCAACTCTGCAAGCTGCTCACGGGTGACACCAAGCAGCTTGGCGAGCTTGGGCCACAGGTACGGCACCGGGGCATGGTGGCCCGACTCCCACCGGTTCACGGTGCATCGGTCGACGAACAGGGCTTCGGCCAGACCTTCCTGGGTGTATCCGGCCGCCTTGCGGGTCGCCACCAGTCCGGTTCGGCGACGTTTGGCCCCCATCTCGACACCTCCTGCAAACCGGGCGGGACGCCCACGGTAACACGCAAACGTCTTAAATAACTACAACTGACTCTTACGTCTCGTTCGCTATGAAACGTCTCTCACCTGCACAAACACAGCTGAATGTGTGGTTACGTCTCACTCGTGCCGCCCAAGTACGTGCCGACTGGCGAGGCTGCCCGCGAGATCGGGGTAGGCCGCGCCACGCTTGCGCGTTGGTGGTCAGAAGGGCTGGTGACTCCGGCTCTCATCACCGCCGGCGGCCACGCCCGATGGGACGTCGAGGACCTCAAGCGCCAGCTCTCCGAACGTCCTCGTGCCAGCCAGGGCTAGCAGCTCATGTCGGGGAATCCGCAGCTCGAAGCGCTGATGCTCGAAGCGGGCTTCTTGCGTGAGGACGGCACGGTCGGGCTGAAGGTGTTCGCACGGGCGGTTGGGCGTCACGCCGGCCGCGAGCTGACGCACACGTACGTCCGCCGCTGGCTGAACGGGATGGTCCCTCGCGAGGAGAAGATGCGGCGAGCGATCACGCTTGCGCTCGGCGAGCGGCTCGGCCGACCGGTCCGGCCTAACGAGGTGGGCCTGGGCGAGGGTAAGGACGTAGCCCCTGACCTGGGCCTGGTCTACCCGGACAAGGCGACCGACGGGATCGCCCTGGTTACTGACCTGTGGCGGGCCGACATCGCCGGCTCCTCCGCGTTGCTCACCGCGCCGCCCGACGTCGGTGCGTGGAACGACGCGTCGCTGTCCTGGCTCGTGGCCGCGCGCCACGATGCGGCCAGCGGCGCGGGCGGCCGGCGGGTCGGCCCTGCCGACATCGCGGGTATCCGCAGCACGGTGGACATGTTCGACCACCTCGACGGTCAGCACGGCGGTGGGCACGCGCGCCGAGCGCTGATCGAGTTCCTACGTACCGACCTCGCCGCATTGCTGCGCGGAAGGTATGACGCCGAGGTCGGGCGCGAGCTGTTCAAAGCCGCAGCACAAGCGACCCTGCTCGGCGCGTGGATGTCCTACGACGCCGGCCTGCACGGGCTGGCCCAGCGCTACTTCATCCAGGCTCTGCGGCTCGCCGAGTCGGCCGAGGACCGGCTGCTCGGCGCCAGCGTCCTGGACGCGATGAGCCACCAGGCGACGTTTCTTGGCCGATATCGGGAAGCGGCCAACCTGGCACGTGCCGCACGCATGGGCACCGCCACAGCTGGTTCGGCGAGCGCCACGGCGCACTTCGCCGCGATGGAAGCACGCGCGCTGGCCCGGCTCGGCGATGCGGCCGGCTGCGACGAGGCGATGGCCACGGCTGTGCGGGAGTTCGAACGGCGCAACACCGACAGCGACCCGGCAGACTGGTTCGGGTACTTCAACGACGCCGAGCTGGCCGCCGAACTCGGCCACTGCAACCGCGACCTCGGCCGCCCGGCGGACGCCAGCACCTACGCCACGATGTCGCTCGGGCCGACGTCCAGCGGCTACGTCCGCAGTGACTTCTTCGTGACGATGGTCCTCGCCGACGCCTACCTGTACCAGGGCGAGGTCGAGCAGGCGTGCGAGGTGGCGCTTCAAGCACTGGCAATCGGCGAGCAGCTCAAGTCCGCGCGATGCGGCGCGTATGTCGACGAGTTCCGCGCTCGTCTCGCCAAGGTCGGCAACAGTCCGGCCGCCAAGGAGTTCGTCGAGCAGGCGGCCGAGCGTCGCCTGTGGACGCCGAACGACGCTAGAACGGCGCCCAGTCCCGGCGGCTCCCGCCGGTCCTGATGGCCTCGACGCGCTTGCGGACTTCGGCTGCCGACGCTTCGTCGTTCTTGGCCTTGCCTGCCAGCCAGAGTGTCATCGAGATCTCGCGATAGTCGGCGAGGACCTGGTAGCCCGACCACTCCATGATGTCGAACCCGTAAACGTCCACAAAGGTCCGGTACTCGTCTTCCGTGTGCCAGCCGAACCGCTCGTAGAACAGCGCCGTCTGGACGAGATCCCACTCCCGCGGACCGACACTGAAGCCGTCGAGATCGATCAGGACCGGATTCCCGTCGCGGCTCATGATGACGTTGCCGACGTTCGCGTCACCGTGGATCACCCCTGGTGGCAGCGCGAACGTCAACTCCTCGTACTGCCGGTGCAGCTCACGCAGCCGGTCCGCGACGAATGCCTCATCGGCCTCGTTCATGCCGACCAGTCGGCCGTCGAGTCCGTCAAACGGACGCATTGTCGGCAGGGTGAAGCCCGAGGGGGGATCGAGTTCGTGCAGCCGCCGGACCAGGTCCGCGACCTCTCGGATGGGCGCGTACTCGTCCCGATCTGAGACGGACACCAGGAGCGTGGCCACGTACCCGTCAACCTCGACGGGCTGCTCGACGTCGAGGGCGCGCGTCGCGGGATAGCCGACCTCCTCAAGCCATCGAGCGACGAGCACCTGCCGGCGGACGTCCTGGACGGTGGCCCCGTCCCCGGCTATCCGGACGATCACCGGTTCGGTGAGTCGGAAGACGGCGTTCGAGCCGAGCCGGACCAACTCCGCGTCAGACGGGTCGAGGTCGACACGACCGCACACCTCCGCCAGGACGCGACGCGCCGTTGCCTCGGTCAGAGATGTCCCGCTGCTCAATCGCCGCAGTCCCTTCGTGTCTCTGCTGCCCGCTCCAGTGTCTCGCGAAGTCCTCGTAGGCGGAGAACGCAGGGCCGGGTGTGTGTCCCCACTGTTCGAGTGCGCCCCCTTATGTGCCTGTTTGCGCAAGTCAAATGGCGCTTCCATAGAGCCATGGCACACACAGCGACCACCGGTTACCGGGGAGGAAGCCATGGCGAAGAGGGCCAGCACACAGATACCGGTTCCGACCGGCGGCGGACCACTACGCAAGATCATCTGCTTCGCGGTCGTCATCGCGCTACTCGTGATCGTGGTCAAGCATCCAGCCGAAGCCGCGGTGATCGCCAGGAAGGTGGCTGGGCTCGTAGGCGATGTGCTCGACGGGTTGTGGAGTTTCGTGCAGCAACTCGGGTGACGCAGCCAGCGTGTCACGGACCCAGCTTGGTCAGCGCTTCCGTGACTCGCTGCGTCACGTCGTCCAGCCGCTTCCGCACGTCCGCCACGTCGTCCCTGATCGCGAGCAGCTCCCGCCGCGCATCGGCCAGCTGGGCGTCCGGCGCCTTGTCGCTCGACTTGCTCGCCCGGACGACCGCGCCGCTCTTGTCCTTGATCGTCACAAGGCCCTCCTCGGCGAGCAGGTGAAGGGCCGCCGAGGCGGTCATGCGCGAGCCGCCGAGGTCGGCGACGATCTCGCGACTACTCGGCATCTTCGCGCCCACCTCGTACTCACCGGACACGATCCGTTCCCGCAGCTGCGCCGCGATCTCCTCGCGAGAAGGCATTAGTCCCCTTTCGGCGCATCGAAGTCTAGCTGTCCTAGGCCAGAACTTGACACATCTCATCTGGCCCACTTACTGTCCCAATATTGCCTTCTGGCCTAGTCCAGATTCACGCGGAGGAGACCGATGAGTTCCCCACGCATCACCAACCGACGGGTCGTTCAGGCCCTGCGACCGCTGCTCGACGAGGACATCGCTGCCGTCGCGGCCGAGGAGCACGCGGCCATCGAGTCCGAGGCGGTCGACGCCCTCGAAGGAACTGGAGAGAACGTGATGGCAAGTACCGGCGCTGGAGAGTCGGAGGACGCGTTCGAGCTGGACATCGCGAACGCCGAACTCCGGTACGTGGTGGACGCACTCGCCCGCTGCCTGGAGGACAACGAACGACTGCGGGGCGAGTTGGACGCGGCGAACGACGCCGTCCTGGAGCTGCTCACCGAGCTGGACGGAGCACGCGGCACGGCGGACGGCACGGAACGAGGCGCTGCCTGATGTCTGCGTCGAAGGCCATCAGCGCCAGCGGGATGACGCGGTCTGTCTGGGAGGGAGCGCCATGAGCAAGAACCTGCGTAGGTCAAATGCGCTGCCCCGCACGGACAGCCTGGTGTCGTGGATCGGCTGGCACATCGGCGAGGTGGCCGGCGTGATGCTGCCCGGCCTTGTCGCGCTGACCGTGACGCCGTGGGCAGCCGCGGTGTCCGCTGTGGTGGCAGTGATCTGGGCGGTTCACGAAGTGCGGTTGGGGCGACGGCAGCGAGCGATCAGGGCGAGCCGCACTACGCGCGCGCTGGACGCCAGCAAGCCGGAAGAGGACAAGCCATATCCGGCGGTTGGCCGGAGTGATGCGCGATGAGCTGGCGTGAGGAGCGTCGTCGCGACAGGACAGCCGAGGCAGAGCAGGCACGCGCGAACGCGGTCACCGCTGCGGAGATCGCGGCCATCCGAGAACGCACCCGAACCCAAGCTGTCCTGGC
This sequence comes from Actinophytocola sp., assembly GCF_045807065.1. Taxonomy (GTDB): domain Bacteria; phylum Actinomycetota; class Actinomycetes; order Mycobacteriales; family Pseudonocardiaceae; genus Actinophytocola. The sequence goes on along the minus strand of NZ_JBJMIE010000819.1, from coordinate 30,922 downwards.
CGCCAACGCGCAGCAGGCGCAGCTGCGGCATGAGGCCGTGCGGGAGCGCAATGCGGCTCGCGTCGCACGCAAGGACGCCGCGCGACAGCGTCGGGTGCGCCTGCTGCTCGCGGCTCGGGACTGGCTGGCCACGCGTACCGTCGACCTGCTGATCTATCCACTGGCTGTGGTGTCCGCTTTGATGGCGGTTCCAGCGATGGCCACGTTTGGGCATGACGTATATGGCACGGCTGCCGGTTATGCCTTGCCGGTCATCACCGAGCTGGGTATGTGGGCGTTCGCGGTGGCCGTGCAGTACACGCATCGGCGGCACCCGGACCGTCCTGTGTGGGCGCTGCAACTCGGCGTCTGGTCGTTCGCCACGGTCGCCGCGGTCCTCAACGCTATGCACGGTCTGACACGCGGCGTGGAAGCGGGCGTGGTCATGGCCGTGGCCAGCGTGGCCGGAGTCGTGGCACACCAGCTGGTGACCGCCGCGCCTCGGCGGAGTCGTGCGGACCGGGACGCCACACGGGTAGCGCGTCGAGAGGCACGCAAGATCGCAGCAGCGCGCCGAGCAGCGGTACAGGCCGCAGTCGCCGAGATCGACACCGACGGCACCGCTCGGCTCGTGTTCGCTCCTGGCCGGTACCGCCTGGGCACCCGATGGCCACGTCGCGGCCGGCTGACCCCACAGGTGGTGTCCGGGCTGCCTGTCGCACCTGTACTCGGCTCGGCGTGGGACGCCCTCGATCGGGAGCTGGCCGACCTAGTCGCCGACCCCGATCAGGAGTCCGGTGATCGTGGTGTGGCGGCCGGAGACGGAGGGGTCGCCACCCTCGATCGGGACGCGCTACCGCCGGTCGATCGGGTGGACGAGCAGCGGAAATCGAGCGGTACGCGAAAGGCCCGATCGATCGACGAGCTGCGAGCGGAGTTGCGGGCACGAATCGACGCCAATCCCGGGTCCATCGATCCGAGGTCAGCGGAGTCGATCCGCCGTGCTCTGCGGTGCTCGCCAGCCCGTGCCCGCCAGCTCCGTGACGACTACCAGTCCGACGAGAAGGAGGTGTAGACGATGACGACCGACAAGGCGAATCGATCGATCCAACCCGGCACCGGATCGAACGTGCACTACCTGCCCGCGTGCCGTGCCGACCGTACGGACGAGGTGCTCGAGGGCGAGCTGGTCAGTGACGAGGAGTACGCGCGGTTGACCAGCCAGAAGGCGAAGGCGATCGAGCGGTACCGCGGCTACAGGCAGGACCTGGTGACCGTGGTCAACTGGTCGCGCCGTGCGGCGACGCACGACCGGACGAAGACCACCGCGAAGGCCGTGCTGCGGAACGTACTCTACGTCCCGGCGGGTGCCGGGGTGCTGCTGCGCCGGGTGTGGGAGGCCAAGACCAACTCGCGGTACGAGCGGATGATGCGCCGCTCGGAGATGGCTGGCGACTACGAGGCGCTCGGCGAGTGGGAGCAGCGAGCTGAGCAGGCCAAGCAGCGCCGTCACGACCGGGTGATGGACTGGATCACGGCGCCGTGGCAACTGCTCAAGGCCCTCGCCGCGAGTGTCGTCGGGTTCGTGTTCTTCCTGCTCGTCCTTGGAGTGATCCTCGCGCTCGCGGCCGAGGACTTCGCGCAAGTACTCGCGCCGATCGAGGGCGTTCTGTCCGTGATCGAGTGGGCCGTGTGGCTGGTCGCAGTGGTGTGGGGGCCGTTGGTGCTGGTCGGGCCGTGGATCGGGCTTCTGTATCTGTGGCACCTGGGCCGGCGTTCCGATATGGCCGCGCTGGGCTGGCTGCGCTCGATCGACCAGGACGAGGCCAAGGGCGGGGTCCTGGTCACCGCGGACGCGATCGTCCAAGCCTTGCAGCACCTGAACATCCCGGCGATGACCAGGGCGTTCAAGGGTGGGTGGCTGCCGAGGTTCGACCTCACCCCGACCCGGGAGGGTCAGGGCGCGTTCAAGGGCTACCGAGCGATCTTCGACCTGCCGCTCGGCGTGACGCCGGACATGGTCGCCGACAAGGGCGACGTGCTGGCGACGAACCTGCACCGCAACGCGGTGGAGGTGTGGCCCAGCGACTACGGCAAGGAGAAGGGCGGCAAGCCTGGCTACGTGAACTTGTACGTGGCTGACGCGGGGGTGATGGACAAGCCGACGCCCGAGTACCCGCTGATGCACACCGGTGTCGGCGACGTGTTCGCCGGCGTGCCAGTCGGCATCACCCAGCGCGGCGACGTAGTGAAGTTCGTCCTGTTCGGCGGCAACTTCGTGTTCGGCGGCCAACCCGGCCAGGGCAAGTCCAACGCCGCTCGGGTGGTCATGGCCGGCGCAGCGCTGGACCCGCTTTGCGAGCTGCGAGTGCACGTTTTCGCTGGTAACGGCGACTTCGACGCCTACGCGAAGCGGCTGTCCCACTATCACAAGGGCGCCACGCCGGAGCACGCAGCAATCGCCACCGAGCATCTGCGGGAGCTGTTCGCCGAGGTGGAACGTCGCGAGAACCGGCTCGCCGAACTCGGAGCGAAGAAGCTCACTCGACCGCTCGCCGAGCAGCACGCGGACCTGCGGCCGATTGTGGCGATGTTCTCCGAGTGTCACGAGCTGTTCGGCGACAAGGACTGCGGTGAGGAGGCCGCTGAGCTGGCCATTCGAGTGGTGAAGCGCGGTCGGAAGACCGGCGTCATCACCGGTTACGACACGCAGTCCTCGCGGACCGACGCGATCCCGTCCCAACTGGTCGAGAACGTCGGCATCAATGGGTGCTTCGCGGTCAAGACGTGGCGCAGCAACGACGGATTCCTGGGCGACGGATCGTTCGCCGCAGGCATCCGGGCGACCGAGCTGCGGTTCAATGTGGACCGGGGAACGATGGTGGTGACCGGCGTGTCGGATGAACTGTTCGAGATCGTCCGGACCTTCTTCATCGAGGTCAACGACGATGCCGGGTGGGACGCCGCAGCGGACATCATCGACCGCGCCATGGCCCAGCTGGCGCGCGGAACCGTCGTCGCAGGGGACCGGCCGCTGCCGCAGCTCGAAGCCACCCGAGACCTGCTCGACGATCTCGACAAGGTGCTCGACACCGCCCCCGTCCCGGCCGGCGAGGTGATCGGCGCGTTGCGCACGCTTGCCCCGACCTGGCGGCCGTACAAGGAGCTGACCGTCCCGAAGCTCGTCGCCGCACTCAACGAGTACGGCGTCAAGGTCCCCGCTACTAGGAACCGCTACCCCGTCGATCCGATCACCGTGCGTGAAGTTGTGGCTCGTCGAGCAACGGCTGACGCCGACGACGAGCAGACGTGACGGCACGCGAGTGAGTTAGCTCGGCGAGACCATCGGCCCCACCGTTAAACAGGCCGATCCGACCCCGCCAGGCCAGTGAGCCTACCCGCTAACTCCCTAACTCCGCGCAGCTCAGCGGCCACATCGCCCACTCAATCCGCGCAGTTAGAAATCTAACTCCGCGCGCCGCCGCTAACCCTCGCGCTAACCAGCCTCAAGACAACCAGCGAGCACTGCCCTTGGCGCTCGTCACGCCCCAGCACGCCCATTGACCGTCACTGAACGTGACAGACGAGGTTCACGATGTCTCTCCCACAGCTACCCCATCCCACAGACATGGCGGCCGTTCGACGCTGGCTCGCCGAGCACACCCCAGACGTGGACGAGGTACGGGCGTGGACCGCGCGGGTGCTCGCGCGAGTGGAGTCCGTCAGCGTGGTGCCAGCCCTCGGTTCGCCGACGTGGTCCGCGCTGGCCGACACGGACGCACGGAAGCTGACGGCGGCGCTCCGTCCGGCGCTCGCGCAGCTGGTGGAACGGACCCCGGCCGCGGTCGCCGAGCGCCTGCGCGCCGAACTGGACGACCGCGCCACGGCCTGGCGACGCTCGATCGTCGAGCTGCACGCGGACATAGCCGCCGGCTGGCATGACCTCGGGTACGGCATCGGACCGTCCCACGCCGAACTCGTCCGGCGGCGCAGCACCTTCCCGTGTGGACAGTGCCGCCGACCGCTCCGCCTTGGAGCAACCGCATGCGGCGACTGCGGATGGCACCAGCCGACACCGGAGCAGCTGCGTGCACGCGCACGCGCCTCCTGGGCGCAACCGACCACAGCAACGTTCAACGAACAGGGGGCAGCATGACCATTCACGACACGCGCGACGAGTACCTGACCGGCGCCGAACTGCTCGACGTCACCCGCACCGCGCTCACCCGCTACGTGTGCCTGCCGTCGGACGAGGCCGCCGACGCCGTGGTGCTGTGGATCGCCGCGACCCACGCACAGCCGGCATGGGCGCACGCACCGCGGCTGGTGATCCGGGCACCGGAGAAGCGTTGCGGGAAGTCGCGGCTGCTCGACGTGATCGAGGCGACCTGTCACAACCCGTTCATCACGGTCAACAGCAGCTCAGCCGCAGTGTACCGATCGATCACCGAAGATCCGCCGACCATGCTCGTCGACGAGGCCGACACGATCTTCGGTCCGAAGGCCGACGGCAACGAGGACCTCCGCGGCCTGCTCAACGCCGGACACCAGCGCAACCGACCGGCCAAGCGGTACGACGCCGCCAGCAACCGCGTTGAGTCCATCCCCACGTTCGCCATGGCCGCACTCGCCGGGATCGGCGCGATGCCCGACACCATCGAGGACCGCGCCGTGATCGTCCGCATGCGCCGCCGCGCAGCCGGCGAGACCGTCGCTCCCTTCCGCCACCGTCGCGACCGACCGGCACTGCGGGCAATCGCCTACCAACTCACCGCCTGGCTGCGCGCCGACCTCGCCGCACTGGAAGCGGCGGAACCCGCCATGCCCGTCGAGGACCGCGCCGCCGACACCTGGGAACCACTCGTGATCGTCGCCGACCACGCCGGCCAGCACTGGCCCGACCGCGCCCGAGCGGCCGTGCTCGCCCTCACCGCGGACGCCGACGAGAACGGCGAGCAGTCCACCCGCATCCGGCTACTGATCGACTGCCACGCCGCGTTCGACCACGACACCGCACTGTCCACCAGCGAACTGCTCACCCGCCTCAAGCGCGACCCCGAAGCCCCGTGGCTCACCTACGGCGTCAACGGCCTCACCGCGGCCAAGCTCGGCGCCCTGCTGCGCGAGTACGACATCCGCTCAGCCAACATCCGGTTCCCGGACGGCACCCAGGCCAAGGGCTACCAACGCGCCCACTTCGAGGACGCCTGGATGCGCTACTGCCCCGACCTCACCGCCTCGCGCCATGCAGGGGAGGAGACGTCCCAGCCGTCCCACACGTCCCCGCCCAGGTCAGCGCGGGACGCCTTCACCGTCTGGGACGGAACCAGCCGTCCCCACCCACCCGAGGAATCGTCGCGGGACGGAACAACCCGTCCCCCCGAGCCGGCCCGTCCCAGCCCCACCAGCAAGGGGACGCCTGGGACGGCAGGGACGACCACCCCACTGCGAAGGATCTCCGGAGGTGCCGCGTGACCACCGCCAGTGCCGATGTAGCCGCGCTGCTCGCCCAAGTCGTGCAGTTGCTTACGACGATCCCGCCTGCCACTGTCCCTGCGCCTCGGCCGGCCTCTTCACCGGACCGGGTGCTGCTGACCGTGGAGGAGGCCGCCGATCGACTCCGTGTGGGACGAACTACGGCATGGGGCCTGGTCAGAAACGGCCAGTTGCGCTCGGTCCAGATCGGCAGGCTCCGGCGGGTCCCGTTGTCGGCTGTTGACACCTACGCCGCTCGGCTGGCAGCGGCGTGGCAGAACACCAGCGACGACGAGGAGCGCTGACATGCCACGGAAGAAGGGAACCAGGGCTCCGAAGGGCCGTTCGAGCATCTACCTCGGCAAGGACGGCTACTGGCACGGCCGCGTGACCATGGGCCTGAAGGACAACGGGGAGCCGGACCGCCGCCACGTCATGCGGAAGGGCGACGGAGCGTACGACGCCGTTGTCGAGGCCGTGAAGCAGCTGGAGCGCGAACGCGAAGAGGGCATAGTGCGCGCTCCGGGCAGCAAGTCGCAGACGGTAGCTGACTGGCTCACCCACTGGCTCGACAACATCGCAGCACCCAACATCCGATACAAGACGGAGGAGGGCTACCGGACCGACATCATCAAGCACCTCATCCCTCGAATCGGCGCTCACAAGATGGACAAGATCCAGCACGAGCCCGAGCGGTTCGAGAAGGTGTACGCGGACCTCACCGCTAAGGGTTACAGCCAGTACACGGTGCACCACGTGCACATCACGGTCCGGGCCGCGTTCCGGGAGGCCAAAAAGCGCAAGGTCATCACCGAGAACCCGTTCGAGATCGTGAAGGCTCCTAGGGTCGACGAGGAGGAAGTGGAACCGTTCGAGATCGAGGAGATCAAGGCCCTGCTCGCCGCAGCTCTGAAGGGGCGGAATGGTGTGCGCTTCGTCCTGGCGCTGGCCATCGGCACCCGCAAGGGCGAGACGATCGGTTTCCGCTGGGGATGGTTGAACAAGAAGACGAAGGTACTGCGTGTCCGCAAGCAGCGGCAGCGGCAGACCTACCGGCATGGGTGCGCAGACCCCGTGGCGTGCGCGGCTGGCCATCACAAGGTCAAGCCGTGCCGCCAACCGTGCAGAACGCACAAGAAGTGCCCGCCACTATGCCCAGCGGGCTGCACGAAGCACGCCATGTACTGCCCACAGCGGATCGGTGGTGTTGTCGACGTCGACGTGAAGTCGCGAGCTGGTCGCCGCGGTATTCGGCTGCCCAATCAGCTGTTCGACCTGCTCACGGAGCACGAGGCCAAGCAAGCCGAGGAGCGGGAACTCGCGGGCGACCTGTGGTACGAGAGCGACTTCATGTTCACCCAGCCCAACGGGAAGCCGATCGACCCTCGATCCGACCACAATGAGTGGAAGGCACTACTGGCGGAAGCCGACGTCAGAGACGCGCGCCTCCATGATGCTCGGCACACGGCAGCGACCGTTCTCTTGCTGCTCGGCGTGCCACTGCCAGCCGTCATGGACATCATGGGCTGGTCCAACTCGAAGATTGCCAAGCGCTACTCGCACGTGACTTCCACGATTCAGAGCAGCATAGCGTCGCAAGTCAACACTCTGCTTTGGGGAGCCACATAGAGGCCGCGACGGGTTCACTGTCCGGGGTTGCCACACAGAATTATGTCACTCATTTTCGGGCAACCCAAGTGCCCGCAGGCCGGCCGCATATAGTACCGAGCCATCGCCACAATCACGACTTGTCACCGATATGTCACGTGATCTCTCTTGCTTTTACATAGATACTCTCAGGCTTACCGGCGAAGACATAAAAAAGTGACTCCGGCATGTAACCTGGCGATCGAAACCAGTTGCGAACGCGGTCTCCCATTCCCTGCTCGTCGGCGATCTCAGCCAGGACTGTCTCTGTGTCTAAGTATGCCCCTTGCAGACGCAACCGTTCAACGGAACGAGTTGCCATAAACTCCGCCAACACAGAGTCTCCACTGGATTGTTTGTTGAGGATCCAGGACCGAAGCTGAGGACTACCGTTGGCAATATCGTTAATCGCGTTTGACGATTGGACTCTGTGCCAAATCTCCAGCATAGTCGAATGATCTTCACGTCCCGCCATCACCTCGGCTAGATATACAAAGAACCTCGCCATCAAGACTGCATTGTGGACTACGTTCACGGGAACCTGCGTTCCCAGTACAGCTACAGCACCCTGCCGAAGTAGGAGATCTGTGATAGTGACGACGCTAGCGCCCCGAGGCGCGACATGACACGCACTGAGAACTACTACCGGAGGTAGCGAGCCAAGTTCGGGACCTAGGCACAGCTCGTCGCCAACCAACAATCCTGCAAAGTTTTGCCTGACATCTATTTTTCCGTGAGCGCTGATCACCAAAATATCTGGCCTTCTTTCTGCAATCTCTGCACGCAAATCGTCGACGTTCAACGTCTCACCTACTGTGATCGTCAAGGGAAGATCCTTATACCCCTCTGACGTACTCACAGTCTTCCAAGCTTCGCGCGATATTTGCCCGACGGGGTCATCTGCGAAAATGCACTCTGCGACGAAAATACGGATCCCACGACTCAGGTCTACTGATCGGTTTGCGGACAACTCCCGCTGTATCGTAGTGGTAAGCGGCAAGATTGGCTTGTAGGATATCGGGACGCGATCGAGCAGGGGAGCACTATCCCCCGGGAGTTTACATAGGCCAATCGGAAAATTGGTAAATGCGATTAGCTGCGATGCCCTCGACACAGCTGCGACCACATCTTCCGTCCATATCGGCGCCATGATTCCGTTAATCCGTTCAAGTAGGCGCCACACCGTTGGACCGTGCACATTGCCGGTACAATGCTCTTCAAGTTGCGCAAGTATCGTGAATGCTTCTTGAGGCACGCTCGGCAACATCAGGCCCATCGAGCTTCGCGCTATAGCTTGATGGGTTACACAGAATTCAATAGCAGATCTTTCAATGAGATCGTCGGGTCGATCCTCGGTCGCCACCGTCCACGTGTCACGCTCGTCAAGCGAAGCAAATGGCCTAACTCGCTTTAGGAGAGGCTTGCTGTAGGCCTTCCTTGAGTAGGTCGATGATACGCCAGGTAGACCGATCACCACGGGGAGTTGCATAGTGTGCGCCTCCTCAAGCATCACATGCTCTAGTTCACGATCGGCCTCAGCCGGAGTTCTTCCTTCACGTTCCAGCCTCGCCAAGGCGGCTAGGAGGATCTGAAGGTGTCCAGCGGTATTGATGCTGTTCTCAGGTTGTGCCGGTGTTGCACGCCTAACTGGCGACATCTCGCGTTCTAGCAGTCGTCGCGGCAAGTCTGTAGTGGCAACGTCAAGCCGCGACGCTAGTGATGGCGAATATCCAAAATATGGCACGTTCGGCGCAAAACGCACACTCATCTCTCGCCAATGCTTTTCCAAACTGGAATCAGATAGCTGTGAGTAAGCTGCAACAGGAAGCGAAGAGTGCAACTTTTGAGCGCGGGCCTCGGCTTCTTCAAGCAATGAATCTGGGCAAACGGCTAGAACGGCCGTCTGCTGATCGAGGAGTTCGCCGAAGTATTGGTCGCTAAAAGTTTGAATCGGTGTCAATATTATGTTGTGATCAAGGTGGAGCTTCTGGAACGATTTTAGATACTTGACTGGAATATCGTGCAGGTGCTGGAACGTATTCGGCAGGTGCAAGCAGTACCATAACCCAGGTAAAGCCTGAGCCATATCCCGTGCGATCGCGTGTGGCACCGTAACCTGGTCTGTTGCTCGCAATTGCTCAAACTTGACAGGAAGCGACTGAAAAGATAGATCCTCGTTGGTTGAGAAGAGCACAACATACAACGGTGGTCGCTCGTAGATCGAAACCTCTTCTTCTGTCGCCATTTCTTCTCATCTCAGGCAATGGGTTTGTAGGTACCTGCTATTTGCTCAAGCGAACCCTGCACCATGATTGGACGCCGATGGATCGTGCGCTCTTGGGCGACCGTTACCACGAACGCAACCAAGATCCTTCAGCGCTGTCATGGCCTGAGAGTAGGAACCTCGATTGGGTTGTCGGTCTGCGTGTCGATCTCCGCGGTCAAGATCCATGACTCCATGCCGTCCTTGCGTAATTCGAAGGTCAGTCGCAACGTCGCGCCACGTTGACGTCGCCAGTCCTGGATGCTCATGCCTGACCAAGAAGGCGGCTGGGTCGGTTCCAGGTGGAACGGTAGTTCCTCGCCGACTGGTAGTCCCATTGTCGGGGTCCTGCGACCAGTGGCGTCGGCTCCAGGAAGACCAGATGGTCCAGCTCCGGGGCCGGTCCCAGGAACGAACCGGAATGGGCCCCAGATCTGGGCTGCAATCTGCTCAGCCGTCGGGCCGCCCGCTGTCAACGTAGGCTGTTCTTGCCACGGACGGTCGTCTCGGATTGTCACAATCAATCCGTTCAGCCGATTCAACTCCGGAGGCCCGATCAACTCTACGGTCAGTTTAAGCCGATCGGACTTCGGGTTGGGCGGCCTACATCTAACGCGTAGGCGTGGTGTTAGTTCGGCATGTCGCCGATCCATGTCCAAAGCAGCAGTAGCGCCATCTGCAGCAGCGGACAGTTCATTCGCCCGAGCGGCTCGGCGCGTGTACAGCACGCTGGCACCAGAAAAGCCCAACGCGATGATCGACAAGATGAAGGCGGCGACATCCATAGCTGAACATTAGCCAGCCAGTGGTCGTCGACGACAGGAGCGCGGTGACCGTGACACCTGTCCTGAGCACCAGGATGACCAAACTCAGCGTGATAGATGCGAGGAGAAGGACCCGTGAAGCGCGCGTCGGGGAGGCAGAGGCCACTGTCGCGGGCTGAGGCGGACGATAAACAATCTGCCGCGGAGCGTGGGCTACTCCGGACTGCTCGCATGCCGCCACGTCCTGCTTCGAGGGCGCAAATGAGACTGCGGTTGAGACTGCGACGCCAGACGGCGGAGCTCACCGCCCAGCACAACCGCTGTCTTGCCTGGTCACAGCTGCGGAGGCGGAGGGATTTGAACCCCCGGACCCGTGAAGGTCTCCTGTTTTCAAGACAGGTGCATTCGGCCGCTCTGCCACGCCTCCCTTGGGGTGCAAGGGTAGCGGGTCACGGGCTGTGCTGGGGTGGTGCCGTCCCCGTGGTGGGCACCGGAGCGCGGCGCGAGTGTTCGTTTCGGAGAGTGAGCGGGGGTTTCACCAGTTCAGGGGGCTGTGTTCGGGTTGTGGGGGGCGGTGGGGCGGTGCATGCTGGAGGTACGGACGGCTGATGTGGGGCCGCCGGGGAGACCGGGAGAGGCAGGTGGTGCCGTGGCGATGCCTTTACAGGATGTGGTGGGCCGCCGGGTTTGCCTACGTTTCGGGTGAGATGACTGCCCGTGGCGGGGGCGAGTGCCAGGGGTTGGGTGCGCGCGTGCGCGCAACGTACCTCCGTGCGCCTTGGCGTTGTTGACTCCTCTGGTTCAGCGCATCTCTCGAGAGGTGCCGGGAGGATCCACGTCGGCCTGGTGGACGGTGCCAACCACAACTGAGCGGTACAGCGAGACCTGGGTGCGGCAGCCGGAAGGGCCCGCACCCAGGTCTTCCCGGATGCGGGCCCTTCCTTGAGGGACAAGCAGAGAACGGCCTTGTCAGCTCAGGCCGGCGCTCGCTGCTGGGACGTGGGCCACGGCCTTCTGGGCCACTCGGGCCTGTGCGGCTCGGGTCTTCGCGCGGGCGGCACGCGGGGGCACACCGTTGATGTCCTCGGTGCTGATCGCGTACGAGCCCAGTACGAAAGCGATGGCGTCGGAGTTGCGGTCCAGGACCACGCGGTCGATGTTGCCCAGGTTGTCGCAGGCCTGGTGGTAGCACGGGTCGAATGCCTCGCCGGCCACGCCGCCCCACTTGTTGGCCTGGTCCTCGGTCTTGATGACCTCGGCGCCGGTGAAGAGGCCGCCCGCCGGGATTCCGTTGAGGATGAACTCGCCGTAGTCGGAGCGGCCGTCGAAGTCGCGGCCTTCCAGGGGTACGCCGGTGTAGTCGAAGTAGGCCGTGAACGCCTGCTCGATCTGTGCCGAGCCGTACGGGCCGGGGCCGGCGCCCACGCCATCCGAATTGTCGCCGTCGAAGGTGAAGTAGCCCGCGTTCGGGGAGCCGATCATGTCGAAGTTCAGGTACAGCGCGATGTCGAGCTGGTGCTCGAAGTCGAGGTTCTGCACGTAGTACTTCGAGCCCAGCAGGCCCAGTTCCTCACCGCTCCACCACGCGAAGCGGACCTTGTTGTTGACCTTCGGGGAACCGCCGAGCTGCAGCGCGGTCTCCAGGAGCGCGGCCGAGCCCGTGCCGTTGTCGTTGACGCCCGGGCCCGCCGGGACGCTGTCCAGGTGCGCGCCCGCCATGACCACGTTGTTGGTCCGGCCGGTCTGGGTCTCGGCGATCACGTTGTACGTGGTGCGTTGCTCGGTGAGGCCCTGCAGGTTGAGGGTCGCCGGGGCGCCGTTCTTGGCGATCAGTGCCTGGCCGTCGGCCTGCGAGATGGCGGCCGCCGGGGCGCTGCCCGCGACGACACCACCGAGCGTGCCGCCCGGCGCGGCCGGCACGTTGTTGTACACGACCACGCCGACCGCGCCCGCCTGCGCCGCGTTGGCGGCCTTCACCGCGAACGTGCACGTACCGCGGCTGACCAGCGCGATCTTGCCCGCGACGCCCGCCGCGGTGAAGTCGGAGAGTTCGCAGCCCGGTGTCGCGTCCGCCGGGACGACCGCCAGCGTGCTCGTCACACCACCGGCGGGGGTGTCCTCGCTGTAGGTCATACGGACAACCGGCACGGACTGCCCGCCGACGGTCAGCGACGCGGCCGTCGTCTGGTCGAACGTGAAGGGGAACTCCTGGCGGTCCACGATGAAGCCGGCGCCCTCGAGCTTCGTGGCGATGTACTCGGCGGAGTCCGTGTGCCCCTTTGTGCCGGCGGCGCGAGTGCCGCCGTTGCGGTCGGCGAGTCGTTGCAGCGCGATCAGGTGGCGGTTGGTGTTCGCCACGTCGACCTTCTTGACCAGCTGGCGGGCCAGTGCTGGACCGTCAGGGATCGGCGACGCTTGCGCGGACGCTGGCACGGTCGCGATACCGAGACCGGTGGCGGCCGCGAGCACCGCGACCCCGGCTCGTAATGTCGTCTTGGCGGACGGCATGAAGTTTCCTCTCTCACAGGCTCAGACGCCGGCGCTGGATCTGCCCCGAACCCCGATCGCCGCGCCCGGCTTCGGCAGCCTTGTCCGAACTCCTGCGCTGGTCAAGACCCACATACGGACTGTTACGTCAGCCCGTTACCGTCTTCCCATGCACGCCATCACGATCAACGAACCCGGTGGTCCGGAAGTCTTGAGCTGGACGGAGCAACCCGATCCGCGGCCCGGCCCAGGTGAGGTTGTGCTGGATGTCGTCGCGGCCGGCGTGAACAGGGCGGACCTGTTGCAGCGCCAGGGCAACTACGCACCGCCACCGGGAGTGACCGAGGTCCCCGGACTGGAGTGCTCCGGACGGGTGGCCGCACTCGGTGAGGGTGTCAACGAGTTCGCCCTCGGTGACGAGGTCTGCGCGCTGCTCGCGGGTGGCGGCTACGCCACGAAGGTCGTCGTGCCGGCCGGGCAGGTCATGCGGCTGCCGTCCACTGTGGATGTGACTACCGCGGGCGGGTTGCCCGAGGTCGCGGCGACGGTGTGGTCGAACGTCGTGATGGTCGCGGGCCTGAAGACCGGCGAGACACTGCTGGTGCACGGCGGCGCGAGCGGCATCGGCACCCACGCCATCCAGGTCGCCAAGGCGCTCGGCGCGCGGGTCGCGGTGACCGCCGGGTCGGCGGAGCGGCTGGCGCGGTGCGCGTCGCTCGGCGCGGACGTGCTGATCAACTACCGCGAGCAGGACTTCGTCGAGGTGCTCGGGCCGACGGTGGACGTCGTGCTCGACAACATGGGCGCCAAGTACCTGCCGCGCAACGTGGACGTGCTCGCGCGGCTCGGCAGGCTGGTCGTCATCGGCATGCAGGGCGGCGTCAAGGGCGAGCTGAACCTCGGCAAGCTGCTGGCCAGGAACGGCACCGTGACGGCGACGTCCCTTCGGTTCCGGCCGGTCACCGAGAAGGCGGAGATCTGCCACGAGCTGGTCGAGAAGCTGTGGCCGCTGGTCGACGCGGGCACGGTCAAGCCGATCATCCAGGACGTGCTGCCGATGGAGCGGGCCGCCGACGCGCACCGCAGGCTCGAGGAGGGCGACGTGTTCGGCAAGCTGCTGCTGACGGTCAGCTGAGCGAGGTCAGGGCGGCGACCGCCTCGACGAGCGCCTCGATCTCCACCGACGTCGTGTAGTGGGCGAGCCCGACACGGATCGCACCACCCACCTCAGCGACCCCCAAAGCGGCGAACACACCGCTGGGCACGTCGTCGGCGAACGCGCAGATGCCGCGGTCCGCGAGGTGCACGATCACCCTGGACGCCTTGATGTCGGCCACGGTGAACGCGAGCGCGGGGATGCGGCGCATGGCGTCGCCGATGACCGTGACGTGCAGCAGGCCGCGCAGCTCCGAGATCAGCTTGCCCAGCATGCCGGCCTGGTAGGACCTGGCGGAGCCGATGGACGTCTGGATGCGTTCGCGGCGGGTGCCGGTGGCGGCGTCGTCGAGGCTCGCGAGGTAGTCGACCGAGGCGACGAGGCCGGCGAGCAGCGGGTACGCGTGCTGGCCCAGTTCGAGCCGGCCGGGGCCGGTCTGGTTCGGACCGAGCGAGCAGGGCGGCAGGCGTTCGATGAGGGCCGGGTCGGCGAACGCGAGCGCGCCGACGGTCGGGCCGCCCCAGGCACTCGCGTTGACGGCGATGACGTCGGCGCCCAGGGCCCTGATGTCCAGCGGCACGAACGGCGCCGCGGACGAGGCGTCCACCACGACCAGGGCGCCGGCGTCCTTCGCGAGCGTGGTGATCTTGGTGAGGTCCGGCCGGGTGCCGACGACCCCGGAGGCGGCGGTCACGGCGACGGCCTTCGTGCGGTGGTTGATGAGGCCCTCGTACTGCCAGGCGGGCAGCTCGCAGGTCTCGATGTCGATCTCCGCCCACTTCGTCGTGGCGCCGGCGCGCTGGGCGACCCGCAGCCACGGCGCGATGTTCTGCTGATGGTCGAGCCGGGAGACGATCACCTCGTCGCCGATCACCCAGCCGGCGCCCATGGACTCGGCGAGCCGCTGGAGCAGCACCGCGGGGTTCGGCCCGAGCACGACACCCGCCGGGTCACAGCCGACGACGTCCGCGATGGCGCGGCGGGCGGCGTCGACGATCGCCTCCGCGCGTTGCGAGGCCGGGAAGACGCCGCCGGGACCGGAGACGGGTGCGCGCAACGCCGTGGAGACGGCGGTCGCCACCTGTTCGGGCACCTGCATGCCGGCAGGGGCGTCGAGATGAATCCAGCCGTCACCCAACGCGGGGAACCAACCCCGAATCGCAGCGACGTCGAACGCCATGGCACCACACCGTACGGACGGGCGCGGGGGCCTCGTTTGCGGGGTGCGCGTGACGGCTACCCTCGAACCCGTGCAGATGAACTCTGACCAGGACGGCGAGCAGCCGCAGCACTTGGTCGTGATGGGCCCCGATGGCACGCCCGTTGGCGCGGCCTCACTCAAGGACGGCGCGGGTGAGCAGGTCGGCGACATGGTCGAGCAGCCGGCGAAGGTCATGCGCATCGGCACGATGATCAAGCAGCTGCTCGAGGAGGTGCGGGCGGCACCGCTCGACGAGGCCTCGCGCAATCGTTTGCGGGAGATCCACAAGCGGTCGATCGCCGAGCTCGAGGACGGGTTGGCGCCCGAGCTGCGTGAGGAGTTGGAGCGGCTGTCGCTGCCGTTCACCGAGGAGAACACGCCTTCCGATGCTGAGTTGCGGATTGCGCAGGCTCAGTTGGTGGGGTGGTTGGAGGGGTTGTTCCACGGGATTCAGACGGCGCTCTTCGCGCAGCAGATGGCGGCGAGGGTGCAGTTGGAGCAGATGCGGCGGGGGTTGCCGGCTGGGGCTGGTGGGGTTGAAGGGGTGGAGGGGCATGGGATTCGGGGGAGTGGGCAGTATCTCTGAGTCTCTGGTTTCTGGTGGGTGCGGGTTGGTGGGGCCGGGGGGGTGCGTGGGGACGGGTTTGGCAAGTGGGTTGGGTTGGCCAGGTCCGGTTGATGCCCTCACGTGGTTGGGGGCCTGGTGAACGGGGTTGAGCTGGCCAGGCCCGGTTGATGTCCACGCGTGGTCGGGGGCCTGGCGTGCAGGGTTGGGTTGGGTGGGCCTGGTCGAAGGCCTCGCGCATTACAGCAGTGTGGGTTCGCCCTTTTCGAAGGACAGTAGGTAGCGCTTGGTTGGGAGGCCGCCGCCGTAGCCCGTCAGGTTGCCGGTGGAGCCGACTACTCTGTGGCACGGGACGATGATGCTGATGGGGTTCTTGCCGTTGGCAAGGCCTACCGCTCTTGCGGCTGTGGGGCAGCCCAGGCGTTCGGCCAACTCGCCGTACGTGGTTGTTTCGCCGTACGGGATGTGTTGGAGTTCTGTCCATACTCGACGTTGGAACTCGGTGCCTTCCATGGCCAGTTGTACGTCGAACTCCCTTAGTTCGCCGGTGAAGTAGGCGTTCAGTTGTTCGATGACCTGTGGTGACTGGGTGTCGTCGCGGGGGCCGAACGTTTCGGGCAGCGGGCGGTGGCGTTGTTCGTGCATGTACAGGCCGGCCAGTGCGCCGTTCGTGGTCACCAGGGTCAGGGGGCCTACTGGGCTGTCCATCACCGTGTGTGTCCGCATGGGCTTAGCCTTCCGCTTTCGGGGTGGTGGGGCTGGCCCTTTTCGGACATGTACGTGTCCGGAAACGGCCAGCGCGTGGGTCGGTCTGCTGGTGGAGTTGCCGGCATGAACTTTCGTGCACGTCATCAGTCTGGCGAACCGCTCGTCCTGCCCAACGCCTGGGACGCCGCCAGTGCTCGGCTCGTCGAGAGGGCCGGGGCCGAGGTCGTCGCCACCACCAGCGCCGGAATCGCCTGGAGCCTCGGGGTGCCCGATGGGGAGCGGCTCGGTGCCGACGACGCCGTCGAGGTCGTCCGGCGGATTGTGCGGGCGGTCGACGTGCCCGTCACCGCGGACATCGAGGGTGGGTACGGGGACGTCGCCGGCACCGTCAGCAGGGTTCGGGACGTCGGGGTGGTGGGGATCAACATCGAGGACGGGACGCGGGCTCGGCCCGAGCGGATCGCGGCGGCGCGGGCTGTTGACGAGCAGCTCTTCGTCAACGCGCGGATCGACACCTTCCTGCTCGGTGGGGGCGACATCAGTGAGACAGTGGCGCGGGCTCGGCAGTATCTCGACGCCGGGGCCGACGGGATCTTCGTGCCCGGGGTGGTCGACGGGGACGTGATCGCCGAGTTGGTCGAGAAGATCCCCGCGCCGGTCAACGTCATGGCCGGGCCCGGGGCGCCGTCCGTCGCAGAGCTTGCTCGGCTCGGGGTGCGGCGGGTCAGTGTCGGGGCCTCGATACCGATGGCCGCGTACTCGCTTGTGATGGCCGCGGCTACCGAGATCCTCCGGTTCGGCACCTACGAGCGCAGCCGGGCCGAGCTGACGCACGGTGAGCTGAACTCCGCTTTCGTTCACTGACGGGTAGGTTGATCTCCGGTTCAGAAAAAACCAGCCGGTCGGTATTGACATACCGGGTGGTTGGTTTTGTACTTGTGATGTACACCACGGAGGTACGACAGCAGGCCAGGGCGGGGACGCCGCGTCGGGGCGGCGTGTTTTTCCGGTGCCAGTGAATCGGCAGTAGATGTCAATTCCAGCGGTGGTCGTCCGCGCCGTGGAAATCTGAAGAGTGCCGGGGCCCGGCTCCGGCACTGCCGAATTCAACCGGGGATTACCATGACAATCTCGATCACGAACCGGCCGGCGCCGGCGTGGCTGCGAGAGCTTGCCCACGGCCGCGCATCCTACGAGGAGTTACTCGGCTGGCCGGTCTCCGTCCAGGTGGGTAAGCGGGTACTCATCGTCGCGATCGGCCAGACCCTCGATGCCGTGACGATGCCGGCGAGTCTCGGTGCGCGGGTGTGTGCCGAGCTGGGCATAGCGATGCTGTCCGCGCCGATCGTGGCGGAGCCGGACGGCGGGCGTTGGACGTTCCTGACCAAGCCGCTCGACCGGCTGCGACCCAACATCGCGGCCGACCTCTCCCACCTCCGGGTCGACGTCGCACCGCACGGCGCGTACATCGTGATACCGACGGACCCGCACACGACCTCCGGGCAGGGCTGGCGCTGGATCGAGCCGCCGAGCCCGGGCCGTGTGCTGCCGCCGGCCTAC
Source organism: Actinophytocola sp. (assembly GCF_045807065.1). GTDB lineage: Bacteria > Actinomycetota > Actinomycetes > Mycobacteriales > Pseudonocardiaceae > Actinophytocola. Next base: position 13,117 of record NZ_JBJMIE010000819.1, on the reverse strand, counting down.
GCGGTGATCGGCGTGACGCGCCGGCTCACGCAGCAGCAGAACCTGGCCGCCTGACCCGCCTCCCCCGCGGGACCGGACCTGGCACACTTCGAACGGGAACCGAGGCGCCCTCCGGCGCATCTACGTTCCGAAGACAGGACCCGGCCCCGGGGGGATCACCATGCCCGATATCCAGTACTCGTTCGGCACCGGCGACAGCGCGGCGAACGTCCACCACTCGGAGGCGGACGTCGACGTGGACGGTGACGGCACCGCCGACGGCGTGGCGCTCGACTTCGACGGTGACGGCCGGGTCGACGACGTCATGTGGGACTCCGACGGTGACGGGGTCGCGGACACCGCGCTGCTCGACGAGAACGACGACGGGGTCGCCGAGGACGCCTACCACGACCCGACCGGGCAGGGCACGTGGAACGCCCACGGCCAGGGCGGCGGCACCGCGCAGTCCACGCCCGAACACCAGCAGCAGCCGGAACCGCAGCCGACCCCCGGCCCCACCGACCACGGCGGCGGCGACACGGACAACGGCTACGAGCCGTACGGCACCCACGACGGCGGCCAGGACAGCGGCGGCGGTCAGGACGGCGGTGACCAGGACGGCGGCGGGGCCCACCACACCGACCTGCCCGGGGCCGGCGACCACACCGGCGACCACGGCGACCACACCGGTGACGACGACCACGGCAGCGCGCCGGGAATGCCCGACTCGGGTGCCGACGGCTCGGACACCGGGCACGACGACACCGGGCACGACGACACCGGCTCCGGCTACGAGCCCCGTGACGACGAGGACGGCGACGCGACCCCGCTGTTCGACAACCTGGAAGACGCCCCGGACGTCGACCACGACTCGATCAGCGAGTGGTACGACGACATGATCAACTAGCGCTTCTCGTACTTGAGCCGGGCACGCACCGGCAGCACGAACCACAGCATGGCGAACATGGCCGCGACCACCACGGTCACGACGGTTGCGACGGCGGGGCCGGCGACCACCTTGAACAGCAGCAACACGGTCGCCGTCATCGCGATCGCCAGGCTGGCCAGGCCCGCGACGGTCAGCCTGTTCGCCACCCGCAGGATCTGCACGCGCTGCCCCTTGCGGAACAGCAGGCGGTGCCAGGCGGCCGGTGCGGTCAGGCACGCGACGGACACCGTCGCGAACACCACCGCGATCAGGTGTATGACCTGCTCGAACCCCGACGCGCGGGCGTAGTGCTCGGTGAACGCGACGGCCAGCAGGAAGCCGAAGAGGAACTGCACGCCCGCCTGTGCGACGCGCAGTTCCTGCAGTAACTCGCTGAGGTTGCGGGCGAGCTGCTCGTCCTGGGACTCGGTGGTGGTGGCCACCCCGCATGTTTACCTCGGCCCGACCGGCCCGAAACCGCCGCGCAGCGGCACCCACAGCGGGCTCGGACCGTCGCTGAGCAGCCGCCGCGCGACCGGGACCACCCAGAACGTGCCGCCGGCTGGCCGAGCATGTCAGTAAAGCCGATCACCCGGGATGGGGTAGAGGTAGTTCCTGCCGTCGACCACGCAGTGCGCGACGAGCGGGCGGTCCGCGCCCTTCGGCTTGGTGACCGCGGTGAAGACGTGGATGCCGGGGTACGGGTCGGCGATGGCGTCGATCGTGTGGGCGTTGGGGTCCCAGGAGCGCGGGTGCCAGCCGTGCGGATCGAGCGCGGAGTACACCCATGCCTCGTACCGCAGTGTGCCGAGGGGGAAGCGTTCCGCCTGCGCCGCAAGGGTTTCCTGCGTCGGCAGGTCGATGGGGCCGTGGTCGGAGAAGGCCATTACGGCGTAGCCGGTCGCGTCGTGGGTCGAGAAGCGCAGCTCGACGGTCGGGTAGACGCCCTTGCGCTGCGCGGAAGCCCAGAGGGTGTGCGCCTTCGTGGCCTTGCCGTTGCGGAACATTCCCTTCATCACCGCGGCGAATCCGGACGGACGGTCAAAACTCGCGGCCAGCGCGGCGGCGTCCACATGTCCTCCAAGCTTCGTCATGCCCGCGGGCGGGCGACCGGCGGCGGGTCGGTGGCGCCGCGGGCGAACCGGGAATGCGGAACATGAGATTTATTCAGAAGCGAAGTGTAGGGGTCAGCGCGGGGCCGAGAAGCGCAGGACCGCCACGCCGTTCGCCGTGGCCAGGCCGACGATCGTGATGCCGTTGAGTACCACCGTCGCGCCGCCGCTGCCCGGTTCGGCGTACACGTCGGCCGAGAGGGTGCCGCTGCCGTCCGCGGTGGTGGCGGTCAGGTGGGCACCGTTGACGTCGTCGACGCGTTCCAGGTGCCACTCGCGGACGCCGGTGGCCGGGTCCATCGGGATCGTGGCCGGGGCGCGCAGCTCGACCTCGCACGTGCCGTCGTAGCAGGCAGTGATGTCCGTGCCGTCGGCGGCCTTCGGCCAGTTCGGGTTGGTCGGGCTCGGTGGTGGGTCGGCGGCGGAACTCGCGGTGGTCGGGTTCGAGTCCACGACCTGGCCCGTGCCGACGGGTGAGCCGGCGACCTCGTGGCTGCAGCCGGCCAACAGCAGCGACAACGCGACGACGCCGGCACGGCGCCTGGCATCATGGGTCAACACGGTGGCGTCCAGTCTCGTCGGGGGGTTCCTGGTTGCACGACAGCACTGACGACCAGTTTCCCAGCCAGCCGGAGCTCGATGACAGGCTGCCGCGCTTCCGGCTCGTCCGGCAGCTGTCGGAGACGAAGATGAGCGTCATCTACCTGGCCGAGGAGACCGACCTCGGCAACCGGCAGGTGGCGGTCAAGGTCATCGCCCCGATGCTGGCGCAGGAGGAGAGCTTCCGCGAGCGGTTCCGCGCCGAGATCCTGCGCACGGCCAACCTCGACCACCAGAACATCGTGCCCGTCTACCACGCGCAGACCGACGGCGAGCTGCTCTACCTCGTCATGCCCTATGTGGACGGACCGAACCTGCGGGACCTCCTCGCGCACGGCCCGCTCGAGCTGCCCTGGACCGTCCACATGATCCGCGAGGTCGCCGCCGCGCTGGACTTCGCGCACTCGGCGGGGATCGTGCACCGGGATGTCAAGCCCAGCAACATCCTGGTGCACCGCCAGTCCGGTCGCGTGCTGCTGTGCGACTTCGGCATCGCGGCGCAGGCGCTGGGTGAGCGGTTCACCGAGGTGGGCCGCTCGGCCGTCGGCACGCCCGGGTTCGTGGCGCCGGAGCTGATTCCGGGCGGGGAAGGGGAAAAGGCGCCGATCGACCCGCGTGCGGACGTCTACTCGCTCGGTGTCGTGCTCTACCAGTGCCTCACCGGCCGGCCGCCGTACCAGCACTCGGACGTCAACGCCCTGCTGTGGGCACAGGGCCACGACGACCCGCCGCCGGTCACCGCGCTGCGGCCCGGGCTGCCGGCGGCACTCGACAAGGTCCTCGCCACCGCGCTCACGAAGCGGCCGCAGGACAGGTACTCGACGTGCACGGAGCTGGCCGACGAGCTGGCGCGGGCGGTGTCCGGCGGGCGGGTGCGCGGGGTGCGGCGGAGCGCACACCGCCGGACGGTCGGGTGGAAGCCGGTCGCCGCGATCACGGCCGCGGTCGCGGTCGCGGTCGCGGTCGCCGCGGCGGCCACGGTCCTGGTCGCCACCAACACGGGCGGCGGGTCGGCCAGCCCGATCTTCCGCGTCCCGCCGTCGTTGCGGGGTGACTGCACCACGACCGGTGCCTCGCCGGACCTCGCCGGCGCCGAGGAAACGCTGCTGTGCGAACAAGGTGACTGGCAGGTGCGGTTCAGCCTGTTCGCCGACCGGTCCACGATGGACAACGAGTACGCCGACGCGGTGAAGCGCTCCGGCGTCGCGCAGGACACCGGCGACTGCACGGTCGCGACCGGTGCGGAGCACCGCTATCCCAACGGGGGCGAGCAGACCGGCCGCGTGTTGTGCTACGCCGAGGGTGGCTCCACGAGTCTCGTGTGGACGAACGACGAGTGGCGCACGATCGCCGAGGCGCGGACCCGCGAGGCGGACGACCAGGCGCTCGCGAAGGCGTGGACGGGCTGGGTCGGCATCCCGCCGTTCCCCACCGGGGACGAGAAGTCGCTCGTGGACCTGGTCGAGCTGAGCCGGTGCGAACGGGCGCGGGCGGGCGCGCTCGCGACCTTCCGGGAGCTGGTGGCGGCCGTGGACTGCGACCCGATCGAGCAGGGCGTGACGAGCGTGTCGTACTACCGGTTCAGCGACGTCAACGCCCTGCGCCGCACCTACGACCAGCACGTCGACACCGCCAACCCGCCGAGCGGCGTGCTGTGCGCGGACGACCCGCTGCCGACGAACTTCCTCGGCAACCGCTCCTACGACCTGCGCAGCGTCGACCTCGGCTCGATGCTCTGCTACACCGACGAACGCGGCCAACCCGTGCTGGAGTGGACGGTCGAGCCGCTGCTCGTGATGGTCCGCGCGACCGGCGGCACGCCGGAGGGACTCGTGAAGTGGTTCAACCGCACGTACGGGATCCCGATCGGGAAGGTGGTCGGCGCGGCGAACAGGAAGTCGCGGCCGCCGTTCCCCACGGCCGGTGAGACCGCGCTGCTCGCCCACGTGCCGGCGGGCACCAGGAAGAACTGCATGCGCCCGTCGGCGGGCCAGGTCAAGCTCAACGAGGCCGGGGCGAGCACCGCCGGGGTCGTGTGCGGACCGTCGCCAGGTGCGCCGATCGTCTTCTACTACCAGTTCCCCGACGCGAACGCGATGAACGCGGCGTACCTCGCGCAACAGCAGGTCAGCGGCGGCGACTGCCGCACGAACCCGGCCGGCTTCACCGCGGACGCGCCCTACGAGCGCGGCGGCGACTCCGGGCGGCTCTCGTGTGGTTCGGCGAACAACCTGCATCTGATCTGGACCTCCGACAAGTACGACATCCTGGCGCTGGCCTTCCAGGCCTGGACGACGGAGGACCTGTTGGCCTGGTGGGAGAACGGCGCCGGACCGGCCTGAGCGTTCGGGCCGGTGGCGGACGCTCGATGTCGACAACGCGCCGTTCATGGCGGGGCGGGGGTGTGGAACGCACAGGGGCGGTCAGCCGTCGTCGGCGTCGAGCAGGCGGAGGTCCGGGGGGCGGAGCGTCGCCGTCTGCAGCAGTTCCTGGATGAGCTGGTGGTTGACCATGTTGCCGGCGGGGTCGCCCCAGTCCTCCAGGCGCAGGCCGGACACGTGCGGCGCGAGCCGGTCGCGAACCTTCAGGACCACGTTCGCGGCCTTCTTCTCCGTCCAGTCCGCGTGCATGCCGGTCGCGGCGTTGAGGTCCGCGGCGACCTGCTTCCACGACTGCGGCTGCGGGTGCGGCTCCTGCCGCAGGTACCGCAGCGCCAGCGCGGTCAGCACGACCCGCTCGTTGTCGTCGATGGGCCAACTCTCCGGCTCGACCGTCCCCTCGTCCACGCCGGTCAGCGTGTCCTGCCGGCCGGCGCCGACCACCCGCACCTCCAGCAGGTGCTCACGCCGCTTGGACGTCCTGATGAACAGCGGGCTGTAGCCCTCGGTGAGCGGGATCTCGTTGCCGGACAGCAGGAAGCGCGACTGCGGCAGGCGGATCGGCAGCTTGCCCTCGTTGCGCAGCCACCACTCCGTGCCCATGCACACCAACCGGCCCTGCAGCCGGCTCATGCGCGGGTCGTCCGCGCCGACGCACACGTGCACGTCCGGTTCCCTGCGGCCGAACACGACCTCGAACCGCGCCCGCGGCGGCGCGGCGAACCCGCCACCGGCGGCCAGCACGAAGATGCTGCCGGGCGGGGCCGGCGGCACCCGGCCGGCCAGCCCGCCGGTCGACGGGGGCAGTCGCTGGGGGTACATGCCCTCAGTATGGGTCGGGTGCCTCGGGACCGGTCCCCGATCGCATCTCGAAGGCCATCAGGAACGCCCCGATCGGTGTCGTGCCCGGCGTGTGTGGTGGCTGGGAGTGCTCGTGCAGCTCGTACATCAGGTCTGCCAAACGTTTGCGGACCTCGCGCCACACCTCCGGGGTGACCCACAGCTCCGCGTCCGTGACGACCGAGGCCGAGTCGGGCGCCCGCGTGGCGAGCCGGTGGCGCAGGTTGCTGACGAAGGCCTCGGTGAGCAGCGGCGACACGTCGGTGCGGTCGGAGAGCGGACTGCCCTTGACCGTCCGGTACAGGCGCTCGCGGCCGCCGCGTTTGGCCCGCACCTCGGCCAGCTCGACGAGGCCGGCGCGGTCGAGGGTGCGGAGGTGCTGGCTGGCCAGGCCGTGCGAGATGCCCAGCTCCGCGGCCAGGCCCGCCGCGGACAGCGGCCCGGCCCACATCAACGACAGCATCCGCAGCCGGGTCGGATGGCCGAGCGCACGCAGGACGGGATCCACCATGCGACCAGTATGCGACCCCCTAGCGAATGCTAGGGTGTCGTCATGGGGGATTTCCGTCGGCTGTGGTTGGCGGACGCCGTCAGCCAGTTCGGCACCCGGATGACGTTCCTGGCCGCGCCGCTGGTCGCCGTGCTGTACCTGGACGCGTCCACGTTCCAGGTGGCGCTGGTCCGGACGTTCGAGACGCTGGGGTGGCTGCTGTTCGGCCTGCTGGCCGGCGCGTGGGTGGACCGGCTGCGGTGCCGGCCGGTGCTGCTGGTCACCGACTTCGGGCGGGCGGCGCTGATGCTGTCGGTGCCGGCGGCCGCCGCGTTCGGCGCGCTCGCGCTCGGGCAGCTGTACGTGGTGATGTTCCTGGTCGGCGTGCTGACCGTGTTCTTCGAGGTGGCGCACCAGTCGTACCTGCCGCGGCTGCTGCCGCGGGACGAGCTGGTGGCGGCGAACGCGAAGCTGGCCGCCAACGCGTCGGTGGCCGCGCTCGCGGGCGCCAGCGCCGGGGGCTACCTCGTGCAGCTCGTGACCGCGCCGTTCGTGTTCCTGATCGACGCGTCGTCGTTCGTGTGGTCGGGGCTGTGGGTGCGGGCCGTGCGGCACCGCGAGCCGCCGGTGGAGCGTGCCGCCGACCGCCACCTCGGGCGTGAGATCGCCGCGGGCGTGCGGTACGTGGTCCGGCACCCCGTGCTGCGGCCCATCGCGCTGAGCACGGCGACGATCGTGTTCGGACAGGGCGGCGGCATGGCGGTGAGCGTGGTGTTCCTGGTGCGCGACATCGGGCTGTCGGCCGGGGTGATCGGCCTGCTCGGCACGGTGGGGCTGGTGGGGGCGGTGCTGTCGGCCGGGATCGCGCGCCGGCTGGTGGCGCGGCTGGGGCAGGCGTGGGCGCTGGCCGGCGGCACCCTGCTGCTGGGGTTGGCGTTCCTGGCGCAGGCGTTCACGACCCCGGGCTGGGGGCTCGCCTGGTGGGTGGCCAGCGGGTTCGTGGCGAGCTTCTGCGTCATCCTGACGAACGTCGTGTCCATGACGATCCGGCAGGTCGTGTGCCCGCCGGAGCTGCTCGGCCGCGTCAACGCGATGATGGAGCTGACGGCGTGGGCCGTGGTGCCGGTGGCCGGCCTGCTCGGTGGCTGGCTGGCCACGTACGCCGGGACCCGGGCCACACTCCTGGTGTTCGGCGCGGTCGCCTGTCTGGCCGTCGTCTGGTTGCTGGCCCCGCCGCTGGCGCGCCGAACCGAGATTGTCGGTGCCCGCGGCTAGCTTTGGCGACCATGAAGAACGCCATGCTCGCCGGCGCCGACCTCCTCGGGCTCGAGGAGGCGGCCGGGCCCACGTCGTACACGCGGGGCCTGGCCTACGCACGCAAGGGCGCCGTCGTCTCGATGCGGTGGGACGAGTCGTCGTGTGCCGTGCGTGGGCGGGTGCAGGGTTCGCACGGCGAGGTCTACACGACCACGGCGTACTTCGCCTCGGGGTTCGGGCAGGCGCTGGGGTTCGCGGAGGGCGAGTGTGACTGCCCGGTGGCGCTCGACTGCAAGCACGTGGTGGCGCTCGTGCTGACCGCGGCCGGGCTCGCCGGTCCGCGGCAGCGGGCCAGGCCGAAGGCCGTGACGTGGGACCAGTCGCTGGACTCGCTGCTGTCCGTGCCCGAGACGCGCGGGGCGACGCCGCTGGCGGTCGAGCTGTCGATGGCCGACCAGCCGCGGGTGTACGCGCGGGTGGTGCGGCCCGGGCGCAGCGGGTGGACCAGCGGCGGGGTGAGCTGGACGCGCCTGGAGGGCGACTACCTACCGGACCACGTGCGGCTGCTGACGGAGCTGTACGCGTTGTCGGGCTTCCAGGACGGGCACTTCCTGGACCTGTCGACGTTCGGGAGTGCCCGGTTGTGGTCGATGCTGGACGAGGCCGACGCCATGGGCCTGCGGGTGGTGCACGCCCGCAAGCGGCTCGGTGACGTGCCGCGGCACGACTCCGCCCAACTGCTCCTGGACGCGACGCGGCACGGGAAGAACCTGCTGCTCGGGCCCGCACTGCGGATCGACGGCGTCGCCGATCCGGTGCCGGTGGCGTTCGTCGGCGACCACGGTGTCGTGCACGTCGACCGGGCGGAGATGAGCGCGGTCAGCGACCACCGCGAGTGGCGGCTGGGGCTGGCCCGGCTGGTCGAGGCCGTGCCGGCGCAGTTGCGCCAGCTGGCCCTGGATGGCCGGCGGCTCGAGATCCCGCTCGCCGAGCAGCGGAGGTTCGCCACCGAGTACTACCCGCGGCTGCGGCGGCTGGCGCCGGTCGTCTCGTCCGACTCCTCGTTCACGCCGGTCGCGATCTCCGCGCCCGTGCTCGTGCTGCACGCCGACTACGGCGCCGGGCACCGGCTGGCGCTGCGGTGGGAGTGGCGGTACGAGGTCGACGGCACGTCCATGTACTCGTCGCTGGAGGGTCAGGTCGCCGCCTACCGCGACCCGGGCGCCGAGCGCGCGTTGCTCGACGGGCTCGACGACGTGCCGCTGGAACAGTTCGGGGTGCGCTCGAACGGCACGCTGTGGCCGGGCGAGGTCCGCGGCATCGACACGATGCTGTTCACCACCGAGGTGCTGCCGCTGCTGCTCGACCGGCCGGACGTCGACGTGGTGGTCGAGGGCGAGACGGCCGACTACCGCGAGGTCGGCGACTCGGTGACGATCGGCGTGTCGACGTCGTCTGTGCCTGGTGACAACGACTGGTTCGACCTGGGAATCACGATCCGGGCCGAGGGGCGGGAGGTGCCGTTCCTGGACGTCTTCGTGGCGCTGGCCAGGGAGCAGTCGCACCTGCTGCTGCCGGACGGCGCGTACTTCTCGCTGGAGAAACCGGAGCTGCAGGCGCTGCGGCGGCTGATCGAGGAGGCCCGGTCGCTGCAGGAGTTCTCCGACGGCACGCTGAAGATCAGCCGGTACCAGGCGGGGCTGTGGGACGAGCTGGCGGCGCTCGGCGTGGTGGAGCGGCAGGCGGCGGCGTGGGAGAGCCAGGTGAACGGGCTGCTGTCGCTGTCGTCGGTGGCGTCGTACGAGGTGCCCGCGCTCGAGGCCCGGTTGCGGCCGTACCAGGTGGACGGCTTCCAGTGGCTGGCGTTCCTGTGGGAGCACCAGCTGGGCGGCATCCTGGCCGACGACATGGGGCTGGGGAAGACGCTGCAGGCGCTGGCGTTGATCAGCCACGCCGCGGCGGACCGCCCGTTCCTGATCGTGGCGCCGACGAGCGTGGTGTCCAACTGGGTCGCGGAGGCCGCCCGGTTCACGCCCGGGTTGCGCGTGGCGTCCGTGGCCCGGCGTGGTGCCGGGCTGCCGGCGGACGTCGACGTGGTGGTCACGTCGTACACGCTGCTGCGGCTGGACGTGGAGGCGTACGCGGCGGTGCCCTGGGCCGGCCTGATCATGGACGAGGCGCAGTACACGAAGAACCACCAGTCGAAGGTGTACCAGTGCCTGCGGCGGGTCCCGGCGCCGGTGAAGCTGGCGATCACGGGCACGCCGATGGAGAACAACCTGATGGAGCTGTGGTCGCTGCTGTCGATCACCGCACCGGGCCTGTTCCCCAGCCCCACGCGGTTCCGCGACTACTACGCCCGGCCGATCGAGCGGGAGGGCGACGCCTCGCTGCTGGCGCAGCTGCGCCGCCGGGTGCGGCCGCTGATGAAGCGCCGCACGAAGGAGCAGGTGGCCACGGACCTGCCGGCCAAGGTGGAGCAGGTGCTGGAGGTGGAGCTGCACCCGAAGCACCGGAAGCTGTACCAGACGGTGCTGCAGCGGGAGCGGCAGAAGGTGCTGGGCCTGCTGGAGGACATGGACCGCAACCGGTTCACGATCCTGCGGTCGCTGACGGCGCTGCGTCAGCTCAGCCTGCACGCGGGCCTGGTGTCGCCGGAACACGCGGACATGCCCTCGGCCAAGGTCGACGCGCTGGCCGAGCAGGTGGTGGACGTCGTCGCCGGCGGCCACCGAGCGCTGGTGTTCAGCCAGTTCACGAGCTTCCTGTCGATGGTCCGGTCGAGGCTGGCCGCCGAGGGCGTCGAGTACTGCTACCTGGACGGGCGGACCCGGGACCGCGCCGAGGTCATCGACGGCTTCAAGAGCGGCGCGGCCCCGGTGTTCCTGATCAGCCTGAAGGCGGGCGGCTTCGGCCTGAACCTGACGGAGGCGGACTACTGCTTCCTGCTGGACCCGTGGTGGAACCCGGCCACGGAGGCCCAGGCGGTGGACAGGACCCACCGCATCGGCCAGACCCGCAACGTCATGGTCTACCGGCTGATCGCCAGGAACACGATCGAGGAGAAGGTGATGGCCCTACAACGCCGCAAGGCCGAACTGTTCACCAACGTCATGGACGACGGCGACACGTTCAGCCCCACCCTCACCGCGGAGGACGTCCGAGGCCTGTTCGACTGATCCGAGTGGTCACGGGGAGTGGCACCGGAGGTCACCGGCAGTCTGGTTCGGGCGGGAGTGACAATGGACGGCGTGACCGCGACGCTGACCAAGCCTGTCCTCGAGATCGGCCCCTACCGGGTCGATCCGCCGGTCGTGCTCGCGCCCATGGCCGGGATCACGAACGTCGCCTTCAGGCGACTCTGCCGGGAGTATGGTGCCGGGCTCTACGTGTGCGAGATGATCACGGCCCGTGCGCTGGTCATCGGGGACGCCAAGACCCGGCACATGATGACGTTCGACCCGAGTGAGTCGCCGCGGTCCGTGCAGCTCTACGGGGTCGATCCGGCCACCATGCGGGAGGCCGTGAAGATCATCGTGGGTGAGGGGCTGGCCGACCACATCGACACGAACTGGGGTTGCCCGGTCGTCAAGGTCACCCGCAAGGGTGGGGGCGCGGCGCTGCCGTACAAGCGGAAGCTGTTCGCCAACATCATCCGCGCGACGGTCGAGGCCGCCGGGGACATCCCGGTGACCGCGAAGTTCCGCATCGGCATCGACGACGAGCACCACACCTACCTCGACGCCGGCCGGATCGCGGCGGCCGAGGGCGCGGTCGCGGTGGCGCTGCACGCGCGGACCGCCGCCCAGCGCTACTCCGGCCAGGCCGACTGGACGCACGTCGCCCGGCTGAAGGAGGCCGTCACCACCATCCCGGTGCTGGGCAACGGCGACATCTTCACGGCCGCCGACGCCCTGTCCATGGTGGCGAAGACCGGCTGCGACGGCGTGGTCGTCGGCCGCGGCTGCCTTGGCCGGCCGTGGCTGTTCGGCGAGCTGCAGGCCGCGTTCGCCGGCGAGCCGGTCCCCGACGGTCCCTGCCTCGGGGAGGTGGCGCGGGTCCTGCGCCGCCACGCCGAACTCCTCGTCGAACACGACGGCGAGGATAAGGGCATGCGTGACCTGCGCAAACACATGGCGTGGTACTTCATGGGCTTCCCGGTCGGCACCGACCTGCGCCGCAAGTTCTCGATGGTGTCCACCCTGGCCGAACTGGACACGTACCTACCCGAACTCGACCACGACGCCCCGTTCCCGGCCGCCGGCGAGGGTCCACGCGGCCGCCAGGGCTCGGCGGGCAAGGTCACGCTGCCGTACGGCTGGCTCGACGACCCGGACGACCCGACCGTGCCGGCCGGCGCCGACATGATGCACTCGGGCGGCTGATCACTTCCGGTGGCTACCGGTCACTTCCGGCAGCTCGCGCCGCGCAGGGACTGCGGTTCGCTCTCGTAGACCCGGTCGCCGTCCGACGCCTGGACGAGGAAGCAGTACTTGCGCCCAGGCTTGACGTCCACGGTCATGGTGTGGTTCCGCTCGGCCAGCAACACCCGGGTCGACTCCCCCTCCGCGGCCACGACGACGGCGAAGTCGAGATCGCGGCTGGCCTTCCAGCTGAGCTGCACCTTGTCGCTGAGATCGGTGGGCTCGGCCAGCTCGACGGTCACTTCTCCGGAGCCCGCCCCGCCGGCGGCGGGAACCCTGGGCGTGCTGGAGATCTCCTCGGGATCACCGCGGAGGAGCAGCAGCGGCACGAGCGCGAGCAGCGCGAGGAGGAGCGCCGCCCCGGCGAGGAGGTCGTACCGGATCAGCCGGCGGTGGGGCTGGTCGGGAGGCGCGAGCGGCCCGGCGAGCACCGTGGCCCGCCGCGCACCACCGAAGTCGTCGTCGAAGTCGAGCTCCGCACGACTCCCCCCGAGCACGACACCGGGCCGCCGAGGCGCCGAGAACTCAACGGTGACCGGGACTTCTCCACCGGGAGTCACAACCGGCTGCACCTGCCCGAGCCGCAACGGCGCGGCGGGAGATGCCGACCCGGACGGCAAGAGGCGCACCGGCTCGGCTTCGGCCTGAAGACCCGACACCTCGGGTCCGGCGGGGGAAAAAGGGGCTGGCTCTGGGCGCTCAACGGCGCCCGGCTGTGCGGAAGCGCGCTCCGGGCGCGATCGCTCGGATGGCGCGGAGGCAGGGGATGCGGGGGCTGGCTCGACGCGCAACGGTTCGACAGCACGCCGCGCACCGGCCGGTGGTTCGACGGGCGCCGCCGGGAGCTGGACAGGTTCAGGGTGGGACGGCTCAGCGGGCGCCGCCTCGACAGGTGCCGCACCGGGGAGAGCTGGCCCGGGTGGCGCCAACGGGCCTGGTGGTGGCCAGGCACCGCTCGGCGACGGCGGACTCGGTGGTTGCTGACCAGGCGCCGGCGGCGGCAACGCTGCCACAGATGGGATGGGGACAGGTGGTGGCGGAATCGGGGGGCACGCCTGAGCGTGGGGCCGTGCTCGGGCGGCGGGGCTCGCCGGGGCCGGGGGTGGTGC
>NZ_JBJMIE010000818.1:0-12735 GCF_045807065.1 Actinophytocola sp. | reverse complement strand
CCGGGAGTGGACGGCGAACGGCAGGTCCGGCACGTCCACCGCGGTGATCAGCTCGCCGTGCGCCAGGACGGTGTCGCGGTGGGGCTCGTCGCCGGGCAGGCGGTGCAGGTCCTCGGCGCGGATCGTGCGTGCCGCGTCCGGCCCCCGCACGTGCACGACGGCGTCGAGGGCGACCAGCGCGACCGCGAGGTCGGAGGGGTGGACGGCGACGCAGTGCGGCGAGGCGCCGAGGACGGCGTGGTAGCGGTTGTAGCCCTCCAGCGCGGAGCAGCCGGAGCCCGGCTCGCGCTTGTCGCACGGCGTGGTGACGTCCCGGAAGTAGACGCACCGGGTGCGCTGGAGGAGGTTGCCGGCGGTCGTGGCGAGGTTGCGGATCTGGCCGGAGGCCCCGGACAGCAGCGCCTGGCTGAGCACGGGGTAGCGGCGCCGGACCAGCGGGTGTGCGGCGAGGTCGGAGTTGCGGACCGACGCGCCGATGCGCACGCCGTCGCCGGGCAGCGGCTCGACCCGGTCCAGCGGCAGCCTGCTCACGTCGACCAGCAGCTCCGGAGCCGCCACCCCCAGCCGGAGGTGGTCGACGAGGTTCGTCCCGCCGCCGAGGAACGCGGCGTTCTCGTGCTCGCGCACCAGGGTCACCGCGCCGAGGACGTCCTCGGCGCGGCGGTAGTCGAAGGGGATCATCGGGCGGCCTGCTCGATCGCGCGGACGATGTTGGCGTAGGCACCGCACCGGCAGAGGTTGCCGCTCATCCGTTCGCGGATCTCCCCGGCGTCGAGGGGGCCCGGCTCGCCCCCGCTGACCGCGCTGGGCCAGCCGCGCCGGACCTCGTCGAGCATGCCGACGGCCGAGCAGATCTGGCCGGGTGTGCAGTAGCCGCACTGGAGCGCGTCCTGGTCCAGGAAGGCCTGCGCCACGGGGTGGAGCGCCTCCCCGTCGGCGAGTCCCGCGGCGGTGGTGACGTCCGCGCCGTCCTGTGCCACGGCGAGCGTCAGGCAGGAGATCACCCGCCGCCCGTCCACCAGGACCGTGCAGGCCCCGCACTGGCCGTGGTCGCACCCCTTCTTGGGTGACATCACCCCGAGGCGTTCCCGCAGCGCGTCCAGCACCGTGGTCCGCGTGTCCACGACGACCACGCGTTCCGTGCCGTCCACCCGCAGCCTGACCGTGGCTTCCATCCGCCGCGCCCTCCGTCCAGTCGTCCTGGAAGGCCTTCCCCCGCGCGGCGGATGGAAACCGCTCAGTCGGTCACGCTGTCACCGCCGGCTGGCGGGGACGGTCTGCGTCCCGGTGTTCCAGCCCGACACCCGCACCGAGGCCGCCGCGCCGCCGAGGTCGGCGGTGCGGTAGGTCGCCGTCAGGGTGGTCGACTCGCCCGGCCAGAGGCTGACCGCGTTGTCGTTCCACCTGATCGGGAGCACCGGCGCGCCGCCCGCGCCGACCACGTGCGCGTCGACGTAGAAGGCGGGGACCTTGCCCGACGACGTGTTGCGCAGGGTCACGGTGGTGGTCGTGGTGCCGTCGGCGCCGTTCGCCGTGGTGGCGGTGGCGGCGACGCTGACCTGCGCCAGGTTGGACAGTCCCTTCAGGTCGGCGTAGGCGGTGGTCGGCGTGAAGTACCAGTCGCTGTTGTCCCAGTCGAGCACGTCCGACTTCGTGGACAGCCAGTACACGTTCCGGCTGACCTCCCTGCCGGCGGAGTCGGTGAGCACCAGCTTCGCCAGGTAGGTCGTGGACAGCCCGCTGACCGACGGGATCGTCAGCGCGGTGGTCCTGGCGCCGTCGCCGCCCACGGACAGGCCCGTCCTGGTCTGGGTGAACTTCTCGGTGCCGTCGAGGTTGTAGAGCTTCACGACCGCGGTGAGCCCGCTGGCGGGGGAGTGGTTCTGGTTGAGGACCACGACCGACTTGTTGTCGTAGGAGTACTGGATGTGCAGCGGCTCGTTGGCCTTCTTCGCGCCGTAGTAGGCGCCGTTCTGGTCGAGGTAGTAGTCGAACAGCTGCCAGTGCAGGGAGGTCCAGCCGCTGTTGAGCATCCAGTAGATCAGCCCGGTCGACGGGTTCGAGCCGTCGGTGAAGTTCCGGTTGTGCGACTCGAACTCGGCCCGCACGTTCTCGTACTGCGCGAGCTGCGCCTTGCGGACGAAGTCGGACAGGCTGGTCGGCTTGCCGTAGCGGCCGGTGAGCGCGTCGCCGAACAGCTTGATGTTGGCGAAGGTCGACGACTGCGAGCGGTGGTACTGGGCGGCGGAGTAGTTGCTCCACAACGTGTTCAGCTCGCTGGCCGACATCATCCGGGTGAGCGTGTCCATGGTCGGGATGTCCGGGCCGGCACTGGTCTCGGAGTTGAAGCTCCACGCGCCGCCGCTGTCGTCGTGTGCCTTGTCGTACCAGTAGTTCGGCGGGATCCAGTCGTACGGGCCGTTCATCTTCATGCCGGAGTCGCCGAGCTGCGGCGAGGCGTTCGCGGACGCCGCGGGGACGATCGGGTCGGGCCAGTCGGCGGCCTTGAGCGCGTCGAGGTAGTTCTTCTCGATGGTCGCGTCGGGGGCGAAGTCGCTGCCGATGAGGAAGGAGATGACGCTGGGGTGGTTGCGCAGCCGCTCGGCCTCGCCGGTCATGGACGCCTTCGCCACGGGATAGTCCGCGGCGGTCCAGGGGTCGCCGGTCTCGTCCCCGTTGACCTGGCCTTCCCACTTGTCGCAGCACTCCCAGCCCGGGAGCGTCAGGACGCCGTACCGGTCGGCCAGGTCGAAGAACTCGTCGGGCTCGATGTGTCCTTCCAGGCGGACGGTGTTGAGGCCCAGGTCCAGGACGTACCTGAGCTTGTCGGACACGTACTGCTGGTTCCAGCGCAGGAACAGGTCCGGGGACCAGCCGCCGCCCTTGACCAGCAGCGGCCGGTTGTTGATGGTGTAGGAACGGCCGCCGCTGGAGTTGAGCGTGGCCTTGACGTCCCGCACGCCGAACGTGCTGTGTGCCGCGTCGGACGCGGTGCCGCCGACGGCGGCGGTGAGGTCGAGGTTGTAGAGCGGCTGGCCACCCATGCCGGCCGGCCACCAGAGGCTGGGGTTGTCGATGCCGGTGGTGGCGAAGGTGACGGTCTTCTTCTCCTTGGCGGCCAGGGCAACCGTCTGGCTGATCGCTCGTCCCGCCACCGTTCCCGACACGGTGGCGGAGACCGCGGTCGCCGTGTCGTTGCGCACGTCCGCCCTGACCGTCAGGTCCACGTGGTTCAGGCTCGTGTTGAGCTTGCTGACCACGTGTGCGCCGCGCAGCGCCACCGGGCCGCTGCGGCGCACCAGCACGTCCCGCACGATGCCCATGTTCTGGTCGGGTGGCGTCTGCGCCCAGTCGATCCACCCCATGGACAGATCCTTGTTGGGATCGTTCGGGTACACCTTGAACGCGACGCTGTTGACGCCCTGGTGCACCTGGGCGGTGACGTCGAGGTCGTGCCGCGTGTACGCGCCGTTGACCTGGTCCTTGGTGGCGATCCTGGTGCCGTTGAGCCAGACGTCGGCCTTGGCGAGGACGCCGCTGAAGTCCAGGTAGGTTCGCTGTTCGGTGCTGTCGAGGGTCAGGTCCGCCCGGTACCACCAGGGAACCTGGAACCGCGCCTTCGGCACGTCCCGCATCCTGGTGGAGTAGAAGGGGTCCGGGTACACGCCGTTCTGGAGGAGACCGGCGTACACGGTGGACCTCGACGTGACCGGGTACCAGCCGCCGGTGGCGAAACCGGGGCGGGAGACGGCCGCGTCGTCGGTTACTTCGGCCGAGCTCTGGATGAGGAAGCCGGGGATCGCCGTCGCGGTGCCGGCGGCCGCGCTGACGTGTAACCGGGCGGCGGCCTGCCCGCTGGCCGCCGGGGCGGCCACTCCGCACACACTCGCGACGAGCGCCGCGATGGTTAGCATTCGCAGAACGATCCGGGATCGCACAGGTGCCTCCGGGGATGCCGTCAGCTCGACAGAGTTGGTTAAGCAACCTTCCTAACAATCTACATGGTAGCCGGCACCGTGGCCGGGCTCCAGGGGCGGCGGGTGATCGTGTTCGCCTCCGCGCGGCCGGCGAGGAGGGTGGACGACGATAAATGTACTCGATCGGGTGATTCTGAAGTGTGGAAGACGATCTGTGACATCAGTACGTTGACGGGGCCGCGCATCGTCGAGTTCGCTGAGGAAACATTGTGTCGAGAAAGCTCATCGGTGATCTGCCGACCGCACGTGAAACAGAGTGGTTGGAATTGGACGAATTCCGAGATTACCGGTTGTCGCCCACGATCAGGCGCGCCGTGCTGGTCATCGGTGGTATTCCGCTGCTCGTGCTGGTCGTGCTCGCCGTCTGGCACCTGCCGGTGTGGGACGACGGCGACCAACAGGCCCCGCACCTCGGTGTCTTCTCCGCCCGTTCGCCCGCGCCGGTCGTGGCGGGATGGGTGAGATGACCGCGCCGAGGGCGACCCGGCGGCGCGGGCGGGCCGGCCCCTCGGGCATTCTGCTGCCCGGGCCGCGGGCCCACGTCGACAGCAACGTCACGCGGTTGTTGTGCGCGGGTGTGCACGTCGACCCGGGATTCTGCGACCAGGTGATCGAGGAATTGCTCAAACAGCGGAACCGGTGTGTCGCGCCCAGTTATGGATATGACCCCGTGGCGGTGCTCGCGCACGCGCTGAACGCGCGGCGCAGGCGGCGCGTCCGCGGGTTGGCGATGCTGGGTTGCCTGCTGCCGCTGGCGTCGAGCGTCGTTTCCGCCGGAACGCTGTCGGTCACCCTGGTGCTCGCCGCGGTGTGGTGGGCGTGGATGGTCGTCTTCGTCGAGCAGCTCGTCTGTGCCCAAACCCTGGTCACCAGGCTGAAGCGGCCCGTGGGCGCGCCCGCGCGCGGCAACGCGGCGCCGAGGCGGATCGCCGTCCCGGCGCACCGGTCGCTGCCGGGACGCCTGCCGGAGATCGTCGCCGACCAGCACCGGTCGGGCGTGTACTACAGCGGTTACGTCCCCTTCGTCGGCGCGGGCACGCTGTCCCGCAGCTGGTCCTTCTCGGTGATCCTGCGGGGAGCGCTCGGGCCGGAGCCGGCGCGGCCGTTCACGCTCGACCAGCTGTACGCCTACGTGCACCAGGAGGTCGTGGACAAGCTCCGCGCCAGGGCGCGGCCCGACGGGCGGATCCACGGCCTCAAGGCCGAGCGCAGGCTATACCGGACCGCGCTGACCGAGAGCGGCGCCGATCTGCCGCCGTTCACCCGCGGTCCGGGCGGCACCGACCAGTACGACTCGGCGCGCGAGTACCTGTGCGTCAACATCGGCAGCTGGGCGGAGGAGCTGGTCACGTCGATCTTCGTGGGCTTCGACCTGCGCGGCGACACACTGCACACCGAGCTGCACAGCTACGTGCTGCTCCCGATCAGGGCCGAGTTCCACGAGGTCGACCGGCTGCCCGCGGAGCTGGCGGTCAGCGACGTGCTCATGATGGCCATGTCCAGCCCGGTGACGGCCGTCCTGAACGGGTTCCGCGCGCTCGCGGCGAAGATCAACCAGCTGCGGCCCCGGCGTGACCCGGCGGTGCGGCGTGGTGCGGTCGCCACGGTCAGCTCGATCGTCGTCGGGTTGTCCTTCCTGCCGTGGAGCCTGTTCGTGCTGGCGTACTGGTGGGGCCTCGACGTGTCCGAGACGTGGCTGATCGGGCTCGGCGTGGCGGGCCTGTGGGCCGGCCTGTTCGCCGCGCGGGTCGCGTGGACGGCCTACCAGCGCAACCGGGTGGACGTCGAGCACGCGAGGAGGCAGCGCCAGACCGAGCTGGCGGGCAGCCAGGGGGCCAGGATCGTCGACCGGGGCGCGCGGAACAGCATCCGCGACCTCGCCGCGAGCGACGCCCCGCACCACTTCTTCCAGAAGGTGGACCAGGACAAGTACACCAAGATCGTCGAACGCCGCGTGACCGAGTTCGTCGTCGAATTCCTGCGCGGCCACGGCGTGGACGTCAGCGAGTACGAGACGCGGCAGGCCGCGGTGCTCAACTTCGGGATCATGAACACCGGCGGCGGGCAGGTCGTCAGCGGGGGAGCCATGACCGCTGGGGTGTCCACCGCGGTGAAGACCGGAACCTGACAGGAGGAGGAAGGCGTGGACGACGCCGGAAGCATCTACGGCATCATCAACTACGGCATCAGCAACAGCGGCAGCGGGAGCGTCACCGGCCACGGCGACATGGTCGCCGGCGTCGGCAACGCGGTGAGCGGCAGGACGGACCTGTTGCGCACCGTGCGCGTCCTGCGGGAGATGGTCGACCGGTCCGCGGACGAGCTGTCCACGACGGACAGGTACCTGAGCAGGGGTGCCATCGAGGAGATCGACGCCGAACTGCGGAAGGAGACGCCCGAACGGTCCCGGCTCGTCGAGGGGATCGAGCGACTCAAGGCGTCCGCGAGGTCGGTCGGCGGCCTGCTGACCG
Organism: Actinophytocola sp.; assembly: GCF_045807065.1. Taxonomy (GTDB): domain Bacteria; phylum Actinomycetota; class Actinomycetes; order Mycobacteriales; family Pseudonocardiaceae; genus Actinophytocola. The sequence goes on along the minus strand of NZ_JBJMIE010000818.1, from coordinate 6,287 downwards.
AGGCCGTGAAGCTCGGCGAGGCCATCGGGAACATGTTCACCTGAGCGCTCAGTGCAGGTCGCCCGTGGCGCCCCTCCTCGCGAGGGAGTCGATCGCCACGGAGACCGCCAGTACCGCGGCGGTGACCATGAACCGGATCGACGAGTTCACGTTCAGCAGCAGCATGCCGTTCGTGATCGACTGGATCACCAGGATGCCCAGCAGGGCCGCGTGTGCCCGTCCCCGTCCGCCGAACAGGCTGGTTCCGCCGATCACGGCGGCCGCGATGGCCATCAGCAGGATGTCGCTGCCGCCGGAGCTCTGGTTCACCGCGGCCAGTCGGGACGCGGCCAGGATTCCTCCGATGCCGGCCAGCACGGACGCGGCGACGAACGCCAGCACGCGTACCGCGGTCACGTTGATGCCCGCCCGGCGCGCGGCCTCCGCGTTGCCGCCGACGGCGAACATCCGCCGCCCGAACACGGTTCGGCGCAGCACCAGGTCCACCACGATCACCAGGCCGCCGAAGACCACCAACGTGAGGGGAACCCCGCGGTCCGAGTTCAGCACCGCCACCGCCACCGCCAGCACCACGCCCAGTCCACCCGAGCGCGCCAGGACCCACCACAGCCCCGGCGCGGGCAACTCGGCGCGGACCCGCCGGGCGCGGGTCACCCACGACGCCCCGGCGTGCACCGCCACCAGCGCCACGGCGACTCCCCACCCGAGCCAGGGCGGCAGCCACGTGTCCGACAGCGTCGCTATGCCGTGGTCGAACGGCAGGTTGATCGTGCCCTCGGAGCCCAGCAGGTACAGCAGGAGCCCCTGCCAGCCGATCAGGCCGGCCAGCGTCACCACGAACGACGGCATGGCCAGGGCCGTGCGCATCACGCCGTGCAGGGTCCCGATGAGGGCCACCGCCACCAGGGCCACCAGGACGGCCAGCACCGGCGGCCACGTCGACCGGACGTACAACAGCGTCATCACGACCGCGCACAGGCCGCTGACCGAGCCCGCCGACAGGTCGATCTCGCCGAGGAGCAGCACCATGATGATGCCCAGTGCGATGGTGCCGGTGGCCGCCATCTGCAGGGCCAGGTTGGTCAGGTTCTCCGCCGAGAGGAAGTGCCGGTTCAGCGAGGAGAAGACCACCGCGATCAGCACGAGCCCGACGGCGACCGGGACGGATCCGAGGTCGCCGCGCCGCACCCGGTCGCGTGCGGCGGAGACCAGTTGGTTCACAGCGAGGCTCCCGTGATTGCGGCGACGATCTGTTCCTGCGAGGCGGTGGCCGTCTCGAGGTCGGCGACGTTGCGGCCCAGGCGCAGCACCACGATCCGGTCGCTCACCTCCCGCACGTCCACGAGGTTGTGCGAGATCAGCAGCACCGCCAGCCCGCGGTCGCGGAGGCGGCGGATCAGGTCCAGCACCTGCGCGGTCTGTTCCACGCCGAGTGCCGCCGTCGGCTCGTCGAGGATCACCATCTTCGGTTCGCCCAGCAACGCGCGGGCGATGGCGACCGACTGCCGCTGGCCGCCGGACAGCAGGGCGACCGGTGCGCGCACGTCCGGGATCTTCACGTCCAGCGACGAGAGGAGGTCGCGGGCCGTGCGCTCCATGGACAGCTCGCCGAGCACGCTCCACGACCGCTTCTCCACACCGAGGAACAGGTTGGCGACCACGTCCAGGTTCTCGCACAACGCCAGGTCCTGGAACACCGTGGTGATCCCGAGCGCCTGCGCGTCCGACGGCCGGTGGACGCGCACCGGCCGGTCGAGGAAGGTGATCGTGCCGCTGTCCGGTTGCACGGCACCGGAGATCACCTTGACCAGCGTGGACTTCCCGGCACCGTTGTCCCCGACCAGCGCGACCACCTCGCCGGCGCGCACGCTCAGGTGCGCACCGTCCAGCGCCCGTACCGCACCGTAGGTCTTGGTGATGTCGACGACGTCGAGGACGGCTTCCAGCGTCACTTGAGCCCGGCCTCCGCGCAGGCCGCGGCCACCTCCGGGGTGCAGATCTGCTTGACCGTGTAGAACCCGTCCTTGACGATCGTGTCCTTGATGGTGTCCTTGCCGACCGCGATCGGGTCGAGGAGGAACGCGGGGATCTGGCCGACCTTCGTCGGTGCCTTCGGCTTCTGGTCCTTGGACAGCGCGACCGCCAGCTCCGCGGACTTCTCCGCCTGGGCGCGGATGTCCAGGTAGACGGTCATGGTCTGCTCGCCGGTCAGGATCCGCTGCACGGCCGCGAGCTCCGCGTCCTGGCCGGTGATCGGCGGCAGGGTCGGGTAGCCGGCGCGTTTCATCGCCGCGACGGCGCCGGAGGCCATGCCGTCGTTCGCGGAGTAGACGCCGACGATCGTGTCCCGGCCGAGCGAGGTGATCGCCTGCTCCATCTCCTGCTGCGCCTTGTCCGGGCTCCAGTCGGGGGTGTCGAACTCGCGGCCGATCGTGATCTTGCCGTCCAGGGCCTTGTGCGCGCCCTTCTTGTAGTCGGCCGAGCTGGGGTCGGTCGGCGAGCCGTTGAGCATCACGACCTGGCCGGTCTTGCCGCGCCTGGTCACCTCGTCCAGCAGGGCCTTGCCCTGGACCTCGCCGACGCGGACGTTGTCGAAGGAGACGTAGTAGTCGTAGGAGATGCCCGTGATGAACCGGTCGTAGGCGATGACCGGCACGTGCCGCTGCTTGGCCTGGTTGACCAGGGGAGCGGCGGCCGCGGCGTCGACCGCGTCGAGCACCAGCACGTCGGCGCCCTGGGTGAGCGCGGACTCGACCTGGCTCTGCTGCTTGGCGGCGTCCTGGTCGGCGTTGGCGTACAGGACCTCGCAGTTCGAGCACAGCTTCTTGACCTTGGCCTCGAACAGTGGCCGGTCGAACGCCTCGTACCGGGTCGTCTTGGACTCCGGCAGGAACAGCGCGATCTTGGTCTTGTCGTCGCTGTCACCGCTGTTGCCGCTGTTGCCGCAGGCGGTCACCACCAGCAGCAGTGCGACGAGGATGGGCCGTAGTCGATGCATCTTTCGCGTCACCCCGTGGCGTCGGACCGCTCGCTCAATGATGGTAAGAAAGGTAGTTTACTAATAGCGGCATGTCCATACCCGACGAACGGAGGCCGGATGCGGGGCCAGACAGGCACGCCGCGGCTGTTGCGGACCATGAACGAGCGGCTGCTGCTGGACCGGTTGCGTGAGCACGGCCCGGCGTCGCGCGGTGAGCTGGCCAAGGTCACGGGGCTGTCCAAGCCCACCGTGTCCGCGGCCCTCGCCGGCCTCGAGGAGGCCGGGCTCGTGCTCATGGTCGGCGCGGTCGGCGGCCGCCCGGGCCCCACGACGGCCATCTACGACATGAACGCCCAGGCGGCGCATGTCGCGGGCGTGGACGTCGGCCGCGACTGGATCCGGGTCGCGATCGCCGACCTGCGTGGCTCGTTGATCGCGCGCCAGGACGCGCGCAACACGGCCCACTCGGCGGCCGACCTGGTGCGGCGGGTGCGCAGGCTGGCGGACAAGGCGGCGGCGGAGGCGGGCCTGTCGTGGTCGGCGGTGACGTATGCGGTGGTCGGTAGCCCGGGTGTGCTGAACGAGGCGAGCGGGAGCCTCGACTTCGCCCAGAACCTGCCCGGCTGGGGCCGTCCCGGCCTGGTCGACCGGCTGCGGGCCGCGCTGGAGGTCGGCCTGGCCATCGAGAACGACGTGAACCTGGCCGCGGTGGGCGAACTGGCGCGGGGTGCCGGGCAGGGCCTGGCCAACTTCGTGTTCGTGTCGGTCGGCACCGGCGTGGGCATGGGGATCGTGATCAACGGCGAGCTGTACGTCGGCGCTCGCGGCGCGGCGGGCGAGGTGTCCTTCGTGCCGACGCCGGACAGTGTGGTGCCCACCCCGGACAGCCGGGAGCGGGGTGCGACCGAGGCCGCCACCGGCGCGGCGGGTGTGGCGGCCGCAGCGCGTGCGGCGGGCATGGTGGTCGACTCGGCGCGGGAGGTCTTCGCGGCGGCCGCGGCCGGCGACGAGGTGGCCGCGGGCATCGTGGCCGCGGAGGGCCGGCGGATCGGCTCACTGGTCACGGCGGTGACCGCGATCCTGGACCCGGAGGTGGTGGTCCTGGGCGGTGGTGTCGGCCGGAACCTGGACATGCTGGGTGCGGCGATCACCGCGCGGATCGAGGAGCTGGGGCCGCTGCGTCCGGAGGTCGTGGCCAGCACTCTGGGGGACAGCGGAGTGCTCGAGGGTGCGATCACCCGCGCGCTGGCCGTGGCCAGGGACCGCCTGTTCGACCTGCGCTACGGCTGAGGCCGCCACGCCGATCGTGTGATCGCTCAATTCCCAACTATGGCCTATGCCTTTACCAAGTGATGGTAAAGGCGATTAGGTCCGTTTGGCGTGATCTGTCCGGATTTCGCTGAGAAAAAAGCGATCGGCTCGGTTTTCTCCTGGACACCGCATGACGTGAGGTGTATCACCATGTGTACGACATACTGTATGCAATCAAGCGTTGAGCTGGCCTGAGCGGCGAGTAGTCGCTCGCTCGGGCCACGGTTCCGTTTTCCGCACCGGGCGGGAAACGGCGATCCCGTCTGCCGTGAAACCGGGAGAGGCTAATGGGCAAAGGTGCCGTCAGCTATGAGGAACTGACCGACGACAACGGTCGTGTCTACCGGGTGGGGGAAACTTCGCAGGACATCTTGGGGCGTTCGCGAACATGGATGGTGTGGCTGCCGTGGCTCGCGATGGTCGCGGTGAGCGTCTTCGAGTACGGCTGGGGCGCCGTGGTCGACACGCTCGAGAGCAACTACGGCTGGTCGCTGTCCGACGTGTTCTGGCTCGCCAGCGTGTGGGCCGTCTTCCAGGCGGGCGTCGCGTTCCCGGCGGGCAGGCTGCGGGAGAGCGGCAGGGTCTCCGCGCGTTCGGCCATGCTGGTCGGCGCGGTGCTCAGCGGCATCGGCTACTTCACGATCGCCAACAGCGGCAACCTGTTCCTCGCGTTCCTCGGGTACTCCGTGTTGGGCGGCACGGGGGCCGGCATGGTCTACGCGACGTGCATCAACATGGTGGGCAAGTGGTTCCCGGAGAAGCGCGGCGGCCTCACCGGCTTCGTCAACGGCGGCTTCGCGTACGGGTCGGTGCCGTTCATCTACATCTTCAGCGCCCTCCTGCACCCCACGAACTACTCGATCATCCTCACCCTCGTCGGGCTCTACATGCTCGTCGTGGTCGCGGTCTGCGGCTTCTTCTTCAAGGACCCGCCGAAGAACTGGTGGCCGGCCGGCGTCGACCCGCGGCCGAAGGCGACGGGTAGCCGCAGCCTCGTGGTGAACCCGCCCGCGGTGCGCCAGTTCTCGACGGTGGAGGCGATCCGCACCGGCATGCTCCCGCTGATGTGGGTGTGCCTGGTGATCATCGGTGGCGTGTCCCTGTTCGGCATCAACTTCCAGGTGCCGTTCGCCAAGGCCAGCGGCTTCGGACCGTTCATCGCGGCGTCCTCGGCCGGCGTGCTGTCGATCGTCAACGGCACGGGCCGCGCACTCGTCGGCTGGGTGTCCGACCGGATCGGCCGGCGGCAGACGCTGACGTCGGTGCTGGTGATCGCGGCCGTCGCGCAGTTCGGCGTGCTGTGGTCGGGCAACACGCACAACACACCGGTGTTCATGTTCTTCGCGTTCCTGGTCGGGTTCGGCGGCGGCGCGTTCTACCCGCTGTTCGCGAGCCTCGTCCCGGACTACTTCGGGGAGAACAACAACGCCAGCAACTACGGCCTCGTCTACAGCGCCAAGCTGATCGGCGGCGTCGGCGGCGGTGGCCTCGCCGCCGCCGTGGTCAACGCGTGGAGCTACACCGGCGCCTACTGCCTGGCCGGCGGCATCGCGTTGCTGTCCGCGCTGCTCACCCTGTTCCTGCGCCAACCGGGCCGACAGGACACGACCACGACGACATCCCCGGCCACACCGGCGATCGGCACCACCGCCTGAAGACACCCGCGGGACCCACCCATCCCGCGGGGAGATCACGGGACTGCCTGCCCGTGACCCCATGACGCGGTGGCCGCCACCGGACCTCCGGCGGCCACCGCGTCTCTCCGTGTCCACTTCCGCTGCCCGGCCCCCGATACCCTGGAGGCACGTCGAGGACGCAACCCGCCTTCATGACATGCGCCGTATCTCGGGACGCGCTGTGCGCCGCGGCTGACAACCGTCCTAACTGGCGCACCTGATGCACGTGGTGGTGGCCGGCAGGGCGTCGAGGCGTTCCGGTGCGATCGGGGAGCCGCAGCGGGTGCAGGTGCCGTAGGTGCCGGCCGCCAGTCGGTCGG
>NZ_JBJMIE010000817.1:0-12050 GCF_045807065.1 Actinophytocola sp. | reverse complement strand
CGAACGCCTTGAGTGAGACCCCGGCGGACACGTGCACGACGAACGAGAACGGGGAGAACCGGAAGAGCGCGTCGAAGCCGAGGTGGCCCTCGATGCCGAAGTCGCTGAAGCCGAGCCGCAGCTCGGCCTTCGCGCCGAACTGGACGGTGTTGCTGGTGATGGCGAAGTAGCCGGACACCCGGATCAGCTGGCCAGGCGAGTTCAGAATGTCCACGGACAGGCGCGGCGGCACCGGGAACGGCAGCGGCGGCGGGGTGAACGCGGGGTGGAAACCGCCGACCGACAACACGAAGTCGGGGTCGTCGCCCCAGCCGACGAGCAGGCCCATCCCACCGTCGATGGTCATGCTGAGGATGCGTGAGTCGAACAGCCTCGCGAAGAACCACAGGCGTGACCTGTCGACCTCGAGCGCCCCGACGAAGCTGACCCGCAGCACCAGCAACGGGATGTCCTCGCTGGGCAGTACACACTCGAGCACACCGAGAATCGCGATGTTGCCGGGTGGAACCTCGACGATCACCCCGAGCGAGACGCTGACCAGCGTCGGCGTGCCCCAACCGATCTTCGCCATCGGGCCGACGAGGAACGTGCCGTCCTCCGGCGGGAAGAACTTCCGCAGATCACTGATGATCCGCGGCGCGTTGGCCACCACGTCCTTAGGGAACATCACCGACTGGATCGATCCGGTGACCACGCCCTCGACCAACGCGTCGAGGTCCATCCGGCGGTTCAGCCCGAGAATCCCGCCGACGCCGAGCAACGTGAACCCGAACCCGAGCTGGATGCCACCGCCGCCGAACTCGGCACTCAGCACGATCAGGAGCGAGAAACCCTTGCTGCCGTCCGGCATCCGAGTCGTGATCAGCCCGATCGCCTTGACCTCGACGATCCCGGCGAACTCCAGCTCCAGCGCCCCCGCGTACTCCCCACGTACCGGGTCGTAGGACAGGAACCCGCCGCCGGAGACGATCCCGGCCTCGACCGACAGCCCCACCCCGGTTGGCGGCTTGAACGCGAAGTCCAGCTGTGCCGGGCCGACGTTGCCGCCACCGTCCGGAAAGGACAGTTCGACGAGCACACCCATGCGGTCCACGACCGAGTTGACCGGACCGAGGGCCGCCGAGAGCCCGGAGGACAGCTCCAGCGTCGGGCCCTCGGGAGCGAGGCGCATCCCGAGGTAGATCTGCGGAATCTCCACCGCGCCGAGCCGCACGTGTACCGGGATCTGTGTCTCCAGCCCACCGCTGCCGCGGAACTGGAGACCGTGTTCGGGGTCGATGGTGATCGCGAGGTCGAACGCGGCCTCGAGCTTGACGCCACGCAGCAGTTCGGCGATGAACCCGTCGGCGCCGGCCACGTCGATGACCAGCCTGCCGCCGGTGAGTTCGATGTCGAGCACGGGTCGCGCACTGACCCCACCGGCGTCGGCGCCGAACGCGACACCGAGTGCCACATGTACGGCCTCGACGGTCAACCGGGTGCCGGTGGCGGTCCCGATCAGCACGATCGGGCCGGTGCCGGTCGGGGTTCGGTCGAAGGTCACCGACACCTCGCCGTGGACGTTCGGCGCCGGTGTCTGCGGCCGCAGGGTCGCGGGTGGCTCGATCCGCAGGACCGGACCGAGGTTCAACGCGCCGCTGCCATGCAGGTGGGCTGCCCATGTCCTGCCGAACGGCAACGGGAGGTCGAGGCCGCTGAGGTCGAAGATGTCGAGCAGCAGATCGAGCAGCGTCGGCGTGCCCGGTGGGGTCGCGAGGACCGGGTCGAGTCGGAAGAGGTATGCGGCGAGCTCCGGGCGACCGTCGGGGCCGGTCAGCAGCACGGTCGGGATGCCGACCGCGCTCGTGAGGTCACGCAGTCTGCCGAGCAGCAGCCGTGCGTCCAGCGCGGCCGTGGGGGTGCCCCAGCCGTAGAGCGCGGTGAGTGCCCGCAGTGGGTCGCTCAGAAAGACCCGCAGCCGGTCGAGCCGGAGCTGCCGGTGCTCGTAGGCAGGCCGGTCACCGTCGGGTGGCACCACGGTGTTGTCGACCAGCCCGAACAGGGCCAATGTGGTGCCGAGCGCGGGACGCTTCTGCAGCAGGTAGGTGACCGAGGTGAAGCCGACCAGCCGCTGGGGCAGGTCCGCGAGGACCGCCTGTATCGGTGCGCTGACCGGGCCGGCACTGGTGACGGCTGCCGCCACTGCCCCGGCCATGGCCCGAACCGCGGCGTACGCGCCGCCCAGCACCAGCACCAGTTCGCCCAGTGCGGCGGCCGCGGCGTCCTCGCCCGCGTTCTCGGCCTCGAGCAGCGCGGTGACCTTGGCGGGGACCGCGGCGACGACGTTCAGTGCCGAGCTGACGGCGTCCCGGACGACGGGCGACGTGGCGACCGAGGGCGGCACGGGCAGGCCGACCTCGGCGAACAACTCGACGGCCTGCCCGGCGGTGAGGCGTTCCGTGAGCGGCTCGAGCATCTTCCCGACCTCGACGGCCAGGCGTGCCATGGTCCCGGCCATCAGCGACCTCCCCCTTCGGCGCCGAAGATCCGGCGCAGCGCGGCGGCGAGTGGTCGGATCACCAGCACCCGTACCGTCTTCCGTGCGCGGGGGTGGACGTCCAGGTACCGGGCCACCGCCGGGCTGAAGCTGTAGTAGACGCGGTTGAGCACGTCCGCGACCCGCGCGCCACGTGGGGTGGCGCGTAGCCGTTCGTCCCGCAGTGCCCGCAGGTACTCGACATCCGGGTGGTCTTCCGTGCCCATCGCGGCGGTCGCGATGAAACAGCCTGCGGCCGCCGCCTGGAGCAGGCCGAACAACGCGGCGTGGATCTCTCGGTTGATCTTCCTGAAGTGATTTTTTTGGTCGTCGTAGGAAGGGTGTTGACCCTGTTCGTCGGAGTGCCCGGTCTCGAGGGTGTATGCGAAGATCGGTTTGCGTTCTGGGTGGACGAACTGCCGGCTGCACGCGTAGTCGTCCGAGCAGCCCGAGTTCGGACCACCGCCGACAGGCAGGTAGAGAAATGCGCTCTGCCCCACCGTGTAGTTCGAGTAGTGCTGTTGTGGGGTCGTCACCTGCGGATCGTGGTGGCCGGTCGCGGCAAGCATGATCGAGCCGCGCATCACCCGCGCGATGAGTTCAGCCCTGGAACGGATGCGGTGCGGCGGATCATCTGGCAGGTATTCCTTGTAGTCCGTGATTCCCTGCATCGGCGGCGTCGCCCACAAGGCGTCGTCGGACTTGAGCCCGTCCCTCTTGCCGATGAATTTCGGGTCCGGGCTGTCAAAGCGCATGGCCGGGTCGTCGCCGTCCTCCTCCATGCCCCAGGAGAACAGAATCTTGCGACCTTCCATGTGCACATCGACGAAATAGCGGATCGGCAGTGTGTCGAGGAGTTGTTGGACGTGGCTGACCTCCGGCTCGGTCACCAGCTGATGCGTGGTCGGGTGCCTGTCGCCCCGGTAGGTATCCTGAGAGGATTGCGTGCCTGCCGGCTCGCTCCCGCCGTACCGTTGCTTGTACAAGGCCACGTCGTAGTACTTCTCGAACTCGCGGATGATGTCGAAGTTCCGGTTGAGATCGACGCCGTATGGTGCGTTGGCCGGCCCCCTGCGGTTCTTGCGCCAACCGATCGGGGTGGGATGGCTGAGTTCCCATTCCCGGCCGTCCGGGTTGACGTTCGGGAACAGGTACAGATCGACCGCGCTGATGATGGCGTTCACGTCCGACGCCTTCATCCGCCACTCGCGGTAGGCCACCGGCGGCCCGTCGTTTGGTGCGACGGTCATCGCGGGAAACACGACGTCTGTGCCCGTGTCGTAGGACACGAGCAGGTTGCGGGCAAAGGTCACCAACGCGTCCGGCGGTGCCCACTCGTTGGCGTGCACCCCACCGATGATGAGGACGGCCGGCCTCTTCGCACCGCTGCCGTTCGCGATCTTGATGTAACTGTGTTCCTTGCCACGGGCCGTTTTCGTGCCGAAAACCGTTCGCTGGCACAGCGGTCCGTACGTGGTGGCGAGATCGGCCAGCGCGGCCTCGATCTCGCGTGGACGCAGCGGAACCTTGATGTCCTGGTACGGCGGAGGCATCTCAGGTCCCCAGCTCTTCGTCGTCCGGCGGACTGACCGCCGCGGCGACCTCGCTGAGGAACTGTTCGACCTCGTCGGTGCTCATCAGCACCTCGACCTCGCAGCCGCGTGCCTCCAGTTCGGGAATCAGCGACTCGGGACCATGGCCGGAAATCTGATAACGATCCGCCGCCAAGCGCTCGACCGTCGAAACGCGGATGTCCAGCCCCTCGATCTCCTCAGGACCGGGCAGCGAGCCGGCAGGCGCGGAAATTCGCAGCAGAGCCATCGTGTCCTCTTCGGATTCCATCCGGAAGGGAGCAGGCGTGCTGTCACACTCGCGCTCCCCAGAACCGCCGTGCGTACCTGAGTGAGCATCCTCTCCCGCATACCTGACGTCAATCAGATGAAGGAGCCTTCGCCTCATCGGGCAGCCGTGCATATTGCCTGTCGCCTTGTCCGCGAATCAGAGATTCACGCAAGCTGACAATATTTGAATTTTCGAGTCACGCCGTGGAATGTCGGTAGGAAGGTTACATTGTTCGTGGTCTCGTATTGTTGTACGTGCAATTCCGGCACTCGTCGTATCTACCCTCCGACGGGTGGACGACACACGTTTGCCGCCCGTTCCATCGGTAACAGGCGTGCCTGCAGCGCCTCCGGGGTCAACGCGTTGTGCTTGCCGAAAACGTCGTATATGCAGGTCAGCGGTGATGGTACTCGTTGAGAATGCCGCCCAGTTGGTGCCGTTGGCGGATGTCGAGGTGATACTGGTCGCAGGGAAGGGGGAGACCAGTCATGTCACTCTCACGAGAACCAGCGGTCACATTCGCGGTGCTGCCCGATCCCGGGCAGGCGACCACCCTCGACGGTCTCGTCGAACGGTTGCGGTTGTTGAAGGTCTGGGCCGGTGATCCCTCCTACGGAACCATCAAGGATCGCGTCAACGCCGCCTGGGCGGCAGAGGGCCGGCCCGCCGGTGAGCTGGCGGGCAAGACCACGGTCGTGGACTGTTTTCGGCTCGGCCGGCGACGGGTGAACACCGAGCTGGTCGTGGCGGTGGTGCGGACGCTGCATCCGGACACCGGCTACGTGGCGCAGTGGCGCCAGGCGCTCCAGGTCATCAGCGGGGAGAGCACGGCGGCCTCGCAGGTCCGGGTCCAGGACAGCCTGCCGAAGGACCTGGCCGCGTTCACCGGCCGTACCACCGAACTGAACCGGCTCTGTCAGGCCCTGGCCGACAACCGGCAGGATGGCGGTGCGGTGGTGATCTCCGCCATCGAGGGCATGGCCGGTGTCGGCAAGACCCAGCTCGCCATCCACGCCGGACACGTCCTCAACCAGCAGCAGCCGTTCGACCGGGTGCTGTTCGTCAACCTCCGTGGGTTCCACCCCGACCCCACCCAACCACCCGCCGACCCCGCCGCCGTCCTGGACGGCTTCCTGCGTCTGCTCGGCGTGCCAGGCCACACCGTTCCCCACGACATCGAGTCCCGCGTCACCCTCTACCGAGAGCGGCTGGTCGGCACCCGCGCCCTCGTGGTGTTGGACAACGCGTTCTCCGCGGACCAGGTCCGCCCCCTGCTCCCCGACGCTCCCGGCTGCCTCACGCTGGTCACCAGCCGACGCGGCCTCACCGACCTGCGCTCCGCCGTCCACCTCGCGGTCGATGTGTTCACCCCGGAAGAAGCTCTGCGCTTCCTCACCCGGACCGCACCAGGTGTTCCCCTCGGCCCCGACCCCGACGCCCCGGAACGCATCGCCCGGCGCTGCGGCTACCTGCCGCTGGCGTTGGGTCTACTCGCCGCGCACATTCGCGCCACACCCGGCTGGACACTGACCGACCACGCCGACCGGCTCGACGAGCGCCACCAGGACCGGCGCCTCGACACCGCGGTCGAGCTCGCCCTGGACCTGTCCTACCACCACCTCCCCACCGACCGGCAACGGCTGCTGCGACTCCTGGCGCTGCACCCCGGCCAGGACTTCGACGCCCACGCCGCCGCGGCCCTGGCCGACACCGACCTGTCCACCGCCCACACCCACCTGCGCCTCCTGCACGACGACCACCTGCTGCAACAGGGCACCCCCGGCCGATACACCTTCCACGACCTCATCCGCGCCCACGCCACCACCCGAGCCCACGACGAGGACCGCCCACCCGACCGTCGCGCCGCCCTGACCCGCCTGTTCGACCACTACCTCGCCACCAGCGCCGACGCCATGAACACCCTGCACCCCGCCGAAGCCCACCACCGGCCACGGATCCCCCCGGCCGGCACCCCCACCCCCGACCTGACCGACCCGGACACCGCGCGCGCCTGGCTCGATACCGAACGCCCCACCCTCGTCGGGGTAGCCGTCCACACCGCCGGCCACGGCTGGCCCACCCACACCACCCGACTCGCCCGCACCCTGTACCGCTACCTCGACAGCGGACACCACACCGACGCCCTGACCGTGCACGGTCACGCCGGCAACGCCGCCCGCGACAATGGCGACCCGACAGGACAGGCCCACGCCCTGACCAGCCTGGGCGGCACCCACTTCCGGCTGGGCCGGTACGGGCCGGCCGCCGAGCACTTCCAGCGGGCGCTGGACCTGTTCCGGCAGACCGGTGACCTCGCCGGCCAAGCCCGCGCCCTGAACAACCTCGGCATCATCGAGACGATGGCCGGCCAGCACCAGGCCGCCGCTGACCGCTACGTCCTGGTCCTGGTCCTGAGCCGGCAGGCAGGCGACCGGATCGGTGAAGCCCACACGCTGAACAACCTCGGCATCGTCGAGCTGCGGCTCGGCCGCCACCAGGAGGCCACCGACCACCACCGGCAGGCCCTGGCTCTGTTCCGGCAGATCGGTGAACGGACTGGCGAAGCCCACACGCTGATCAGCCTCGGCAGGGTCATGCTGCGGTCGGGCCGCCACCAGGAGGCCACCGATTACTACCGGCAGGCCCTGGCCCTGTCCCGGCAACTCGGCAACCGCGACGCCGAAGCCTGGACGCTGGACGGCATCGGGATCCTCCGCACCCGCCTCGGCCAGCCCGTCCAGGCCGTCGAACACCACCAGCAGGCCCTGACGATCTTCCGCGAGACCGGCGACCGGGACGGCGAAGTGTGGGCGCTCAACGGTCTCGGGGAAGCCGTCCACACCGCTGGTCACCCTGCCGACGCTCTGGCCCGCCACACCGCCGCCCACACCGTCGCCGCCGACATCGGTGACCGCGAGCAGCAGGCCCGTGCCCATGCCGGCCTCGGCCACGCCCACCGCACCCTCGGCGACCGCACCCACGCCCGGGAGTACTACCACCATGCCCTGACCCTCTACACCGACCTCGGCATGCCGGAGGCCGACGAGATCCGTGCCCACCTCACGAGCGTCGACGACAGCGACCACGACCAGCGAGAATGAGTCCGGGGCCTGAACTCGCCGCAGTCAGCAGACCGGCGCGCTGTGTCCGGTGATCCTGGTGGCGTGCTGGGACGCGGCGCACTGCAGTGTGGCCAGTTCGTTCAGCTCCTCCCGTTGCTCGGCCGGCAGTGACCGGGCCGCTTCCCGCCGCACCGCCAGGTCGGCGGCCGGCACGTGCGCGCGGATCGCGCATTCCCCGTCCGCGACGGCGGTGGCCGTCTCCCGGGCTCTGAGCGCGGGCGTCGAGCCGTGCCCGGTGTAGGCGGCCGACAGGTCCTCGATGGCCGCTTCCGGTGTGGGGTAGGGAAAACCGGCGGCGGCCATGCAGGACGTCCAGCGCGCGTTGGCCCTGGTCAACGCAGGAGCCTCGCGGGTCCGGTCGCGGAGCACGTTGTCGATGACGGGCGGGACGGAGACGACCCTGGCCCAGCGGTTGACGTCGCCGTAGAGCTCGGTCCGGCTCTGCGCGATGCAGCCGTCACCCGGGAACGTGTGGAGCGAACCGTCGGGCAGCCGCAGTTCCTGGCGGTGCCGGGGATCGCCGAACAGGGCCCGCTCGTAGGCCGGCTCACCGGCGTCCGGGTCCGGTGGCGGTTGGCCCCCACCCGACGAGCCCAATCCGTAGCCGACGGTTCGGCGACGCGGCAGGTCGGCTGCCCGCTCTTCGTCGGATCCGTTGGGTGGCAGCGGTTCGTGGCGCAGGTAGGTCAGTCCGCGTGCGGTCATGCACCGTTGTGTCAGCCGTTCCTCGGCGACGTCGAGCTGCTGCTCCCTGGCCGGCTGGTCACCCGAGCCGGTGACCAGGTCGAGCGCGACCGGGCTCAGTGCCGGACCGGTGCCCGGAGTGGTGCTGGCCTGCGGCGCACACGCGCAACAGGCCAGCACCACCAACCCGGCGAGCACCGCGACGAGCCGGTGCGACACCGTTGCTCGTGCCACTAGGCGCACTGGAACCATCGGTGCGAGCCGAAGCGGTCGTTCGCGGGGGCGCCGTCGCTCATGTTGTTCAGCGTCAGGTTGGCGAGATAGCTGCCCCGCCGCAGTGGCAGCGTCGCGCCGGACATCCCGGTGTTGTCGTAGAAGATGATGTTGCAGTGCGCGCCGTGGTTGTAGACCGACGACGCGCAGTTGTTCCAGGTCTTGCTGGCGCGGTCGCCGCAGCTGGGGTGCGGGTACCGCGTGTAGTCGCTCTCGTTGTCCTCCCATTGCCCGGGCCCGTCACCGAAGTCGGCGTTGACCCACACGCACACGCGCCCCAGGAGGCAGTCGGCGAGTCCGGTGGCGGCGGCCGGCGCGGTGACGGACGCGGCTCCTGGCGAACCCGCCGCGGGTGTGGCGGCAGCCGGGCCGGCGGTGAACAACAGTGCCGCGATCGCGATCCCGGCGGTGACCACACCGCGGCCGCGTGGGAACAGTCTCATGCGTAGCTTCCTCTCCTGCACCAATCGATGTGTTGTCACAGTCCGCCCTCCGTCGCCGCCATGCGGAGATCCCGACCGAATCCGAACGCCGGTACCGGGAGCGGTGTTCGGATTCGGTCGGGATCCATCGGCGGCGCCCATCGGTGCAGAACGGTGGGCACAAGCGGGCGACCGACACCCGCCCGGACACATCAACCGAATCGCAGGGGACATCCATGCGCTCACCACATCGCCCGTCGAGCCGACGGGTGCGGTCCTCGAGCACCCGGACATTCCGAGGGATATTCCTGCTCGCCGCGACGGCACTGGCATTCATCTCAGTGCTCAACGGTCCGGCGGCAAGAGCCAACACGCCCGACGGATCCACCTACACGACCGACTCAGGGGTCACCAACGGCACCTCGGCCGCCGGCAACCCGAATCCCTCCCGGATCACCGACGAGTCGTGGTGGCTGATGGAGCAGTTGCTGTCGCTCCAACCGGGCTCGCAAGACGGGGGGATCTACGCCAACAAACCGGGCTATCACAACACCAGAGACGCCAACTCCGCCGGGAACTACTCGATCCGGGACCCGGAAGACCTCGGTGGCCCGTCCGACAAGGCCGCGGCGTACGACTGGACCTTCCCCGACGCCCAGGATGGGAACTACGCCACGATCTCGACATACTCGAAACGTCTGCTGGCGTCCGGTCAGGATCCCAACGATCCCCGGATGGACGGGTGGAAGGAGTTCTTCGGTCAGGCGGACAACGACGGTGACGTCGAAGGGTGGGACTTCCGCCGCGACCAGAGCTCGTCGTCGGACAACTCCCATCTGTGGCACATCCACCTCAGCGAGGATCGCGACAAGACCACGAGTCTGGACAACAAGCGCGCGGTGCTCAGTGTCCTCAAGGGTGAGACGGTCGCGCAGTGGCGCGGCACCAACCGGCATGCGGTGGGCGTGGACGTCGCCGATCGGCTGCAGGTCTTCACGACCGGGGCGGACGGCGCCCCGTACCTCCGCTACCAGACCACGACCGGCGGCGAATGGAGCGGCTGGACCGCCATGACCGGCAAGGTCACCGGGATGGCGGCCGTCAGCAACGCCGATGGTCGGCTGGAGGTCTTCGGCACGGGCACGGATGGTGCGCCGTGGCACAACTACCAGACCTCGGCCGGTGGTTGGAGTGGCTGGATCAGCATGACGGGCAAGGTCAGCGGCATCGCGGCTGTGCGCAGTTCAGACGGACGGTTGGAGCTGTTCGGGACGGGGACCGACGGCGCGCCGTGGCACAACTGGCAGCTCACTCCCGGCGGCGCGTGGAATGGCTGGGTGTCCATGACGGGCAAGATCAGCGGCATCGCGGCCATCAGCAACGCGGACGGCCGGTTGGAGGTGTTCGGTACTGGTACGGATGGTGCGCCGTGGCACAACTACCAGACTTCGGCCGGCGGCTGGAGTGGCTGGATCAGCATGACCGGCAAGATCAGTGGCATAGCGGCGCTGCGGAGGACGGACGGTGCGCTGGAGATCTTCGGGACCGGCACTGATGGCGCGCCATGGCACAACTGGCAGCGCACGCCCGGTGGCGCCTGGTACGGCTGGGTCTCCATGACCGGAAAAGTGAGCGGCATCGCGGCCCTCAACGATGCCGACGGCCGGATGGAGATCTTCGGCACCGGCACGGATGGCGCGCCGTGGCACAACTGGCAACTCACGCCCGGTGGCGCGTGGAACGGTTGGGTGTCCATGACCGGGAAGGTCAACGGAATAGCGGCCGTGCGCAACACGGACGGCCGGCTGGAGATCTTCGGTCTCGGCACCGACGGCGCGACGTGGCACAACTGGGAACAGTCCCCGGGATCCTGGAGCGGCTGGTACAGCCTCGGTCGCCCCATCTGATCCACAGCGCCATTCACGAGGCATCACAGAGGGAGACGACCAATGACCTTGATGAGACGATTATCGACGACTACCGCGGTACTGGCCGTGCTGGGAACTGTCGTGCTCGGCCTTGCCGGAGCGGCCACCGCGGCGCCGCCGGACCCGACACCGCCGCACGTCCCCCTGCCGGCGGAGGTCACCATTCCCACACTGGCGGCGACCGCCGCGTGCGACCTGGTCGGTACCAACGCCGGTGACACGGCGATGGCGAACACGCTGAACCCGACGTTGACCAAGGACATGCGCGGCAACATGAGCGCCTACCGGGCCTCCTGCGCGCGGCGGGTCGTCCAGGCGGTCCGGGACCGTGGTCTGGACCGCAAGGCGGCGGTCATCGCGATCAGCACGGTGATCGTGGAGACGCATCTGCAGAACATCAGCGAGGAGGTCGACCACGACAGCCTGGGCCTGTTCCAGCAGCGGGCCTCGTGGGGGACTGCGGCGCAGCGTCTTGACCCGATCTGGGCGACGAACGCGTTCCTCGGTTCGATGTTGTCGAAGTACCCGAACAACAGCTGGATGAACGCGAGTTCCGACGCCGAGATCGGCGCGGTCTGCCAGCGGGTCCAGGTGTCGGCCTTCCCGGACCGGTACGCCAGCCAGGTCAGCGACGCGAAGATCATCGTCGACTACCTGTGGAGTTCGTCCGGCGGCACCCACCGGTACGCGGTCGCCGCGGACGCCGACGATCGGCTGGAGATGTTCACGACCGGCGCCGACGGTGTGCCGTACTTCCGGTACCAGGCCTCTCCTGGCGGCGCCTGGAGTGGCTGGACCAGCATGACCGGCAAAGTCACCGGTCTGGCGGTGGCAAGCAATGCGGACGGCCGGTTGGAGCTGTTCGGGACCGGTACCGATGGTGCGCCGTGGCACAACTACCAGACCTCGGCCGGTGGTTGGAGTGGCTGGATCAGCATGACGGGGAAGGTCAGCGGCATAGCGGCTGTACGCAGTTCGGACGGTCGGTTGGAGCTGTTCGGGACCGGTACTGATGGCGCGCCGTGGCACAACTGGCAGCTCACTCCCGGCGGTGCGTGGAATGGCTGGGTGTCCATGACGGGCAAGATCAGCGGCATCGCGGCCATCAGCAACGCGGACGGCCGGCTGGAGGTCTTCGGCACCGGCACCGACGGTGCGCCGTGGCACAACTACCAGACCTCGGCCGGCGGCTGGAGCGGCTGGATCAGCATGACCGGCAAGATCAGTGGCATAGCGGCACTGCGGAGGACGGACGGTGCGCTGG
>NZ_JBJMIE010000816.1:0-26256 GCF_045807065.1 Actinophytocola sp. | reverse complement strand
CGAGCCGGACCCGCGCGCCCACCGGCACCGGGGACAGGAACCGCACGCGGTCGAAGCCCTTGTTCAGCACCAGGGCCGCACCGTCTACTGTGTACACTTCGGTCAGCATCGGCAGCACCAGCGACAGCAGGTACATGCCGTGCGCGATGGGACCGCCGAAGGGACCGCCCGCGGCTCGCCGCGGATCCACGTGGATCCACTGGCGGTCGCCGGTCAGGGCGGCGAACACGTCCACGTCGTGTTGGAGCACGACCTGGTACGACGACGTGCCCAGCCGCGTTCCGACGGAACCGACCAGCTCGCCTGGTGTGGAGAACGTCCTCATGACCGTGCCGCCTCGCTCACCTCGCCGAGGTACCGAGCCACCTCGCGGTAGGAGGCCGGCACCGACACCTCGCAGTACGGGATTCCGCGCTTCGCGCAGTAACCCTGGACGATAGGCCTGGCCCTGCGAAGATTCGCTCGAGGCATGGTTGGAAACAGGTGGTGTTCTATCTGGTAGTTCAGGCCGCCGAACATGAGGTCGGTGAACCGCCCGGGCCGGATGTTGCGTGCGGTCAGCACCTGCCGGTGCAGCCAGTCCGGCTGCTCGGCCGACCGGTAGACCGGCATGCCCTTGTGGTTCGGGGCGAACACCAGCCCGAGGTAGAAGCCGAACACCGTCTGGCTGACCAGCACGAACAGCACCGCCAACCAGAACGACAGCGTGGTGAACACCGCCGTCAGCAGCAGCACCCCGTGCAGTATCACCAGGCTCAGCTCCAGCCACGGCCGCCGCAGGAACCGCGCGGCCTGGAACCCGGCCGCGTGCACCCGCCACGCCTCCTGCGCCAGCAGCACGAAGAACATCACCGCCTGGAAGCGGATCACGAACCGGCGGAACCGGGTGCGTCCCTTCACTGGCAGCTCGGACGGGTCGAAGATCACCTGCCGCCGCGTGGTGTCCGGGTCCCGGTCCAGGTTGTTCGGGTCGCTGTGGTGCCGGTTGTGGTGGCCCACCCACCACCCGTAGGAGGCGCCGATCAGCAGGTTCAGGTGGACCAGGCCCAGCACGTACTGGAGCCTCCCGCTGGTCACCTGGTGGTGGCCGACGTCGTGCCCGAGGAAACCCGACTGCACGAACGAGATCCCCAGCGCGACCGCGACGAGCACCTGCCACCACGAGTCGCCGACGACGAGGAACGCCGTCCAGCACGACACGGCCAGCAGCAGGTTCAGTGCGATCTTCCCCGCGTAGTAGGCACGCCGAGGGGCCAGCAGTCCGGCGTCGCGGACCGCGGCGGACAGTTCCTGGAACGTGCCAGCGAAGGTGATCATGCGGCCGTCAACACCAACACCGCGTTCTGGCCGCCGAAGCCGAACGAGTTGCTCACCGCCGCCGACACCGGCAGCCGGCGCGGCTTCGACCGCACCACGTCGATGTCGACCGCCGGGTCGGCGCAGTTGGCCGTCGGCGGCACCACCCCCGTCTCGATCGACAGCACCGTGCAGGCCGCCTCGATCGCGCCGGCCGCACCCAGCGAGTGCCCCGTCACGCCCTTGACCGACGTCACCGCCGGCCGGTCGCCGAACATCCGCCGCACCACCTTCGCCTCCACCTCGTCGTTGAGCGGGGTCGACGTGCCGTGCGCGTTCACGTGGTCCACGTCGGCCGGCAGGAGGTCCGCGTCGGCCAGCGCGGAACCGATCGCGGCCGACACACCCACGCCCGTCGGGTCCGGGGCGGTCGCGTGGTGCGCGTCGGCCGAGGCGCCGTACCCGCTGACGTGGGCCCGGATCCGCACCCCGCGTGCCTTCGCGTGCTCGACCCGTTCGAGCACGAGCACCCCCGCGCCCTCCGCCGCCACGAAGCCGTCCCGGTCCCGATCGAACGGGCGCGACGCCGCGGTCGGGTCGTCCACCCGGCCCGACAACGCGCCCATGCGCGTGAACCCGGCCAGGATCGGCCTGGTCAGACCGGCTTCCGCGCCGCCGGCGATGACGATGTCGCACCGGCCGGTGCGCAGCAGGTCGCGGGCGGTGCCGATGGCCGTCGTGCCGGACGCGCACGCCGTGGTCGTCACCAGGTTGGGGCCCTGCGCGCCGGAGTCGATGGCGAGGTAGCCGGCCACCATGTTCACACCCATCATCGGGATGAGCATCGACGACATCCTGCTCGTGCCCTCGGACAGCATCGTGTTGTGCTGCCGCTCGAAGGTGCCGATGCCGCCGAGCGCGTTGCCCATCACGACGCCGACGCGGCTCGCGTCCCACTCCTTCGGGTCCAGGCCGGCGTCGGCGATGGCCTCGCGGGCGGCGACGAGCGCCAGGTGGACGTACCGGTCGAGCCGCCACGCGGTGCGCCGGCCGAGCAACGCGTCCGCGTCGAAGCCCGGCACCCGGCACGTGAAGTCGATCGGCATGCCGTCCAGTTCCTCGTCGTGCGCGGCCATCGACACGCCGGCGCAGATGCGGCGCCAGCTCTCGTCGACGCCGATCCCCGCCGGGGTCACCATGCCGAGGCCGGTGACCGCGGCGTGGAATCCGCTATCCATCAGTTGGGACGCCCTTCGCACCCAACAAGGCCAGCGCCTCGGTCACCGTCGCATGTGGAGAGACCTCGTCCTCGCCGATCGGTACGCCGAACTCCTTCTCCGCGACCAGGGCGAACTCGACGATCGCGAGCGAGTCGAGGTCCAGCTGCGCGAACGTCGCGTCCAGCCGCACCTCGTCGGCCTCGACGCCGAAGTACGCGGTGAGTATCTCACGCAGGCGGTCCAAAGTAGACATGTCGATCTCCCTACATCGCTTCGATGTCCGGCCACCGCAGCACGGTGGCGCCCCAGGTCAGGCCGCCGCCGAACGCGCCGAGCAGCACCCGCTGCCCGGGCCGCAGCTCGCCGTTCTCGCACCCGGAGGCCATGGCGAGCGGCACGGACGCGGCGGCTGTGTTGCCGACCTGGTCGATGTTCTTCACGAACTTGCCGACCGGCTGACCGAGCATGTCGGCGATGCCGTTGATGATCCGCACGTTCGCCTGGTGCAGCACGAACCGGTCGACGTCCCGCAACCGCAGGCCCGCCTTGCGCAGCACCGACTGCGCGGACGCGGACATCTGGAAGATCGCCTTGCGGAACACGGCCTTGCCGGCCATCGTGAAGTACTCGGTGCCGGGCTCGGCCGGCTCGTGCGTGGACCGCTGCCGCGACCCGCCGGCCGGCACCATGATCAGGTCCGCGTCCTGGCCGTCGCTGCCGAGGTCGAACGGACCGAGCGCGCCCAACTCGTGCGGTGTGCCGGCCCGCAGCACGACCGCGCCGGCGCCGTCGCCGAAGATCGCGGCGGTGGTCCGGTTGTCCGGGTCGACGATCGTGGAGAACGTGTCGGCGCCGATCACCAGCACCCGCTCGGCGATCCCGGTCGCGATCAACCCGGCGCCGGCCGCGAGGCCGTAGAGGAAGCCGGTGCACACCGCGTTGACGTCGAACGCGGTCGCCCGCGCCAACCCGATCCGGTACGCCACGTCGGGGGCGGTGGCCGGGCACGGGCGGTCCGGGGTGGTGGTCGCCAGCACGACCGCGTCGACCTGCTCCAGGTTCGCGGACTTCAGCGCGCGCTGCCCCGCCTCGACCGCGAGGTCCGACGTGGACACACCTGAATCGACGACCCGCCGCTCGCGGATGCCGGTGCGACCCCGGATCCACTCCTCGGACGTGTCGAGGCGGGAGGCGATGTCGGCGTTGGTGACCACGCGGGACGGCAACCACGTGCCGAGTCCGCAGAGCACCGCGGCGGAACCCGGCCCGGGCAGGTCCGGCACCGGGAACGGCAGCACCCTGGCTTCCTCCATCATGACGCGGCCTCCGCGAGGCCGATGTACGCCAACCGGGACTCACGCATCTCCCGCGACCACTCCTCGGCCATCGCCTGGCGCTCCTCGGGTGTGGTGTCGACGAGACACCTGCCCGGCCACACCTCGTAGTCGCCGACGAGGTCCGCGTGCCGCTCGAGCCCCTGCTGGAACAGGACCTCGCGGCGGTGCACCACCTCGTGCACCGGCAGCGTCGTCCACAGCCGCATGCCGTCCCGGATGAGGGAGGCGACCCGGTCGCGGTCCTCGGGATGCGCCTCGAGGTGCCGCTTGGCGATGGCCGCGCCGACGGTCAGGTGCCGGATCTCGTCGATGCCGGCACCCCGGTCGATCTCCGCGGCGGCGGGGTCGAGCGGCCGCCACTTCCGCTCGGCCAGCTCCGCGGTCGGCGCCAGCGCGCCCTCGAGGATGATCGCGATCGTCACGACGCCACCGATGAAGTCCTCCCGCATGACCGGAACGCTGAACTCCGCCAACGGATCGAGGACGGCTGCCACGTCGTCCGCGACCAGCGCGGTGATCTCGTCGAAGCCCAGCGCGAGCACGTGGTTGCGGAACACCATCGCGTGCCGTGCCTCGTCGAGCACCTGCGTCGCGTAGAACTCCATGGTGGCGACGGTCGGCGCGGCGGCGACCAGGTAGGCCAGCGCCCGGGCCGCCTTGTCCTCCGCGACCGAGCGGAACGCGTACTCCCGCGCCAGGGCATCCCGCAGCGGCCCGGGCGCACGCATGTGCGCCGGCACGGTCAGCGCCGGGTCGTGCCCGTCGAGCCGACCGCGCAGGGTCCCCTGCGGCACGGCCGCCAGCCAGGATCTGATGCCGCAGTCCTCGGCCGTCAGCTCCAGGTTCATCGCACCGTCGAGCAGGTTCGGCGCGGTGTCCCAGTCGGCCAGCTCGGCTCTCACGACGTCACCAGTTCGGCCGTGAACCGGGCGTATGCGGGGTGTGGGGTCGGCTCGAAGGACACCGAGAACGGCTTGAGTGAGTTGCCGAACAGGGCGCGGTCGCCGAAGAGGTGGATCGGGATGGCGAGCAGTGCCCACTCCCAGCCGAAGACCAGCACCCACACCCCGGCCACCGCGAACTGGGTCGAGAACGTGTGCATCGTGTTGTACAGCACGTAGTAGACCTTCGAGATCCGCTTGGTCTTCGAGCGGTGGAAGGCGATCGCGCCGGGGAGGTAACCGATCGCGTCGATGTACACGAACAGGAGCACCGCGGGCAGCCAGCGGACCTCGCCGAGGTGCAGCACGAACAGCGCAAGGCAGATGCCCAGTGCGATCAGGTTCTCCAGCCGCATCAGCAGCGCGGTGTTCCTGCTCTCGAAGCGGTTGATCGCGTCCATGTCAGGCCGCCCTTCCCAGGTCGGTGAGGGCCTCGCCGCCCGCCAGCACGGTGATCTCGCCGAAGAGTCCGGAGAGGACGTCGCACACGACCCGCTTGATCACCCGCTCGGCGATCGGGTCCATGATCCCGGCCATGCTCTCGATGCCGAAGTCCCACGAGACCGCGAAGTCCACCCGCGCGCCCCCGACGACCGGGGTGAGCTGCCACGACCCGGCGAACTCCGCGAAGTCGCCGGACGTCTGCTCGAACGTGATGCGTGCGGCCGCCGGCTCGACCACCTCCGTCTCGTGCCAGCGCATCAGCCCGCGCCGGAAGTTGACCGTCCACTGTGAACCGCCGGCGGCCGGGACGACGGCACGGACGTCGCCGGCCAGCGCGGGGTACGCGCCGAAGTCGGCGATCGCCGCCAGCGCCCCCGGCACGTCACCGGTGCGGATCCGCACGCTGATACTGGTAGCCCGCATGGCATTCCTCCTCGTCACCGCAGCACCGCGCGGGCGGCGCCGTCGAACGCGTCCAGCAGGAACCCGACCTCGCGCTCGTCGAGTACGGCCGGTGGCGTGAGCCGAAGCACCCGGTCCGAGTTCAGCGAGTGGTTCGCGATGACCCCGCCCGCCATCAGCTCCAGCAGCAGCTCGCCGGCGAGCCCGTCGACGGCCAGCTCGATCCCGATCAGCAGCCCGACGCCCCGCAGCACGGCCAGGTCGCCGAAGACGTCCCGCAGCAGGCTGCCGAGCGAGTCACGCAGCTGCCGGCCGAGCCGGTCCGCCCGCGTGACCAGGTCGTCCTCCTGGATGGCCGCGATGGCACCCCGCACGGCCGCCATGCCCAGCGGCGCGCCGGAGAACGTCGAGGTGTGGATGAACGGGTCGCGGTCGAACGGCGCGAACGCCTCGTCGGTCGCCACCAGCGCGGACACCGGGACCACGCCCCCGCCGAGCGCCTTGCCGGCCAACAGCACGTCCGGCACGACGCCCTCGCGGTCCGCGCCCCACCACGCACCCAGCCGCCCCAGCCCGGTCTGGACCTCGTCGAGCACCAGGAACGCCCCGTGCCGCCGGCACAACCCGGCGACCTCCCGCAGGTAGCCGGCCGGCGGCACGATCACGCCCGCCTCACCCTGCACCGGCTCCAGCAGCACGCACACGGTCCCGTCGGCGTGGCCGGCCAGCTCCTGGGCCAGCGCGTCGGCGGATCCGTACGGCACGTGCGACACGTCCGGCAGCAGCGGCCGGAACGGGTTCTGGAACAGCGGTCTCCCCGTCACGGACAGCGAGCCGAGCGTCTTGCCGTGGTAGCCGTTGACCGTGCCGACCACGTGTCGCCTCCCGTTGGCCCGCGCCAGTTTCAGCGCGGCCTCGACCGCTTCCGTGCCGCTGCAGGCGAAGTGCACCCGGTCCAGCCCGGGGGGTGTGACCGACGCCAGCGCCTCCGCGGCGAGCGCGGCCTGCGGCTCCAGCAACAGCCTGGTGGCCACGGGGTTGCGGTCCAGCTGCGCGCGCACCTCCGCCAGCACCCGGGGATGCCGCGCGCCGGTGATGAACACCCCGTACCCGCCGCAGTTCAGCAGCTCCCGGCCGGAGCTGGTCCGCACCCACGCCCCGCTGGCGAACACCTCGACGTCGCCGCCGAACATCTCCCCGAGCGAGGCCCGACCGGATGACAGGTGCCTGCGATAGCGGGCGAGCACGGAATCCACTGTGGACAGACTCATCACTCGACCACCATCGGGTAGCCCTTGTAGTAGTCGAGCAGCGCGTCCACGGTGCTGGTCCGCGACGGCGGGTGGAAGGCGATGCAGTGGGACGCGGCGGCCAGGTAGGCGACATCCGACGACCCGATGTAGGCCATCCCGCCCAGCAGCTCGACCGCCTGGTTGACCGTGGCCGCGATCGCGTCCTGCACCGCGAACCGGGTGACCAGCGCCGCCGCCAGACCGTCGTTGTCGGTCTCGCCGGCGATGATCCGCCGGGCGAGCCCCTCGGTCAGCGCCGCGGCCGACTCGATGCGCACGGCGAGCGCGGCCCGGTCCGACGCGCTCCCGCGGCCCCGCTCCAGGACCTGCTCGACCAGCGCCGACGCGATCCCGGTGTACCCGGCGCAGACCGTCATCTGGAACCAGATCAGGCCGACCGTGGTCAGCTCGGTCATCGCGTCCGCCAGCGAGGCATCCGGGGCGATGATCTGCTCCGGCGTGACGAGCACGTCGGTCAGCCGCACCTCGTTGCTCTCCGCGCCGGCCAGCGCGAACGTCGACCAGAAGGGGTGGATCGAGACGCCCGGCGTGTTGGCGGGCAGCATCAGCAGGCCCATCGCGACCGTGCCGTCCGGCTGCGCCATGCCGACGCTGGCGGTCAGCAGGTCCATGGACGAGGACAGGCTGCACGGCTTCTTCGACCCGTTCACCAGGAAGCCGCCCGGCACCTGCGCCGCCGTCATCGTCGGCGACAGGATGCCCTGCTGCGTCCGGCCCTCGGCGAACCCGGACGCCACCAGCAGCCGCTGCTCGACGACCCGCCTGAGCAGGATCTCCTCCAGGTCCGAGCCGTCGCCGAGCAGCTCCGCGACCGCGAACAGTGTGCCGAGGGAGAAGTGGTGCATCATCGTCGCCACCGTCATCGACGGCGCCTGTGCGGCGAGCGCGCGGATCACCCGGCAGGCGTCCAGCGGGGACGCGTCCAGGCCGCCGTAGGCCGCGGGCACCAGGAGGTTCGTGCCGCCGTGCGCACGGAAGATCTCGATGGCCGGGCTGTCCTCGGCCTCCAGCTCGGCCAGCGGCAGCTCCGCGAGCCGCTGCCGCAGGTCCGGCAGGAGCTTGTCGCAGACCGCGCGGTCCGTCTCCAGGAACGGCATGTCAGTCTCCCTCTACTAACTTGCGGTAGGCGCCGAACACGGCGTCCCGTGGCCGCACGCCGTGGGCGCGTGACACGCCCTGCAGGTGCGAGCTGCGCAGCATGGGGTAGTTGGCCTCACCGAACGCGCCGCCGGTCAGCCCGGTGCCGCCGTGTGTCGGCAGGTAGGGCAGGAAACCGATGTGCGAGTCGTTGATCTTCAGCACGCCGCCGTTGCCGACCCGCGCGGTGAACTCGTCGATCACGCGCGCATCGTTGGCCCACAGCGAGTTCCGCAACCCGTACGGGTTCGCGTTGACGTGGTCGATCATGTCGCCGAGCCGGTCGGTCTCCGGCACGATCACCGGCAGCAGCGGGAAGAACGTCTCCGACCGGACGGCCCTGACCTCGCGGGCACGGGCGAACCCGTCGACCCGCAACACGGTCGGCTCCAGGAACGGCCCGGTGTCCGACGGTGCGCCGTCGACCTCCAGCCGTCGCGCGCCGGTGACCAGCGTGGCGCCGTGGTTGAGCGCGTCCCGGATGTGGGCGAAGAACCGCTCGCTGCGCAGCACCGGCGACAGCAGCACGTCCTCCTCGTCCGGGTAGCCGGGCCGGATCTCCCGAGCGGCGCGGGAAAGCCGCTCGCACAGCTCGTCGGCGACCGCCGGGTGCGCGACGACCTGGTTGGGCACCATGCAGATCTGGCCGGACCCGTAGAAGGACTCGGTCAGCGCCTCGACCGCGCCGTCGAGGTCCGCGTCCGCCCAGACCACCACGCAGTCGTTGCCGGCCAGCTCCAGGATCGGCTTCTTGCCGCGCGCCACGCACTCCCGCTCCAGCTCCAGGCCGCGCTCGACGTCGCCGGTGAAGAAGATGTCGTCGACGTCCGGGCTCTCCAGCCAGGCCGTCAACGTTGGCCCGGGACGGGCGCAGAAGAAGTTGAGCACCCCGGCCGGTGCGTCCACTTGGGACAGTGCGGGGACCACCAGCTCCCGCAACGCGTGCATGACCCCGAGCGGGGCGCTGCGGGGTGCTCGCACCACCACCGCGTTGCCGGAGATCAGCGGGGTGACCCCGAACAACGCCGACGCGGCGGGCGCGTTCTGCGGCGGGTTCACGCACACCACGCCGTCCGCGACGCGGCGGACGGTCAGCGTGCGCGGCCCGACGGTCAGTGACCGGTGCAGCTGCGTGGCGCAGTAGGACAGGGTCTCCTCGCTGAACAGCTCCAGCAGCCCGGCCACCTGCCAGCGGGCCAGCGCCACCGGGCTGCCCTCCGCGACCAGCACGTCCACGAGCTCGGAGTGCCCGTGCCGCAACCGATCGCGGATCAGCTCACCCAGCCGCAGCCGGGTCC
The DNA here is from genome assembly GCF_045807065.1 of Actinophytocola sp. GTDB lineage: Bacteria > Actinomycetota > Actinomycetes > Mycobacteriales > Pseudonocardiaceae > Actinophytocola. The sequence continues at coordinate 16,868 of NZ_JBJMIE010000816.1, read as the reverse complement.
CCAGCGGCGTCGCCGCCCAGGCCGGCGCGGCGGCCGCGGCCGCCTTCGTCGCCGCCGCCACGGTCGAGGCGTCCGCGACCGAGACCCGACCGACCACGTCTTCGGTCGCGACGTCCTCGATGCCCTGCTCGAGCCGGCGCTTGAGCGTGAGGCTCGCGAACACGTCGGTGAGGACCGACCGCGCGGCGACCGTGTACAGGTACCGGCCGGAGTCCACATCGGTCCCACCGACGAACGAGGCGTGCGTGAGCGTCACGTTGTCGAGTCTGACCGCGAACCCTGATGCGCTGCTGACGTGTGCCTAAAGGAAAAGCGCTGGCCGCCGCGTCGGAATCCCATACTGGGCCGCATGCGTACCGTACTCGAGGAGTATTCGGACAACCCGAGCGCGTTCCTCGCGCTGAACTCGGGCAACAGCCACTTCACGGTCCCCGGTCTCGACGGCGTGATCACCTACCGCGAGGCGGGCCGGCGCCTGGTCCAGTTCGGCGGCCCGGTCGGCGATCCCGCGCTGCTGGCGCACTTCACGGCGTTCGCCCGGGCCACGCGGCGCAGGGTCGTGGCGATCCAGGTCCAGGCCGACGACGTGCCGGTGTACGAGGCGGCCGGCTACACGGTCAACCAGGTGGGCGCGTCGTACGCCGTCGACCTCGCCCGGTTCACCCTGCGCGGCAAGAAGTTCGTCCGCCTGCGCAACAAGATCGCCCGCGCGACCCGCAGCGGCCTGATCGTCAAGGAGGTCGGCCAGCCCGACTGGCACGACCGGATGAAGGCCCTGGACGCGCGGTGGCTCGCGGCGAAGGGCAAGCACACCAAGGAACTGGAGTTCCTGGTCGGCGAGTACGGCGGCGCGCACCAGCAGCACCGTCGCCTGTTCGTCGGGACCATCGAGGGCGAGCTGGCCGGCTACGTCTCGTACTCCCCGGCGTACGGTTCACGCCCCGGCTGGCTGCACGACCTGTCCCGCCGGCGGCCCGACGGCCCACCCGGTGTGATGGAGGCGATCAACTCGACGGCCATCGACGCGTTCCGGTCCGAGGGCGCGGCCTGGCTCCACTTCGGCTTCACCCCGTTCACGGGACTCGCCGCCGACTTCGACACGAGGACGCGGAGCGGCTGGTTCGCCTGGCTGGTCCGCCAGCTCGCGGCCCGCGGCGCGGCGGTCTACCCGGCCGCGACACAGCTGGCCTACAAGGAGAAATGGGGCCCGCACGCGGTCATCCCCGAGTACATCGCCTTCCAGGGCCGGGCGAGCGTGTACGGCTTCCTGCAGGTCTTCAAGGCCGCCAACGCGCTATAGAACGGCCGGCAGGCCGGCTCGCGCCCCGCTCGCGAGATCAGGAACACGTCACCGCGGTGTCAGCGTGCTGTCCGAGCATCGACGGGCACTACCTGAGAAGGGCGGCGCCGTGGCAGAGACGGTGATCTTCAAGTTGTTCGGGTCCGTCGGGCTCGTGAAGGACGGCCGGCTGATCGCGATCCAGGGAGGCCGGCAGCGGACGCTGCTCGCCACCCTGTTGATCAACTCCGGCAAGGTCGTCACCAAGGAGCAGTTCTTCGAGGAGCTGTGGGAGGGCCGGCCGCTGGTCAAGGCGAACAACGCCCTGCAGGCCCTGGTAACCCGGTTGCGGAGGCTGCTCAGGGCGACCTTCGGCGAGGAGTTCGCCCGCGAGCGGCTGGTGACGCTGCCGACGGGTTACGTCCTCCACGCCGAAACGGAGGAAATCGACGCCAAACTCTTCGAGTACCTCGTCGCCTGCGCGCACACCGCGCTCACGACCGATCCCGTGCGCACGCGGGACCTGTTGCACGAGGCACTCGAGTTGTGGGACGGTCCAGTACTGGAGGGGGTGTCGGGTGGGCCGCTGTGCCACAGTTCCGTACTGCACTACGAGGAGAGCCGGCTCGCGGCCATCGAGGACAAGTTCCACGCGTGCATCGTCGCCGGCATCCAGGGCGGCGTGATCAGCGAGCTCAAGAAGATGGCGATGCTGTACCCGTGGCGGGAACGACTGGCGGAGATGCTGATGGTGGCGCTGTACCGCTCCGGGCGGCAGGCGGACGCCTTGCGGGAGTACAACGTCGTGCGGCGCAGGCTCGTGGACGAGCTGGGCATGGAGCCGTCGACGATGTTGCAGGACCGCATGCAGGCCATCCTGAAGCACGACCCCTCACTGACGGTCGGCTGACAAAAATACCAATCGGTCGGATTCCTCTTGACAAACCGGGCGGTCGGTTTTGTAGGCTTGAGGGGTAGGCGAGCAGATGTCGATCACCCGGTCGGCACGCCGTCCCAGTCGCCCCGACAGGAGAAGGACGTGGACATTGACGTGTTAGGGCCGTTAGTCGCCCGCTTGGGAGGACACTCCGTGGTGCCGACGGCGGCGAAGCCCCGCAAGGTGCTCGCGATGCTCACCGTGCACGCCGACCAGGTCGTGCCGATGGCCTCCCTGTTCGAGGAGCTGTGGGGCGAGGACATCCCGCGCAGCGCCAACACCACTGTTCAGACCTACGTCCTCCACCTCCGCAACCTGATCGGCGCGGCGTTGCGGAACGCGGACGGCCCCACCGACGCCAAGCGCGTGCTCGTCACCTACCCGGGCGGCTACCTCCTCGACACGATGGGCGGCCGGGTCGATGTTCGCGAGTTCGACAAGCTGGCGACACTGGGCCACCGCGCTCGTGAGCTGGGCGACTTCGAGGCAGCGTCCCGCCACTTCGCCGACGCGCTCGCCATCTGGCGGGGCCGTGCGCTCGTGGACGTCCAGACCGGGCCACTGCTCGAGGTCGAGTCACACCGGCTGGAGGAGGCCCGGCTGAACGTGCTGGACCGGCGCCTCGACGCGGACCTGCGGCTCGGTCGCCACCACGAGATGCTCGGCGAGCTGGCCGGTCTCGTCGGCCGGTACCGCACGCACGAGGGCCTGCACGCGCACCTCATGCTGGCCCTGTACCGCTCCGGGCGACGCGGCGAGGCCATCGACGTCTACCGCCGGATGCGGACCGGTCTCGTGAACGAGCTGGGCCTCGAGCCGTCGCCCAGCCTGCGCCGGCTCCAGCACGCCATCCTGATGTCCGACCGGCGCCTCACCGAGGCGGGCACCGAGACCGTGCTCGAGCGAGCGGGATGACAGGACGCAAGAGCATCGAAGGACCGGGATAGGGCCGCACGGGAGGGCGCCCTGTCCCGGTTACTCGTGTCTGGGGGACGAGGAACTGACGTGACGAAGCAGTCGAGATCGGAGAACACGCGGTTGCACCTGGTGCGGTCCGCGGCGGAGCTGTTCGACCGCAACGGGTTCTCCGGCACCACGCTGGCAGAGGTGTCCCGTGCGGCCGGGGTGACCAAGGGGGCGTTCTACTTCCACTTCGCGTCCAAGGACGAGCTGGTCGGCGCGATCCAGGCCGAGGCGTGCGCGTTGCTGCGGACCGCGGTGTACCGCGTGGCGGCCTCGCGGCTGCCGGCGCTGCAGGCGGTGGTCGACCTGACGCACGAGCTGGCCGGGTGGCTGCGGGACGAGCCGCTGGTGCGGGCCAGCTTCCGCACCGCACGCGAGTGCGGCCACCGCGGCGCCCCCTTCCTGGACTTCTACGGCGAGTGGCAGGCGGCGCTGGAGGCGCTGCTGCGTGACGCGAACCGGCGCGGCGAGCTGGCTGACGACGTCGACCCCGAGCAGGCGTTGACGCTGGTGCTGGCCGTGTCCGCGGGCCTGGAGATGCTGTGGTGGAGCGGGATCCGGCGGGGGAGCATGACCGACAGCCTCACCGGCCTGCTGTCCATGGTGCTGCCGGGCCTCGCCGCACCTGGCCTGGCACGACGGCTCCGGGCGGACGGTTCGTAGGCCGCTACCGCGTGATTTGATGCTTATGTCCGGTATGATCCGTTGTTGTCGCAACCGTCTAGCGCTGGGTAGCCACCCGGTGACCTAGTGCGAGTAGGCTGCGACTGGCCCGCGTGGTCGTTCGGGGATCATGGACTACATGCCAGGACGTTTGTGGTGACTAAGCAGGCGAGGTCGGAGAACACGCGGTTGCACCTGGTGCGATCAGCGGCGGAGTTGTTCGACCGCAACGGTTTCGCCGGTGCGACTCTGGAGGACGTGAGTCGTGCCGCCGGGGTGACGAAGGGCGCGTTCTACTTCCACTTCTCGTCGAAGGACGAGCTGGGGGGCGCGATCCAGGCCGAGGCGTGCGCGCTGCTGCGTGCGGCCGTGTACCGCGTCGGCTCCCGGCGACCCCACGTCCAGTCACTGGTGGACCTCACCCATGAGCTGGCCGACTGGCTGGAGCGAGAGCCGGTCGTGCGGGCGAGCTTCCGCACGGCCCGCGAGAACGGACATCGGGGCAAGCCCTTTCTCGACTTCCACACGGACTGGCTGGCGACGGTTGAAACGTTATTGGTGAGTGCGCGGCGTGCCGGCGAGCTCCGCGACGAGATCGACGTCGAGCAGGCGGCCACGCTCGTGGCCGCTGTCTCAACGGGCATGGAGATGTTGTGGTGGGTCGGCATCCGGAGGGGGAGCGTCCGCGACAGCCTCGCCGGGATGTGGCGGCTGACCCTGCCCGGTCTGGTTTTGCCGGACCGAATGTCCGAAATTGACCCGAGTGGGACGATTCGGGCGGCCAGTTCCGTTGACATCACGTGAAAGCGCGATATCGATCTCGAGAACCCATACCCAAGTGAGAGTTCGGCGGATAACATACCGGCTGGTATGGTGAGCCAGCTCACGTCAGGGGTTCTCGATGACCGCTGCCGATCACGTGCGATTACTACGCGGCCTCCGGGCCGTCCGCCGGTTCGCGCCGCTTTCGCTGCCGCGGCACGTCGTCGACGACGTCCTGGAGGTCGCCCGCTGGACGGGTAGTGCGAGCAACCGTCAGCCGTGGGAGCTGATCCTGCTGCGGGACAAGGGAATCCTGCGCGCGATCGGCGGCCTCGACGGCGCCGCGGGGTTGCGCCACGTCGCGGACGCCGCGATCGCGGTCGTGCTGGTGCCGAATGGACGGCTGACCGAGTTCGACGAGGGCAGGTGGACCGAGCGCGTCATGCTCGCCGCCGCCGCACACGGACTCGGTGCCGGCATCGCGCGCGTGCCGGACGAGCACACGGCGACCGTCGCGGAACTCCTTGCCGTGCCGGGCGACCGGGTCATCCGGACGCTGGTCTCCCTCGGCTACCCGGCGGACGCGAGTGCGCACCTGGTCAGCGTGGAGCGTGACACGGACCACCGCCAGCCGCTGGACAAGCTCTCGGTCGGGCGCAAACCGCTGACCGAGCTGTTGCACGTGGATCGATACGGGCGGAAAGGTGAGAGTCCATCATGGGCGGACAGGTGAACACTCTTCAGGACGTGGTGTACGGCTTCATGCCGGCCCAGATCCTGCATGTCGGTGCACGGCTCAACATCGCCGACGAGTTGGCCGGCGGGCGGCGAACGCTCGCGGAGCTGGCGGCGGCCACGGGTACCCACCCGCCGTCGCTGCGCCGGCTGTTACACGGCCTGGCCTGCCTGAACGTGCTCGACGAGACGGCCGAGGGCGCCTACGAGCTGACCCCGGCCGGGCAGCAGCTGCGGACCGACGTGCCGAACTCGATCCGCGCGGCCGTGCTGCTGTTCTGCTCGGAGGCCATGTGGCGCAGCTGGAGCGCGCTCGAGTACAGCGTCCGCACCGGTGACATCGCCTGGGACCACGTGCACGGCAGCAGCTTCTTCGACTACCTGGACCGGCACGCGACCGAGTCCACCACGTTCAACTCCGCGATGGCCGACCGGACGCGGGCGGCCGTGCCGCAGATCATCGGCAGCTACGACTTCTCCCGCTTCACCCGGCTGGTCGACGTCGGTGGCGGGAACGGCCAGCTGCTCGCCACGATCCTGACCAACACCCCGGAGCTGCGCGGCGTGCTCTTCGACCAGCCGGCCGGGGTGTCGAAGGCGCGGGACATGATGTGGTCGAGCGGGGTGGCCGACCGCTGCGAGATCGCCTCCGGTGACTTCTTCGCCGCTGTGCCAACGGGTGGCGACGCCTACCTGCTGAAGAGCGTGATCCACAACTGGGACGACGACAAGGCCGCGACCATCCTGCACAACTGCCGGAAAGCCATGGGGGACGGGGGAACCCTGCTGCTGGTCGAGCGGATCATGCCGCCGCGGGTCGAGTCGCCGGCGTTCGGCCGCATCGTGTGGAGCGACGTGAACATGCTCGTGAACACCTTCGGGCGGGAGCGCACGGAGGCCGAGTACCGGGCGTTGCTGGCCGCGGCCGGCTTCGAGCTGGCCGGGCGCAGACCGACGAGCGACAACCCCGTGGACTATCAGTTGTTGGAGAGTGTCCCGGTGTAGCTACGCCGCGGAAGTATCCCACTTGACGTTGCCGCCGGGACGGAAGCGGGACAGCCGGCGGGCCGGCACGAGGCCGGGCAGCGAGATCTTCCACATGTCCGTCAGCCGGTCCCGCAGGTCCTCGCGGTGGGTGAGGATGTCGGACATGGTCTGGATGCCGAAGACGGCGCCACCGATGAAGCTGGCCACCTCCGCCGGGTCCAGCTCCGGGCGGAGGTCGCCGGTGGTGAGCGCGATCTTGAGGAACTCGTAGATCAGGTCGTTCCACCGGGTGAAGACCTGGGGGTACGGGCGCTCGAAGTTCGCCTCGGTGACCAACCGGTTGCTGGCGCGGACGCGGATGTTGGTGCACAGGCTGTGGCAGAACGAGTGGCAGAGGTCGATGACGCTCTGGATCGGGTTGGTCGTGTTCTCCAGCGTCGGCAGCTCGATGTTGTACTGCTCCTCGACGAGAGCCTTCGCGAGCTCCTCCTTGGAGGAGAAGTGGAAGTACAGCGCGCCCTTCGTGACCCCGGCCCTGGTGAGGATGTCGGACAGGCTCGCGCCCGCGAAGCCGCGCGCCTCGAACGCCTCGGCTGCCGCGTCCAGGATCACGTTCCGCGTCCGTTCCGCGCGGTCCTGCTTGGGCAACCAAACCTCCCACTCGGTGTCGTCGAGGTCAGCATGACAGTGAAACCGCTTCGTGTCAGCACTTCTTGACCTTCGCTCCAGAGTAGCTCAAGAGCTACGCAATTACCTCTCGAAAAAAAACCGGGTGGTAGGTATTCTTCTTGTGTGGCGCAAGTCACGGAGGGGACAGCTCCTCGAGTAAGACCGCAACAGCTCTCGGGCGGAGGTTCTGTGCGATGACCGCGTTGATCAACGACAGCTACGTCGAGTCGTTCGGAGAGTTATCCGGCGATGACTTTCACTTACCCAGGGCCGGAGTCACGGCCAACACCGTGCACCGGACACACGACCGCGACGTGTTCGTCACGTCGGTTCGAGTGGTCGGACCATCACACTTCGAGGCCCGCGCCGAACTCCCGGCGGCCCACTCGTTCTACGGGCCGGTGGGCGACCGGCACGACCCGCTGCTCGTGCTCGAGACCGTGCGCGAGGCCATCTTCGCCGTCGGGCACGGCTCCTACGACATCCCGCGCGACACCTCGTTCATCGCGCGTGGCAAGGAGTTCGAGTTCTACCCGGCCGGTCTGCGTGCCGACGGCGACCCGGTCGAGCTCGTCATCGACATCACCGCGACGGACATCAAGCGGCGGCGTGGCGTCATGAGCGCCGCGCGGTTCACCGCCATCTGCTTCCGCGACGGCGAGCCCGTCGGGACCGCCGCCTACGACGCGAGCTTCGCGCCCGCACCGGTGTACCGACGGCTGCGTGGGGAGTACAAGGAGGCGAAACCGGCGCTGGCCGTCGACGTGCCGCCGGTGCACCCGTCGCGTGTCGGCCGTACCGACGAGGTGGACGTGCTGCTCGCCGAGACGGACGAGGCCTGGTACCTGCGGGTGGACCCGTCCCACCCGGTCATCTTCGACCACGTCATCGACCACGTGCCGGGCAACGCGGCCGTGGAGGCGGGCCGCCAGGCCGCGTACCTGAAGATCGGCCGCCCCGACGCGGTGCTCACCAGCGGTGGGATGTCCTTCATCCGCTACATCGAGTTCGACGCGCCCTGTGAGGTGGTCGCCGTCCAGACGGACGCGGCATCCGACGGCAGGCGCCGGGTCGCCGTCGCGTTCCTGCAGAACGGCGAGCTCTCCGCGGAGGGCGTCTTCGAACTGCTCCTCCCTCCCGCGGCGGATGCGTGAACCGGTCTCCCGACGGATGTTCTTTTCCTTTGTGAGCGCCGACAATGAGGTCGGTGACTTCTAGTCGGTGAGGACGTCCATGACCGAAGACCTTGGCTTTCCTGGCAATCGCGAGATCGTGGAGCGGCAGCTCGCCGTGGCCACGACGCAGGCCCTCTACCTGGCGGGCGAAACGGCGCGGGCTGGGCACCGTACGCTCGCCGAACGAGCCGCGGAACTGGTGCGCGGCATGGAGATGGTCCCCGCACTGGAGCGGTTCTGGACCGCGCCACCGGCGCCGGCCGCGGTCGCCGCAGCGTCCAGGGACGGCATCCCCGCGGACATCGCCGAGGCGTACGTGCGTGCCGAGGCGGAAGTGAAGAACATACTGGCGCAGGTCTTCCCGGACTGACCTCGATGCCCTGAAGGTGCTTCCTCGAGACGGCGAACGTGCCGAGGGGCAGCTTCAGGGCATCGAGGCGATCACGCGTCGCAGGCCGGGGCCGGGCTCCACGTCCAGCTCCGCCCGCAGCCGGCGTCGCGCCCGGTCGTACACCTCGACCGCGTCGGTCCGGCGGCCGCAGCGGCGGAGCGCGACGATCAGCTGCTCGTAGAACCGTTCCCGCAGCGGGTGCGCCGCCGTCGACCGGGCCAGCTCACCGACCACCTCGCGGTGCCGGCCGGCCCGCAGGCTGGCGTCGTACAACAGTTCCAGGGCGGTGAGCCGGCGCTCGTCCAACGCGTCGGCCTCCGCCGCGCAGATGTCGCCCAGCACGCACCCGGACAGCGCGGGACCACGCCACAGCGCCAGGGCCGACCGCAGCGGGGGGATCGGGTCGGCGGCCCGGCGCGCCGAGTCCACCGCCGAGTCGAAGTCGACGGTGTCCCGTTCGCCCGGGCGCAACACGAGGGTGTAGTGGGACGGGCCGGTCACGATCCGGTCCGGCTCGCCGCCGGCCGCCGTCAACGCCCTGCGCAGCCGCGTGATGTGCGCCTGCAGGGCATTGGACGCGTTGGCGGGTGGGGTGTTCCCCCACAGTTCCGCCACCAGCCGGTCGGTGGACACCGTGCCCCGCAGGGCCAGTGCGGCCAGCGTGGCCCGCCGCTTGGTGCCGCTCACCGCGACCGGGTTGCCCTGTGCGTCGAGGAGCGCGAGAGGACCGAGGAGCAGCAGGCGCATCAGCGTGCCAGGCCGTGCTGGTGCGCGTAGATGACCGCGTGGATCCTGTTGCGCAGCCCCAGCTTGCTCAGCAGGTTCTGCATGTGCGACTTGACCGTGTGCTCGGACACGGTCAGGTCCGCGGCGATCTCCGCGTTCGACATCCCCCGCGCCACGAGCGCGAGCACGTCGCACTCCCGCTCCGACAACCCGTCCCGCTGCGCCAGCTCGCGCCCGGCCAGCGGCACGACCTGCCCGACCTGGCCGGCAGGCCGCATCGCGAACCCCGCCGCGGCGACCCGCACCGCGGCGACGACCTCCTCCGGCGTGGACCAGGCCGGCAGCGACCCGCACACGAACCCGTCGACGGAAAGCGACACCGCGCCGTCCCGCACGCCGATGCTCAGCACCCGCACGACCCGGCCCGTCCGCCGGATCGCGGTCAGGATCGGGGCGGCGGCCTCGACGTCGACGCCGTGGAGCAGCACGACGTCCGGGTGCCGGCTCGCGAGCGTCGCGAACACACCGGGCCCGGGCCGGTGGTCGCCGACGACCACCATGCCCGGCTCGTCGTCCAGCGCGGCGAGCACGCCCCGCCGGGCGAGCACGTCGTCACCGACGACCTGCACGCGGATGCCGACCAGTTCGTCGTTGCTCGTGAGGTCGCCGCTTGTGAGGTCGCCGCTCGTGATGTGGTGGCTGGTGTTGTGGTGGCTCGTGATGTGGTTGTCGTAGGGCCGGGGGAGCACCCGCACCGCGTGACCGGCAACGGCACGCAACGTGGGTGGCTCCACACTGGTAGTCCACTGGTCCATCTTCGCCTCGCCCCTGAGATTCCTCCGGCGACTTACACGCTAAGGCGAGACGTGCCGGTGACCACGCGGAGTCGAGCCGTCTTCTACCAGGTCAGCTGTCCACCACGACCAGCGCGAACCCGTCGTACCCCTTGCCGCCGACGGTTTGGACCATCGTGGCCGACACCCGGGGTTCGTTCGCGAGCAGCGTGGCGAGCTCACGCGTGCCGACCACCGACGGGTCCGTGCTGTCCGCGTCGAGCACGCGCCCGCCGCGGACCACGTTGTCCACGATGATCACGGTGCCCGGCCGGGAGTGGTCGAGCGCCCACCGCACGTAGGCCGGGTTGTTGGCCTTGTCCGCGTCGATGAAGAACAGGTCGAACGTGCCGTCCAGTGTGGGCAGCGTGTCGAGTGCCTTGCCGACCTTCACCTCGACCCGGTCGGCGAGCCCCGCGGCGGCGATGTTGCCCTTGGCCACCTCGGCGTGGTGGGGGTCGGCCTCCAGGGTGATCAGCTCGCCGTCCGCCGGCAGCGCGCGGGCCAGCCAGATGGTGCTGTAGCCGGCGAGCGTGCCGAACTCGAGGATCCGCCGCGCGCCGTGGATCCGCGCGATGAGGTTGAGCAGCTTGCCATGGTTGGGAGCGACGTTGATCTGCGGCAGCCCGGCCCTGTCACTGGCCGCGAGGGCGTTCTCGAGAGCCTCGTCCGGGCCGACGAGCAGGCCGGAGATGTAGTCGTCGACGTCGTTCCACACGGGTTGGGTCATGCCACCATCATTCCCGGTCGGCGCTCCTCGGCCAGCGGGTGTGGTTCGGTACGTGGGGCTCCGCGCGCGGGAATGTGGATGGCGGTGGGGCTGGTTGTGCTGTGCGGAGTGGCGGTACCGAGCGCGGCGTGAAGGAGATGGCGACATGAGCGACTGGAACACGGCGATCATCGAGGAGTTCCGTGCCAACGGGGGCAAGGTGGGCGGCCAGTTCGCGGGTGGCAACCTGTTGTTGCTGACGACCCGTGGGGCCCGGACGGGCAACCCGCACACCACGCCGTTGGCGTACCTGGCGGACGGTGACCGCCTGGTGGTGACCGCCTCGGCCGCGGGCGCCCCGCGGAACCCGGCCTGGTTCCACAATGTCCGCGCGAACCCCACGGTCGAGGTCGAACTGGGAACGGACACCTTCAAGGCCGTGGCGTCGATCCCCGACCGCGAGGAGCGAGACGGGCTCTGGGAGAAGGTGACCTCGGCGATGCCGGGATTCGCGGACTACCAGAAGCAGACGGACCGGGTGATTCCAGTGGTGGTACTGACTCGGTAGTGGTACTGACTGGGTAGTGGTACTGACTCGGTAGTGGTACTGACTCGGTAGTGGCGCTGGCCGCTGCCCTCTGGTGCTGCCTTTTCACGCTGCCCTCTGGCGCTGACCTGGTCGTTGTCCGTAGACCGCTCGGTTGTCCCCAGCCTGCCCGGTTGTCCACAGTCAAGATCAACTACCCGTGTTTGTCGGTGCCTTCCGATAGAATGGGACCGGGGCCGCCCCCGGGATGGGTGGGGGTTTGACTTAAGTTACGAGGGCCTGTTTTTGTTGCGTTTTCGCAGGTCAGCTGGGGTGTCGTGTGTGTGGGCGTCGCCGGTGTCGGTGTTTGTGGCTTGGTGGTGCGCGCCTCGTCCTCGGTGTTCGGTGGTGGCGGCGGGATTGTACGGGCGGCGACTCACGCCTCAAGGGCGCCTTCGGCGTCGGGCTTCGCCCGATGTCGCTTCGCTCCACCCTTGACCCGCGAGCCTCCGCCGCCCTGGGCAGGCCCCTCCGGGGGCAGGCTGGCGCCTGCCTGCCTTGCCCCCGCCGCCACCACCGAACCGCCTCGCCGGAACCGCCAAGCCCACCTTGGTCACGGAGCTGGGTCCGGCTCCGTCACCTTGGCGACCGGGCTTGGGGCCCCTCCCTCGCCTCGGCTACGGAGCTTGGGCAGTCGGTGAGGGGCTTGCCGCCCGGCATCCAGGGAAAGAAAGCCCATCACTCCTTCGGGCTCAGGACGAACACGGGGATCTCGCGTGAGGTCTTCTTCTGGTAGTCCGCATAGGGTGGGTATGCCTTCACGGCGATCTCCCACCAGCGGGCCCTTTCGTCGCCGGTGACCTCTCTGGCCACCATGTCCTGCTTGACCGGGCCGTCCTGTAGTTCCACCTCGGGGTGGGACTTCACGTTGTGGTACCAGACCGGGTGCGTGGGCGCCCCACCCAGCGACGCCACCACCGCGTACTGGCCGCCGTCCTCCACGCGCATCAGGGGGGTTTTGCGGATCTTGCCCGACTTGGCGCCCAGTGTCGTCAGGATGATCACCGGGAGGCCGTTCATCGTCGTGCCGCTCGTGCCGCCTGAGCTCTCGTACTCTTCCACCTGGTTGCGGGCCCGTTCGGACGGGCTCGGCTCGTACTCACCTTGCAGAGGCATGCCTCCAGTAAACACGCAGCCGTTCCTCCGCGCCTGCCGTCGCCCCCAGAGACGACAGGCCCAGCAGTGCCGAGCCCACCACCGGGGGATCCGTCACCACCGTGATCTGCGCCAGGGGGGCCGCCGATGCCAGTGCCGCCTCGACGACTCCGTGCAGCAGGGGGTCCCGGCTTCGCAGGACGCCGCCGCCCAGTACCACTGTCGCCGGGCGCGTGACCAGGTCCAGGCGGCGTAGTGCCGCGATTGCCAGCAGGGCTATCTCGTCGCCCTGGCGGATGACCACCGAACGGGCTACCTCGTCACCCTCGGCGGCTACCTCGAACAGGACGGGTGTCAGCAGCGGCAGCTGGGCGGCTACGGCGGGGTCCAGGTGGGCGGCCGCCGCCACCTCCGCGGCGCTGCGCAGGCCGAAGAAGCCCGCGATCGCGGAGGTCAGGGCGGTTGCCGGGCCGCGGCCGTCCTCCGCTCGGGTCGCGTGCCACAACGCGTGCGGACCCAGTTCGTCGCCGCCGCCCCAGTCGCCGGTGATCGTGCCGAGGGCCGGGAAGCGGACCATGCGACCGTCCGCCGCGCGGCCGATGCAGTTGATGCCCGCGCCGCACACCACCGCCACCGCGTCCGGGGCCTCCGTGCCCGCGCGCAGCAGTGCCAGCGTGTCGTTGTCCACTGTGGACTTGTCGGCCCAGCCCGCCTCCGTCACCGCGTCCGACAGCATCGTCAGCTCTTCCGGCAGGTCCGCGCCCGCCAGGTACACCGCCGCCAGCGCCAGGCGATCCGACTCGTCCAGGCCCGCCGCGTCGCGGGCTGAGGTCACCAGCGCGGTCAGGCGCCGCATGGACTCCGTTAGTCCGTACGTCTGGTGGTTCGTGCCGGGGCCGTTCGCGTAGCCCAGCACCGCACCGGTGTCGTCGCAGATCAGCACGTCCGTCTTCGAGTTGCCGCCGTCGACGGCGAGCAGCAGGCTCATCGCGCCCACGCAAGGAACTCGGCGTTCGCGGCCAGCAGCCGGTCGGTCAGCCCGCGTGCCAGGTCCGCCTGCCCCACCAGGGGGTGCGCCAGCAACGCGCGGAACACCCGGTCCGCGCCGCCCCGCAACGCCGCGTCGACCGCCAGCTCCTCGTACCCGGACACGTGCGACACCAGGCCCGCGAGGTCCGGCGCCAGCGGCGCGGTCGGTACCGGCTCGGCGCCGGACGGGGAGACCTCGCACGTCACCTCGACGACCGCGTCGTCGGCGAGGTTCGGCAGCGTGCCGTTGTTGCGCACGTTCACCGCGTGCCTGCCCGGCGCGCCGTGCAGCGAGGCCAGCAAGCCGATCGCCGCCTCCGAGTAGTACGCCCCACCCCGCTCCGACAGCAGCGCGGGCTTGGCGTCGAGTGCTGGGTCCTGGTACAGGGCGAGCAGTTCCCGCTCGATCTCCGCCACTCGCGCCCCCCGGGGCTGGGCGGTGCGCTCCTGCGCCACCACCGCGTCGTGGCAGTAGAAGTACCGCAGGTAGTAGGACGGCAGCGTGCCGGTCAGGCGCAGCAGCGAGGCCGGCAGGTCCAGGTGCTCGGCCAGCTGGTCGCCGTGCGTGGCGAGCAGCTCCGGCAGCCGGTCCGCGCCGTACACCGTCGCGGCGCGTTCCCACGTCAGGTGGTTCAGCCCGACGTGGTCGAGCAGCACGTCCTCCGGCCGCACCGCCAGCAACCCGGCCAGGAGCCGCTGGAGCCCGATCGCGACGTTGCACAGGCCCAGCGCCCGGTGCCCGTCGTCGAGCAGCGCGCGGGTCACGATGCCGACCGGGTTGGTGAACGCGATCACCCACGCGTCCGGCGCGGCGCGCCTGCGCGCCCGGCGGGCGATGTCGAGCACCACCGGCACCGTGCGCAGGGCCTTCGCCAGGCCGCCCGCGCCCGTGGTCTCCTGCCCGACGCACCCGCACTCCAACGGGAACGTCTCGTCGCTGACGCGCGTGGCCTGCCCGCCGACCCGCAGCTGGAGCAGCACCACGTCGGCGTCGGTGAGCCCGGCGTCGAGGTCGTCGGTCCAGGCCAGCTTCGTCGGGCTGTCGTACCGGTTGAGGATCCGCCGTCCGAACTCACCGACGATGCCCAGCCGCGACAGCGCCGGGTCGATCAGCATGACCTCGTCGACGGCGAACGGCAACCGCGCGAACCCGTCGATCAGCTCGGGCGTGTAGGTCGAACCTCCCCCTACGACCGCAACCCTCACCCTTTCACCCCCGTCAGTGTCACGCCTTGCACGAATGCCTTCTGCGCCAGGAAGAACACGATGATCACCGGTGCCATCACGATCAGGGTCGCGGCCATCACGAGGTTCCACTCCACGTGGTGCAGGTGCTTGAACTGCGACAGCGCGATCGACAGCGTCCAGCTCGACTGGTTCTCGCTCGTGTACAGCAGTGGCCCGTAGTAGTCGTTCCACGCGTAGAAGAACTGGAAGATGGCCGTCGCGGCGATGCCGGGGCGCGCCATCGGGACGACCACCCGCAGCAGCACCTGCCACTCGCCGCAGCCGTCGATGCGCGCGGCGTCCACAATGGAGTCGGGGATGGTCAGCAGGAACTGCCGCAGCAGGAAGATGCTGAACGCGTCACCCGCGAGCATCGGCAGGATCAGCGGCCACAGCGTGCCGGTGAGCCCGGCGTTCGCCCACATCAGGTACAGCGGCACGGTGACCACCTGCGGCGGCAGCATCATCATGCAGATGATCACGACGAACACCGCGTTCCCGCCGCGCCAGCGCAGCTTCGCGAGCGCGTACGCCGCCGGCACGCTCGACAGCAGCATGAAACCCGTGGCCAGCACGACGTAGACGACCGTGTTCACGAGGTAGTGGAACATCGGGAACTTCCGGAAGATGTCCAGGAAGTTCTCCGGGTGCCACGAGGTGGGCCACAGGTTCGACGTCAACGCCTGGTCGCTCGTCATGAACGACAGCAGGAACACGAACACGAACGGCGCCAGGAAGATCACCGCCACCGCGATCGCGACGCTGTTGCGTGCCACGACGACCAGCCACGGCTCCCGGACCATCGTCCCACGCCGCACGGGCCGGTCGAGTACCGCCGTCATCGCCGACCTCCCGCGAACGTCCGGAACCTCCGCAGCAGCACCAGTGTGACCCCGAACGCCACCACGAACAGCACGACCGCCAGCGCGTTCGCGTAACCCATGTCGTAGTAGCGGAAACCCTGGACGTACAGGTGCAGCGGGTAGGTCAGCGTCGACTGCTCCGGATAGCCGAACGTCTGGGAGATCCCGGCGCCGGTCACCGCGCTCCCACTGGCCACGCTCGCCGCGACCGCCGCCTGCGTGAAGTACTGCAGCGTCTGGATCACCCCGGTCACCGCGGCGAACAACAGCACCGGCGACAGCGACGGCAGCGTCACGAACCGGAAGCGCTGCCACGCGTTCGCGCCGTCGAGGGAAGCCGCCTCGTACAGCGGCTTCGGCACGTCCAGCAGTGCGGCCAGGAAGATCACCATGAGGTCGCCGACCGCCCACGTGCCGAGCAGCACCAGCGAGGGCTTGGCCCATGCCGGCGAGTCGAACCACAGCGGACCCTGGATGCCGAACCAGCTCAGCACCTCGTTCACCGGTCCGGTCGCCGGGTTGAACAGGAACACGAACGCGATGGTCGCGGCCACCGGCGGGGCGAGTGCCGGCAGGTAGAACACCGTGCGGAAGAACCCGCCGCCCCGCCGCAACGAGGTCAGCAGCATGGCGGTCAGCAGTGCCGCGACCATCCGCGCCGGCACCAGGACCACCACGAACCACATCGTGTTCCACGCGGCCGTGCGGGCCAGCGGGTCCTGCGCGAACAGGTACACGTAGTTCTTGAACCCCACCCACCGCGGCGTGGTCAGCAGGTCGAACCTGGTGAAGGAGAAGTAGACCGCGGCCAGCAGCGGGTAGAGGAAGAACACGACGATGCCCACGCCGGCCGGTGCCATGAAGCTCAGCACCGTCAGCCGGTGCCGCCACCGGCGCGACACCCTGCGCCGGGCCGGTGGCGGGTCCACAGTGGCCGGTCGGGTCGGGACCGCGGTCGTCGTCCGGACCGCGGCTTGCGGCGCGACCATCGTCAACGCCCGAGGTCGAGTGCGTCGTCGATGCGCCCGTCGAGGTCCTTGAGCCCACCGGAGAGATCCGGCGTGGCACCGGACAGATAGCCGTTGACGAACTCCTGCGTCATCTCGACGTACTTGGGACCGGACGCGTTCGGCGGGGTGGTCGACGTGTTGGGGTTCGCGAAGATGTTCAGGAAGGTCCTGAAGCGGTCGTCGGTCCGCAGGCCCGGCGAGTTCAGTGCGTCCTTCGTGGTCGGCACGT
>NZ_JBJMIE010000815.1:0-7559 GCF_045807065.1 Actinophytocola sp. | reverse complement strand
CGACACGTGCCATCGAACCTGGATCGCCAAGTTACGTCGCGGTGAGGTCACCGCGCCAGATCTCATCCGACTCGACGCGGTAGCTGAGTTCTTCGGGCGCACGCGGGCCGACCTTGTCGGCGTCGACGACCCTGTCAAGTCGTCGCATGACCTGCGTAGGCTTACCAGCCTCGTTGAGCGACTCGAAGCCCACTGTGTCGACCTTGCCCAGTTGGCGTCCCTGGATCCTGAGGACGTCCGGCTGGTGGGCATCCTCGTTCGCCGTCTCGCCACCAAAGTGGGCGCCTGAGCCGGACGCCTGGAACACGACGGGCAGTTCTCCGAGGACGGTACATCCGAGCCGGTCGACGGTCTCGCGCATGGCGTCAACCAAGCTCTGCGAGGTCGGGATCGGGGACGCCGCAGCCGCTGGGGTCGTAGACAGCATGGATCAGGAAAGAACGTCCAAGGTCAGGCCGTGTGCCGGTCCCAGATCGGGGTGTGGACGGTGCGGGGCGCGGATGAGTCCAGTCATCGGCGTCGACGCGACCGACTGCAGCGCCACCCCAGCCCCCCGCGGCCCGGACTGGGTCGTGCTGGCGTTCGTCTCGCTGCCCGGTCATATGTCCAACAGTCGCTACCGGCTCCAGATATCACGATCCGCTCTTTTATGTGCGCGGGTGTCTTCCGTACCGATTGCGCCGGAACCACGCTGCGTGCGCCACCCGGGGAAGGGAGTTGCACGGGTCGGCTGGCGCGCTTGGAGTCCACATGACACAGTCGTGACCAGCGGCAACGCCGTCTTCGGAAGGTGGTGGCGCTCGTGGTGCTGCTGCCTGTTCCGGTGCGGCTGGCGCTGGCCACGCCGGCTCGCGCGGTGCCGCAAGGGCCCGGCTGGTGCCTGGAACCGAAGATCGACGGGTGGCGGGTGTGCGTACACACGGCGGCCGGGATCGTTCAGTCCCGCAACGGCAACGACCTGGCCCACCGATTCCCCGAGATCGTCGCCGCCGGACATGTGTTGGGTGATGTCGTCATCGACGGGGAGATGGTCGCGCTGCGAGACGGCCGGCTGGACTTCACGGCCCTGGCCCTGTTCCCGCCCGCGCGGGCCTCGGTCGGAGTAGTGATCTACTACGCCTGCTTCGACCTGCTCGCCACGGACACCACCGACCGCCGCCGGGAGCCGTATCGGACGCGACGCGCCCGCCTGGCCGACCTGCTCGCCGGCGCCGGGCCGCTCCTGCAGCAGGTGCCGATGACCACGGATCGACAGGTCGCGGCACGATGGCTGGACCCGGCGATGGCCGAGGTCGGCATCGAAGGTTGCGTCGCCAAACCGGCGGACGCCCCGTACCGGGCCGGTCGGGCCAGCGGCTGGCTCAAGATCCGGCAGAAAGTCCTGATGGACTGCCTGGTCGTCGGCATTACCGGGCCTGCCCAGCGGCCGGAGAGCCTGGTGCTGGCCCACCCAAAACCCGCCAATCGGCCCCGCCTCATCGGCGTCACCCTGCCGCTGCCGCGCCCAGTGGCTGAGCAACTCGGCGTCCTGCTCACACCCCTTGACGAGCCCCGCCAACCACTGCCCGGCGTGCTCCTCGGCCTGCCCGGCCACCCCGCCAGCGACTACCAGCCCGTACAGCCCGCACTGATCGTCGAGGTCGAAGCCGACCCCCTCATCGAGTACGGACGCCTCCGCCACCGTGTCCGACTCCACCGCGTGCGATCCGAGCCAAGTTAAGTCGTCGGAAGATCACTTCCTAACGGTGCTGACCTGCGCGGACTGAGCTGTGGTTACTCGGGGGACGAGGGCCACGATCGAGTCCTTGGCCAGCCGGCGGTACCGCATCCGCAACCAACGCTTGACGCACGATGTTTGGCTGATACCGACCTGACGGCACGATCACCTTGATCAGCATCCTCACAGCCCGGTGAAGACGGCGACCTCCACCCAATCCTCCAAGGTTGAGCACTCCCTACTGTCGACTGGGGTCCGATTTCACCGTCCGTAGGGGGTCGGTTTCAGGTCTGCGCAGCTGTGTTAGTTGCGCTTCGCTGAGTCTCGGCTTGACTCGATCAACTGTCCACTTGATACTCATGAACAAGTGTTCGATCGCTGGCTTCCCCCGGCGGGTGCGGGAACGGGAGCTGGTGGTGGCGGGGTTCAACGCGGGGTCGTCGTGGTCGGAGTTACGGCTGGCGTTGTCGGGGCAGGTCGAAGCCCCGGTTGGTGATGGTGGGGACAGTCCGGCGTGGTCGCGGAAGCGGGAGGGCTATGCCGGGCCGCCGCCAGACCTGGCGGACCGGTTCATGAGTGATGACCTGTGCGGCGGGGGCGTACGGGTGCCGTACGCGGAGCTGCACACGCACTCGAACTTCAGCTTCTTGGACGGCGCCAGCCACCCGGAGGATCTGGTTGAGGAGGCGGCTCGGCTGGGGCTGGACGCGATCGCGTTGACTGATCATGACGGCATGTACGGGGTGGTGCGGTTCTGGGAAGCGGCGCGGGAGCTGGGGATGTCTACGGTGTTCGGCGCCGAGTTGAGCCTGGGGTTGGCGGGTCCGCAGAACGGCATCCCCGATCCCGAAGGTCAGCACCTGCTCGTGCTGGCGCGCCGGCTTGAGGGGTATCGCCGGTTGTGTCGGGTGATCACCGACGCGCACCTGAGGGGTGAGGAGAAGGGGCGGCCGGTCTATGACCTGGACCAGGTCATACAGGAGTTGCGCGATCACTGCGTGGTGTTGACCGGGTGCCGCAAGGGCGCGGTCCGCCAGGCCCTCACCGCGGTCGGACCGCACGCCGCGCTCGAGGAGGTGGCGCGGCTGGTGGACTGGTTCGGCCCGTACGCGGTCGCGGTCGAGCTATATGACCACCAACTGCCGCTGGCCAGCACCCACAACGACTGGCTGGCCACGATCGCCGCCGAGCTGGATATACCGACGGTCGCCACCAACAACGTCCATTACGCCCGTCCGGACCAGGGCCGGCTCGCGGCGGCGATGGCGGCGGTCCGGGCCCGCCGCAGCCTGGATGACATGGACGGCTGGTTACCGCCCGCGCCGCTGGCGTTCCTGCGGTCCGGGGAGGAGATGCACAACAGGTTCCGCCGCTATCCAGGTGCGGTCCAGCGCGCCGCCACGCTGGGTCTCGGGTGCGCGTTCGATCTGCGGCTGGTGGCGCCGCAACTGCCGCCGTTCGACGTGCCCGACGGGCACGACGAGGTGTCGTGGTTGCGGGAGCTGACCTGGCGCGGCGCGGCGACCCGGTACGGCAGCCGCGAGCAGGCCCCGGAGGCGTATGCCCAGCTCGACCACGAACTCGCGATCATCGAAGAACTCGACTTCCCGGGCTACTTCCTGGTCGTGGCCGACATCGTGCAGTTCTGCCGCGACCGCGGGATCTACTGCCAAGGGCGGGGGTCGGCGGCGAACTCAGCGGTCTGCTACGCCCTGGGCATCACCAACGCCGACCCGGTGCAGTGGAACCTGCTGTTCGAGCGCTTCCTGTCGCCCGACCGGGACGGACCCCCAGATATCGATGTGGACATCGAGTCCGATAGGCGCGAGGAAGCGATCCAGTACGTCTACGCCAAGCACGGCCGGCGCCGCGCCGCGTTGGTCGCCAACGTCATCACCTACCGCGCCAAGTCCGCGGTCCGGGACGCGGCCAAGGCCCTCGGCTACTCACCCGGGCAGCAGGACGCGTGGAGCAAACAGATCGACCGCTGGGGTCCGGTCGCCACGGTCGCCCGGTCCGCCAGCGACCCGATCCCCGAGCCCGTGCTGGAGTTGGCTGAGCAGTTCGGGGACCTGCCCCGCCATCTGGGGATCCATTCGGGCGGGATGGTCCTGAGTGACCAGCCGGTGTCCGAGGTCGTGCCGGTCGAGCACGCCCGGATGAAGGACCGGACGGTCCTGCAATGGGACAAGGACGACTGCGCGGCGATCGGGCTGGTCAAGTTCGACCTACTGGGGCTGGGCATGCTCTCCGCTCTGCGCTACTGCGTCGAGCTGATCCGCGACCACCACGGCGTCGAGGTCGACCTGGCCAAGCTCGACTACGGCGACCCCGCCGTCTACGACATGCTCTGCGCCGCGGACGCGGTCGGGGTGTTCCAGGTCGAATCCCGCGCTCAACTCGCCACCTTGCCCCGCCTGCGCCCCCGCGAGTTCTACGACCTGGTCGTCGAGGTCGCGCTGATCCGGCCCGGCCCGATCCAGGGCGGCTCGGTCCACCCCTACCTCGACCGCCGCAACGGCGCCCCCTGGGACCACGCCCACCCCCTGCTCGAACGCTCCCTCGGCCGCACGATGGGTGTGCCGTTGTTCCAGGAACAAGTGATGCAGATGGCTATCGACGTTGCCTCGTTCACCCCGGCCGAGGCCGACCAACTGCGCCGCGCGATGGGCTCGAAACGCTCCCGCGCGAAGATGGAACGCCTGCGGGAGCGGTTCTACGCGGGCGCCGCTGCCAACGGGATCGTCGGTGAGCTTGCTGACCGGGTGTTCATGCAGGTGGAGGCCTTCTCAGACTATGGGTTTCCGGAGGCGCACGCGATGTCGTTCGCGTCGATCGTCTACCAGTCGGCTTGGCTCAAGCACAACTACCCGGCGGCGTTCTGCGCCGGCCTGCTCAACGCCCAACCGATGGGCTTCTACTCCCCGCAGTCCCTGGTCGCCGACGCCCGCCGCCACGGCGTGCACACCCACCGGCCCGACATCAACCTCAGCGCCGCTGCCGCCACACTCGAACCCGACCCGGACAGCACGGGCGGGCACGCGATCCGGCTCGGCCTGGCCAGCGTCCGCGGCCTGCATGAGGCCGCCGGGCACGTCGTGGCCGAACGCACCACGAACGGCCCCTACCGCGATATGGCGGACCTCGGTCGCCGGCTCTCGCTCAACCAACCCCAGCTGGAGGACCTCGCCACCGCCGGGGCGTTCGACTGTTTTGACCTCGACCGCCGCCAGGCACTCTGGACCGCTGGCGCCACCGCCCGCGACCGCTCTCACTTCCTCCCCGGCACCACCACCGCCGGCCACGCCCCTGCACTCCCCGGGATGAGCGCCCTCGAAATCGTCGCCGCCGACGCCTACGCCACCGGCATCACCCCGGGTCACCACCCCGTCGAGTTCCTCCGCAACCACCTCGACAGCATCGGCGTCCTCCCCGCCCACGCCCTCGCCGACGTCCCGGACGGCACCCGGATCACCGTGGGCGGCGTGGTTACCCACCGCCAACGCCCCGCGACCGCAGGCGGCATCACCTTCCTCAACCTGGAGGACGAAACAGGCATGATCAACGTGGTGTGCTCGCTAGGCCTGTGGGCACGCTACGGCGCACTCGCTCGCAACGCAGCTGCGCTCACCATCCGTGGCACGATCGAGAACCGCCAGAACGTGATCAATCTGGTGGCCGACCGTCTCGACCAGCTTGAGGTCGCGGTCGTCGCGCACGGCTCACGTGACTTCCGCTAGCAGGGCGGAAACCTGTGTAGTAGCACCGCGTCGTCGGGCGGCAGGTTCAGCGGTTCCTGGATCTTCGGTGCCGGTCGGCGAGCAGACAGTGCATCGGTCAGTTGGGGCACTTGGCGAGGTTGGTCGGGAGCTTGTCCCTGGCGAACCAGACGTTGGGCAGGAAGCCCACGTGGTCGATGTCGGGGTGGGGCGCGATGCGCACCCAACGATCATCCTCGTAGTAGCCATCCTCGCCAGGTATGCCGTTGCGGATCGTCTGCCCAGTGGCCACGCAGACGACGGTGATGGTCTTAGGCAAGGTCACTTTGGCGACCTGGCTCGTGCCGTCGATACATGGACTGAGGCCGCAGTCCCGATCCATGCTTGGCCTGCTCCAGATACCCAGGATCTTCGCAGGTGAGGCCCCCATCGTCTTGCTCCCGTCGAGAGGAGCCTCGAAGGAAGTGATCTCTTCTCGCTGAGCGTCGTTGTGAACCGCAGCGTCGCCTGACGTCACTGGCGACCTTCCCGTGGACGACTCGGAGCCGTCTTCCCAGGGCTTCGTCACAAGGACTGTTCCGGTGATCAGAACGACAGCTGCCGCTGCGGCCACGATCAGCGTGGGTCTCGGCATCCGTCGCGGCGGTGGCTGCTCGCCAGGAGGGAGAGGACCATCGGGGAGCGGTCCTTTGGCGGTCTCACCCGATAGCGGCAGGGGCAGCCTGTCATCGTCTTGGTGTTCAGGGGGCGGTTCGGGCAGCGTCAGCATCGGCTGAGCTTCGGTCGTCTCATCGGGTCGCGGCGCCGTATCGTCGGTGGTTGCGGGACTGTGAGTGGTGTCCGCGGAACTGGACTGCCCGGGTTGATCAAGTGGGTCAGATGCAGCGTCGTCATCCGGCGTGGGCGGTGCCGGGACGGCCGGCTGTTGTAGCTCGCCATCTTCTTGCGCTTGAGCCGCGGCCTCTCGCTTGGCCTTCTCGCGTTTTTTTCTGGCCTGTAGCGCGGCTCGCGCGAGGTTCAGCAACTCCTGGAGCTCGGCGTGATCCTCAACTCCCAGAGTCTCGAGGAACACCCCGAAGGGCTGAGCCTCAGGGGCGACGTCTCTGATGATCGGGATGCGCAGCTGCTTCAGCCAGTTCCCGACGGTCTTCTCGTCGAGCACTGTGTTGTAGTCGTCTGCAGCGATCTGGCAGATCCTTCCCGCCGTGAGGCCAGGCGGTGCCGCGTCGAGGACGGCTTTGATCCTCGTCCGGAAGACGTCTTCTTCGGGCGAGGTCTCGTCGGGTTCGGTGGTCATGGTCAACGATCGTCGCTCACTACTACCGAGTAGTCCTGTTACCCACCGTCAGTGGCCGTCGGCGCAGGTCAGAGCGTGTCGGGCGTGGCGAATGACGGTCAGTGACGGTCATTTGGTTTCGCACTGCGGCCGATCACCTGACGCTGTGAAGCACAGCTCGGCGGTCATCGATGCCGCCAGCCCAGACACAGAGGAGCACCACACCAACCATGACTCGACTATTCCGACTGGCCACCGCCGTGACCGGGGCGGTGGTACTCGCGCTCAGCCTGTGGGTCGCCGCACCGGCCCAGGCTGCGGCGGCCTCCTGTCCCGGCGGATCCTGTACCGACAAGGATCCGCAGGCGCAGGGCTGCACCGCTGATGCCAAGACGGTCCGCGAGTTCACCAACTTGGCGCTTCGCATCGAGTTGAGGTACTCGGCCCGCTGCCAGGCTCTGTGGGCCCGATGGACCGTCAAGACGTCGATGACGGTGTCCGATTACGTCTTCATTCGGCGGCACAACCCCAACGGCAGCATCAGCCAGCGCCGCACCAGCACCGGCATCGACCCCGGCGACCAGGGGTGGACTGTCATGATCAGCAGGCGTCCTCACGATCGATTCGACGCGTGCAACTTCATCATGCAGGAGTGCACCAAGCCGCTGTGGCCCAAGCGGGTCCGTGCCGCCGCCGCTGAGGAGACGTCCACCGTGGCGGGGGCACCGGCTCCCGCAGCGGTCAACCAGCCGGTCCAGGCGGGTGCCGCGGCGGCGAACTCGTGGAACTGCCGCGTGGTGATCGCCGACTACTTTGTTTTGTAGTGCGTCTTGTAGGGAAAGTTTTT
>NZ_JBJMIE010000814.1:0-26533 GCF_045807065.1 Actinophytocola sp. | reverse complement strand
GGGCACCGTGCCGAACGCGCCGGTCGACAGCGACCCGAGGGCGTAGCCGAACCGCGTCCGGACGCTCAGCCGGTCGCCGGGCAGAACATGAGAGGAATTCGTCATTGCTCGCAGCACCCTACGGTCGTGACTGGACGGCGTCCAGCCCTCACCAGGACAGGACGAGCCGGCACGCCGCCTTTTCGAGCACGATGTCACCGCGCGGGCCGGACACCCCCACCGGGTACGCGTCGACACGCAGTCCGTCGCTGCCGGGGCGACCCGCCGCGTCCCAGCCATGGACGTGGGCGAGCAGCTCGCCGGCGACCGTGTCATTGCCGTAGCCGAGCACGGTCAGCTCGCCGTCCGCGCGGCTGAGCAACGCGACGCCGTCGTCGCCGAGGATGCCCGCGGTGACCGCGGCCTCGGGTGCCCGCAGCGGCGCGGCGCGGAGCAGCGGCGCGCCGTCGCCCGCCGCCTCGGACAACGTGCACCAGCACGGTTCGCGCAATGCGAGCCACAGGCTGAGGCCGTCGAACAGCTCCGCGATGCTGGGCGAGACACCGGTGCCGACGATGGTCGGCACCTCGGCGAGCACCTCGGCGAGCGCGGCCGGGTCGACGTCGCGGTCGTGCGGCAGGTTGAGCGTGACGCGCTCGCTGATCCGGTAGTTCCGTTCCGGACCGGCTGCGCTGCCCCGCATGCGCATGAACCCGCAGGGCCGCGCGGACCGGCTGGTCCAGTGGTCGCCGTCCAGCTCGAACGCGATGGTGCGCTGGACGCCGTGCAGGTCGAGCGGCACCACGAGCCGGCCGCGCGGCGCGAGCTGGTCGCGCCACGCCGGGGCCAGGTCCCAGACACCGACCGTCGCGATGATCCGGTCGTAGGGCGCGTTGTCGGGATGGCCCAGCGCGCCGTCGCCGGTCACCAGGACCACGTCCGGGCACCCGGCGGCGTCGAGGTTCTCCCGTGCGCGCTCGACCGTGTCCTCGTCGAGGTCGACGCTGGTGACGCGGCCCTGCTCGCCGACGATGTGGGCGAGCAGGGCCGCGTTGAACCCGGTGCCGGCGCCGATCTCCAGCACGCGCTGGCCGTGGCGCGCGGCCAGCTGGTCGAGCATGATCGCCATGATCGTGGGCTGGGAGGACGAGCTGATCGGCCGCCCGTCCTCGTCGCGCTTGGTGACGATCGCCTCGTCCTCGTACGCCTGCTCGGGTGGCAGATCGGGGAGGAAGAGGTGTCTCGGCACCGTTCGCAACGCGTCCACGACGAGCGGGTCGGTGGCGGCGCCCTGCTTGCGTACCTGCGCGAGCAGGTCGTGTCGCAGCGCGTTCAGCTCAGCGGGCACCCGCCCCATGCTGCCAGGGTCAGAGCGATCGCTGGTAGGTCCGGAACGCCCGGGTGGCGATGAACCCGGTGACGACCGCGACGACGAACAGCCCACCGAGCCGGACGAACACCGCTGACCAGTCCGGATCCGCGGACAACGCCGCCCTCGCCGCGACGACCGCCCAGTCGACCGGGTTGTAGGAGGAGACGGTCTGGATCCAGTCCGGCGCCGCCTCGCGCGCGATCATCGCCGAGGACAGGAACGACAGCGGCAGCGTGAGCATGGTCGAGAACCCGATCAGCGACTCCTGGGTGCGCACGAGCAGCGCCATCCCGTTGGACAGGCAGGAGAACGCCGCCGCCAGCAGTACCGCCGCGAGGAACATGACCAGGATGCCGACGATCCCACCCGCGAACTCGGCACCGAGCACGAGCCCGACGAGCACGACGACGACCCCCTGCACGACGATGCTGAACGCCTGGTTCAACACCGAGGCGAGCATCATCGCCCCCCGGCTGACCGGCGAGGACAGCATGCGGTCCATGACCCCGCGGTCCATGTCGTCGATGAACGCCATGCCCGACCAGCCACTGGTGAACAGCACGGTCATGATCACGACACCCGGTGTCAGGTAGTCGATGTAGGACCCACCCCCGAACCCGGGCAGCTCCACGATCCGCTTGAACAGCTGCCCGAACAGCAGCAGCCAGATCATCGGCTGGATGAGCATGATCACCACGAACGCCGGCTGGCGCAGCGTGGCCCGCAGCAGTCGCTGGGTGAGATAACCGGAGTGCGGCACGAGCGTGGTCATCGGGCCGCCTCCGCCTTCTCGCGTTGGGCGTCGTGCGCGTCGGCGAAGGTGCGGCCGGTGTGGCGCAGGTAGACGTCGTCCAGGGCGGGCCTTGCCACGGTCACCGCGGCGACCGCCACCGATGAGCGTTCCAGGGCTGCCAGTGCCGCGGGAACAGCGCTCGCGCCGTGGTCGACGCGGGTGCGGATCGTGCGACCGGACACCGTGATCTCCCGGGTGCCGGTCATCCCCTCGATGGCCAGGCGGGCCGCGTCCACCGAGGCGTCCGGGGACAGGTCGATCACCACCGCGTCCCCGCGCAGCTCGCTCTTCAGCTCCTCCGGGCTGCCCTGGGCGACGAGCCGGCCGCGGTCGACGATCACGAGCTGGTTCGCCAGGTGGTCGGCTTCCTCCAGGTAGTGGGTGGTCAGCAGGATTGTCAGCCGCTCCTGCCGGGCCAGCCGGGCGATCTCCGCCCACATCTCGCTGCGGGCCTGCGGGTCCAGGCCGGTGGTCGGCTCGTCGAGGAACAGCACGGACGGCCGGTGCACCAGGCCCATGGCGACGTCCAGCTTGCGCTGCATGCCGCCGGAGTACTGCTTGACCAGGCGGTTCGCGGCGTCGGTCAGGCCGAACAGCGCGAGCAGCTCGTCCACCCGCTGCCTGGCCTCCCGGCCCCGCATGCCGTGGACGTGCGCGACGAGCAGCAGGTTCTCCCGGCCGGTCGCCTGGGGGTCGGTGCCGGAGGCCTGTGTGACGACGCCGATCGCGCGCCGTACGTCGTTCGGCCTGGTCAGCACGTCGATGCCGGCCACGGTCGCGCTGCCGCTGGTCGGTCTGGACAGGGTGGTGAGGATCTTGATGGTCGTGGACTTGCCGGCGCCGTTCGGGCCGAGCAGCCCGAAGACGGTTCCCGGCGGGACGGTGAAGCTCAACCCGCTCAGTGCCGTCACGTCCCCGTACTTCTTCACGAGGTCGACGGCCTGTATCGCATGCGTCAAGAGAATCTCCTGGTCAATGGTCGACCAGGCCGGTCCGCACGCACGGCTATCCTTGAGATGCGCCTGGTGCCGTGCTCGTACGAGCCGAGCCTGGGTTTCTGGTCACTGGCCGGGTGTTGCCGCACCCGGCCAGTGCTGTATCTCTGAATCTCCCCCTTCGTATATCCGAAGTCGAGTATGATGGTGGCGTCAGCGTGACGTCAATAGTGGTGTCACTCCGACCCCCAGCTGATGCCGAACTCCTGGGCCGCGCCCTCCCACTCGGCCTCCCCCGGCACCCCGTCCGCCAGCTCGTGCGCACGCCGCCAGGCCCGGATCTCGGGCAGTTCCGCCTTCTTCAGGCGCTCGATCGTGGTGTTCACGAAGTCCCGCTCCGCCCGCCGGAGCACCTGCACGTAGTCGACCTCGATCGACCACAGGTAGGGCATGCCGTGCTCGGCCATCGCGGCGAGGATGCCGTCGGTGGCGCCGATCTCCGCGTCCAGCCGGGTCCGGCGGACCTCCAGCAGCCGGAGCACCTCGTCCGGCGACAGCACCGGCATCAGCGACAGCGCCGCCTCGAACTGGAGGTACTCCTTGACCGGCATCGCGAGCAGCTCGGAGAGCCAGTCGACCAGCTGGATCCGACCGGGTTCGGTGATCGCGTAGACGGTGCGCTCCGGGCGCCGGCCCTCGCGGACGGTCTCCTGCACCTCGATCAGCTGGTGGCGCACCAACGACTCCACGACCGAGTACAGCGAGCCGTAGTTGAGCTTGATGCTCTGTTCCTTGGCCCGCTCGCGCAGGGTGCTCGACATCTCGTACGGGTGCATCGGCTTCTCGGCCAGCAGGGCCAGCACCGCGAGCGCGAGCGGGTTTCCGACCTTCCGCTTGCCCATGGGGCACAGAATACTCGATGTCGAGTATTTGTCCGGTGAGCGGCGTGTTCAATGGAGAGGTGACCAACCCACCGGAGTACCGACAGCACCGCTTCACCCTCCCGCCCGGCGCGACCGAGATCCTGCTGGTCCGGCACGGCGAGTCCGCGCCGGCACGCGAGGACCGGCCGTTCCCGCTGGTCGACGGGCAGGGCGACCCCCCGCTCGCGGAGTTCGGCGAGCGGCAGGCGGTGCGGGTCGCGGACCGGCTCGAGCACGAGGAGCTCGACGGCATCTACGTCACGTCGCTGCGGCGCACGCACCAGACCGCGGCGCCGCTGGCCGCGCGCCTCGGCATCACGCCCGAGGTCGAGCCGGGCCTGCGGGAGGTCATGCTGGGCGAGTGGGAGGGCGGCCTCTTCCGCATCCGCGTCGCCGAACGCGATCCGATCGCGCTGGAGATGTACGCGAAGGAGCGCTGGGACGTCATCCCGGGCGCGGAGTCCACCGAGGCGCTGTCCGAACGGATCCGCGAGTCGATCGAGCGGCTGGCCGCCAGGCACGTCGAGCGCCGGATCGCGGTGTTCACCCACGGCGGCGTGATCGGTCAGGTCGTCGCCATGGCCACCGGCTCACGCCCGTTCGCCTTCATCGACGCCGACAACGCGTCGATCACCCAGCTCGTGGTGTGGGGCGAACGGTGGCTGGTCAGGCGCTTCAACGACACCGCCCACCTGGACCTCCGGTTCACGCTGACCGCGGAGCCGCCGGTGTAGTCGCCCTTCACTGAAACGCGGCCCACATACAATGCCCCCGTACCCGTTAGCGGCGCGGGGGCATTCACGCATTCTTCCGAAAGTTACACCGTACCCCCGATCAGGTAAACCTGCAATTTGCAGGCGAGTCGAAGTTGCGGCCGACCGGCGATTACCGCAGTCTTGGCATCGCACCCGCCCGGTCCCCGACCCGCACCTCCGGACCGGGCACATCGGCGGGCGGTGCGTCGTCGAGCGATCCTCCCCCTCGCGCTCCGACGTGCCGCCCGCCTCCGGAACGTCCTTGAGGAGCAACGGAATGACGGCCGAGCACGAGCGGCTACTGGCTCTGGTGGAGCCGCTGCGCGCCATCGACTGGGTGTTCCTCCCGACCACGCTGGCCGCCCCGACGAGCCGCAGAACCGTCGACGCCCTTTTCGGTCTGCGGACGCGGGACGCCACCGAGGACAATATCCAGCTCTGGGAGCAATGGGCGACCGCGGCACGCCTCGAGAAAAGGGGCGGCCGGGAAATCCAGGTGTGGCACAGCTCGGGCAAGATCGAACAGGTGGTGCGGGACATTCTGGTGTTGTACAAATAGCGAGCCGCGGTTTCGCGCGGCGGGCGACCGCGCGGAACCGCGACTCGGGTCGGCGCGAGCACGGGAACTCACGCCGGTGGGGCACCGATCAGTGCCGGGCCCACTGGTACTGGCGCCAGACCTCCTTCGCGGAGAGGGCGCGGTCGTAGAACATCAGCTCGTCCATCCGGCAGTTGCACGGGTTCCGCTCGACCGTGTTCTGCGGGAAGCTGCCGCCGATCTTGATGCCGCGCGGGTCGGACGCGGTGGTCACGTCCGGCTCCGGCTCGCCGTTCAGCAGCCACGGGTCGCCCGTGACCGTGTAGAAACCGTCGAGCGGGCGGCCGTCGCGGTACAGCGCCATCTCGCCGGTGTCGTAGTTGAACGTCGCCGCCAGGTTCACCCACTCGTTCCGCGGCAGGACCTCCTGCCACGGCAGCGATGCCGCGAACGTCTGCGACGCGCCGCCGTCGATGCGCCGGCCCAGCGCGACCACCTTCAGCTCGTCGCCCACCTGGATGACCTCGAGCAGTGCGCGCACCGCGTGCCCGTCGGAGTTACCGGTGAGCACGCCGGCCAGCCCGACCGCGTTGTACATGTCGTTCGGGTCGGCCGTGACCGTGTTCGGGCTCGGGTTGGTGCCGGTCATCTTGAACCAGCCCATGACCGTCGCCTCACGAGCGGCGTTGAACGCGTGCAGCGACGGCACGCCGGTCGCCGAGTAGATGCCGGCCTTCCAGTCGTCGTTGCTCGTGACGGTGGAGACCTGCCCGGTCTGCAACGCGTGCCGGAAGCCGTCCCGCACCAGCGGCGCGCCGTTGATCAGGTTGATGTCCGTGTGCGACCTGCCCTGGTCACGCTCGACCGCACCCCTCGTGTGCTCGAAGTCGTAGTACGCCACCAGGTCCCGCCGCAGCGACGGGAAGACGCCTCCGGTCCGATGGTGCCCCGCCCCCGCCGTGGCGGAGGCGGGCACCGTCCCGGACAGCGCCGCGAGGGTCACGCAGCAGAGCGCAATCACCAGTCGACGCATCCTTTTCACCCCTGTACGGCTCTGCCGGTGACGCGGAAGTTCCTGGTCCGCCCGATGTTGTCGAACGAACCGAACCCGACGCGCCCGGACGTGAAGGTGTGGTCGACCGCGGTCATGATCAGCTTGCCGTCGACCCGGACCGCGATCTCACCGCTGGACGCGCACTGCGTGACGCTCACGTTGTGCCACTTCGCGTCGGTGATGGCCGGTGGCGCGCCGCGGGACTGCACGGCGTTCCACTGGTCCTCGATCCGCAGCCGGTCCGCGTTGTTCACCACGAAGACCCCGTTGTGCGGGTAGATCGTGTTGTCGGTGGACAGGTGCACGTAGTAGAACTGCGTGTCCGACCGGTACCCGAAGACGATGATCACGTCCCGGTTGACGATCTCGACCGGCGTGTCCAGGCGCACCTTCGCGTCCACGCGGACGTTCGAGAACTCCGGACCCTTGCTCACGACCGCGTACTCGAACGGCCGCCGCGGACCCGGCCGCGCGACGCCGGCCTCGGACAGGATCGCCTCGTTGCGGGTGAACTCCCACTTCGAGGGGGTCACCGGCGTCCACGAGCCGGCGCCGTGCGGGACCACCGTGGTGTGGCCGGTGGAGCAGCTGGCGAACCGCTGCGTGCCGGTCACCTTCCAGATCTTCCCGTTGGCCTTGGCGATCAGGTACAGCTCGCCCTTGCCGTCCTGACCGAACCGCAGGTCCACCCGCTGGTCGCCGACCAGCTGCCGGAACGTGGTGCGCTGACCGTTGAAGTACACCTGCGCCTGGTAGATCTGCGCCAGCGGACCGCCGCGGCGCATCTGGTTGGCCTCGGTGAAGAAGATCCGGCCGTCGACCAGGTCGGTGAACAGGTACTTGCCCCGCAGCTCGGGAATCGAGCCGCGGTAGACGAAGCCACCGTCGATGGCGTGCCCGGAGTCGGAGCACAGGTTCGAGCCCGGCGGCGGGTTGTGGTCGAACGCGGCCACCGGGTAGGTGTAGCCATACTGGGCGTCGTCGGCCGGCAGCGGGTACACGCCGCACTGCGGGTCGCCGCGCTTGTAGACGAACGGCCCTTCTCGTTCACTCCAGCCGAAGTTGTCCCCGGCCCTGACCTCGTCGACCGCCTCGATGCGGTGCTCGCCGATGTGGCCGAGGTACATCCGGCCGGTGGCCGGGTCCCAGCTGAACCGGTGCGGGTCGCGGAAGCCACGCGCGTAGATCTCCTGCGCGACACCGGACTGGCCGGCGTAGGGGTTGTCCGGCGGGATGCCGTACTGGCCGCCGGTCCCGTTGGTGCCCAGCGGGTTGATCCGCAGGACCTTGCCGAACGGGTTGGTCAGCTCCTGCGGCACCGTCGTGGTCGCACCCATGCCGCCGTCGCCGGAGGCGACGTAGAGGACGCCGTAGTCGCGGCTTCCCTTGCGGGCGTAGGGGTTGAAGTCGATCTGCTGGATCGCGTGGATCTGCCCGAACTCGCCGAGCCGCATGATCTCGCGGTGGGTGCCGGAGAACGTGTCCGCGGTCGGGTCGGTCACCGTCCACTCGGTGATGATGGAGTGCAGGAAGGGCGTGCTGGTCTCCGGCGGGAAGGTGGTCGGCTTGCTCAGCGCGGCGCCGTTCTCGCTGTGCACCGTGTAGAACTTGCCGTTGCGCCTGAAGTCCGGGTGGAAGGCGATGAACCCGGATCCGGTGCCGAGACCTCGGCCGGAGAAGAAGTCCGGGAACTGCGCCTTCACGTCCAGGAAGACGTGCTGGACGCCGTGGTCGAGGAGGTAGATGTTGCCGTTCAGGTCCGGCACGTACAGCCGGCCGGAGCCGTCCGGCACCTCACCGAGGTGGTTGATGCGCGCCCACCGCATGAGGCGGGGGTCGGTCGGCGCCGGCGTCGGCTCGGACTTGGGGAACTGCGCGAACTCCTCGACCGTGAGCCCGAGGCTCGACGGCACGGGATCCGGCAGGGGGTCCTGGAGTGGTTCGTCGGCCTGTGCCACCGCGACCGGTGGCACGGCGATGCCGGCCGCGACCACCGCACCGGCGATCGCTACCAGCCACCGTCTCTGTTTCGACATATCCGCCCACTTCCCTGTGGGTTCGACGTGGTCAGGAAAGCGCTTTCCGGCAAGCGCTTTCCTGACCCTACAGACGGTCTCCGCCCGGACGCAAGACCCGCCCGCCCCTGCCCGTCGGGGGACACTCCGCGATGCCGCGGACCGCTGTCGCGAGCGGACCGGCGGGCGAACTCCGCCCGTGCTCGATGCGGTGCCGGAGCCGCCGGAGCCGCCGCGATGTTTGCGGAACGGCGCCGTACGCCGGTTATGGTCGTTCTCGTGTTCGCCGCTGAGCGTCGTCAACGAATCCTCGAGCTGGTCAGGTCGAGTGGCGCCATCTCCCTGCGAGAACTGGCCAGGCAGGTGCAGACGTCCGAGGTCACCGTCCGCCGCGATCTGCGCGCTCTGGCGGCACAGGGTCTGCTCGACCGCCACCACGGCGGCGCGGCGCTCCCCGGCGGCCTGTCGCACGAACCGACGTACTCCGAGAAGACGCACGTCGCCTCCGACGCGAAGGCCGCGATCGCCGCGCTGGCGGCGGGGCTCGTCAGTGACGGCGATGCGATCGTGGTCGGCGCGGGGACCACCACGCAAGCGTTTGCCTCACTGTTGACCAGGCACAACGAACTGACCGTCGTGACCAACTCGCTGCTGGTCGCGACCGGGCTGTCCGGCGCCCGCGGGGTCGACGTGGTGGTCACCGGCGGGACGCTGCGCGGCTCCATCCACGCGCTCGTCGGCGGCACCACGGAGCAAACGCTTTCCTCCGTACAGGGCACCCGGGCGTTCATCTCCGGCAACGGCCTCACCGCGGCACGCGGACTGTCCACCCCGAACCTGACGGTCGCCGGCGTCGACCGCGCGCTCGCGGGCGCCGCGCGGGAGGTGGTCGTGCTGGCCGACCACACCAAGATCGGCGCCGAGGCGTTGCTCCAAACGGTCGCACCGGAGGACATCCAGCACGTGGTCACCGACGACGCCTCGGACCCGGCCGAGCTGAGCGCGCTGCGGGAGCTCGGCATCACCGTGCACGTGGCCGCGGTCGAGGCCACGGCGTCCTAGTGCCGCTCGGTCGCTGTACGAGACTGTTGAGTCTTGACAGAGAAGTTTCGAATGTGACTGAATCTGATCGATGTAGGTCGCCCGCGAGGGCGCGACCTCCCTGACCAGCGGGAGTGCCAATGACGGCAGCACGTTCGCTTCGCCCTGTTCGCGTGGCCGGCACCGCGGTTCTCGCGGTCACGCTCACGCTCGCCGGCTGCACCAAGTCCGAGGACTCCGGCGGGACCTCCACCCCGAGCAGCGGCGGCGAGCAGGTCGCGCAGCAGGACTCCAGCGGCCCCACCTGCGACCTCAAGCAGTACGGCGGCGACAAGCTCGACCTGAAGGACGCGATCGTCGGCTTCTCCCAGTCGGAGAAGGAGGCCAACCCGTTCCGGATCGCGGAAACGCAGTCGATCAAGGACGAGGCGCAGAAGGTCGGCGTCAAGCAGCTGCTGACCACGAACGCGAACTCCCAGCTCAACAAGCAGATCTCCGACATCCAGGACATGATCAACCAGGGTGCCCAGGCCCTGATCGTGGCGCCGCTGAACTCCGACGGGCTCGAGCCCGCCCTGGCCGCCGCGCGGGCCAAGAACATCCCGGTGCTGACCGTGGACCGCAAGGTGAACTCGCAGGCCTGCAAGGACTACGTGGCCTTCCTCGGCTCCAACTTCGTCGAGCAGGGCAAGCGCGCCGCGGACGAGATGGCGAAGGCCCTGAACAACAAGGGGAAGGTCGCGATCCTGCTCGGCTCGTCCGGCAACAACGTGACCACCGACCGGACCAAGGGCTTCGTCGACGAGCTGAAGGCGAAGGCGCCGGACGTCGAGATCGTCGCCCAGCAGACCGGTGAGTTCACCCGCGAGAAGGGCCAGTCGGTGATGGAGCAGATCATCCAGGCCCAGCCCGACATCACCGGCGTGTACGCGGAGAACGACGAGATGGGCCTCGGCGCGCTGGTCGCGTTGAAGAGCGCCGGCAAGACGCCGGGCACGGACGTGCAGGTGGTCTCGATCGACGGCACCCGCAACGCCGTGCAGAAGGTGGTCGACGGCGAGATGGCCGCGGTCGTCGAGTCCAACCCGCGCTTCGGGCCGCTCGCGTTCGACACGCTGAAGAAGTTCCTGGGCGGCGACGCCGTGCCGCAGAACGTCGTGATCACCGACAAGCTCTACGGCAAGGACAACGCGTCCACCGAGGTCTCGAACGCATACTGACGATGGAGCCGATCCTTACCGCGACCGCCATCGGTAAGAGGTTTCCCGGGGTCGTCGCACTGTCCGAGGTCGACCTGACGCTCCACGCCGGCGAGGTGCACGCGCTGGTCGGCGAGAACGGTGCCGGGAAGTCCACGCTCATCAAGGTCCTGACCGGGGTCTACCAGCCCGACGACGGCACACTGCGCTACCGGGGCGAGCCGGCGGTGTTCGGCTCGCCCATGGCGGCACAGCAGGCCGGGATCGCGACCGTGTACCAGGAGGTCAACCTGGTGCCGCTGCGGTCGGTGGCGAGCAACCTGTTCCTCGGCCGGGAGCCGAAGCGGTTCGGGATGCTGGACTTCCGCGCGATGAACGCGAAGGCCAGGGACCTGCTCGCCTCCTACGGCGTGGACATCGACGTCACGCGTCCACTGCGGACGCTGGGCATGGGCGTCCAGCAGATGGTGGCGGTGGCGCGCGCGGCGGCGACCGACGCGCGCGTCCTGATCCTCGACGAGCCGACGTCCTCGCTGGAGCCGCGCGAGGTGGACACGCTGTTCGGGATCATCGAGCGGCTCAAGGCCGGCGGTGTGGCCGTGCTGTACGTGAGCCACCGGCTCGACGAGCTGTACCGGATCTGCGACCAGGTCACGGTGCTGCGCGACGGCCGGCTCGTCCACAGCGGACCACTGGCCGAGCTGCCCCGGCTGCGGCTCGTCGCCACCATGCTCGGCCGGGACCTGGAGGAGGTCCGCCGCGAGGGTGCGACGAAGTTCGAGGGCGAGCACACCGCGGCCGACCAGCCGGTGCTCACGGCCACCGGCCTGACGAGCAAGCACCGGCTGGACGACGTGGCGATCACCGTGCGGCCGGGCGAGATCGTCGGGCTGGGCGGGTTGCTCGGCGCGGGTCGCAGCGAGACGGCCATGGCCATCGCCGGCGCGCTCCCGCTCGACTCGGGTGACGTGCACGTCGACGGCAAGCGGTTGCGGACCGGGTCGGTGGCGGTCGCCATGCGGGCCGGCGTGGTGATGCTGCCGGAGGACCGCAAGGCGGACGGGATCCTGCCGGACCTGTCGGTGCGGGAGAACATCGTGCTGGCCGCGCTCCCCCGGCTGTCCCGCACCGGCCTGGTGTCCCGCAAACGCCAGGACGCGATCGTCGACACGTTCATGAAGCGGCTGCGCATCAAGGCGTCCAGCCCGGACCAGCGCGTCGGTGACCTCTCCGGCGGGAACCAGCAGAAGGTGCTCCTGGCGCGGTTGCTGTGCACGCAGCCGAAGGTGCTGCTGCTGGACGAGCCGACGCGCGGCATCGACGTGGGTGCCAAGGCCGAGGTGCAGGGGCTGGTCGACGAGCTGGCCGCCGAGGGTCTCGGCGTGGTGCTGATCTCGTCGGAGTTCGACGAGGTGGTCGAGGGTTCGGACGCGATCGTGGTGTTGCGGGAGGGACGGGTGGTGACGACGTTGCGTGGTGCGGACGTGAACGAGGCCGCGTTGCTGTCGGCGCTGGCGGAGGAGGAGCGGGACGAGGGAGCTCTCGGCCGGACCGACCGAGGAGCGGGGACCGCGTGACGAGCCGCGACGACGGAAGGAGGCGGCCGGCGGATGAGCGGAGCGACCGGTGAACACAGCATGACCGCGTTCGCGGTGCGGCCGCGGGTGTGGTTGCGCGACAACGGGGTCTACGCCGCCATCGTCGTGCTCGTGGTCTTCAACCTGGTGTTCACCGACAACTTCGCGACCGTCGCGAACCTGAACACACAGCTGGTGCAGGTCGCGCCGATCCTGATCGTGGCGCTGGGCATGGCACTGGTGATCGGCACCGAGGGTGTCGACCTGTCGGTGGGCTCGGTGATGGCGATCGCGGCCGCGATCCTGCCGCTGTACCTGGGTTACGGGCTGCTGCCGGCGATCGGGTCGGTGCTGGTGGCCGGCGCCTTGTGCGGGCTGGTGAACGGGACGCTCGTGGCGGTCGTGGGGATCCAGCCGATCGTGGCGACGCTCGCGCTGCTCGTCGGCGGCCGCGGGCTCGCGCTGGTGTTCGCGGACGGGCAGCTCAAGGACATCCGCAACGACGCGTTGCTGGGCCTGGGTTCCGGCAAGGCGTTGGGCGTGCCGTACGTCGTGCTGATCGCGATCCTGTTGACGGTGCTGGTGTTCCTGCTCGTGCGGTACACGACGTTCGGCCGGCAGCTGGTCGCCGTCGGCGGCAACCGGTCGGCGAGCGCGCTGGCCGGGCTGCCGGTGCGGCGGGTGCTGATGACGACGTACGTGCTCTCCGGCGTGCTCGCCGCGATCGCCGGGGTGGTGGCGACGGCCCGGTTGACGGCGTCGGACCCGTCGTCGGTCGGGACGCTGTACGAGCTGGCGGCGATCACGGCGGTCGTGGTCGGCGGGACGCCGCTGTCGGGCGGGAAGGTCCGCGTGGTGGGGACCGTCGCGGGTGCCCTGCTGATGCAGCTGATCACGGCGACGCTCATCAAGCACAACCTGCCGGACTCCACGGCGCAGATCGTCCAGGCGGCGATCATCGTGGTGGCGGTTTACCTGCAGCGATCGAGGGCGGCGGCATGAGCGGAGCCTGCGGAGCGTTCCGGCGCCACGGAGCGGACGAGGTCACGGCATGACTGGCACTGGCATGACGGCTGTTACCGAAACGGACACGACGTCCGTCGCCGCGAACCGCACGACCGGGCGCGAGCGGCTGGCGGGCCTCGCCCAACGCCGTGGTTCTGTGGTCGTGCTGGCGCTGCTGGTGATCATCGCGACGTTCTCGTTCGACCGGTTCGCCACGGTGGGAAACCTGCAGAACATCACGATCCAGAGCAGCTTCCTCGCGATCGTCGCGCTCGGCATGACGTTCGTGATCATCTCCGGCGGCATCGACCTGTCCGTCGGGTCGGTGTTCGCGCTCGGCGGAGTCCTCGCCGCGTACGGAATCCAGTGGGGCAGCCTGGTCGGGTTGCTGCTGCCGCTGGTCGGGTGCGGCCTGGTCGGCCTGCTCAACGGCCTGCTCGTCGCGTACGGCCGGCTGGCGCCGTTCATCGTCACCCTCGCCACGCTGCTCGGCGCGCGCGGGCTGGTGCTGGCGATCACCGACGAGGGCTCGACCACCCGCCTGATGCCGCGCGACGCGCTGCTCACCAAGATCGGCCAGGGCACGTTCCTCGGGCTGGGCATCCCGGTGTGGATCACGCTGGTGCTGTTCGCGATCGGCGTCGTCGTGTTGCAGCGCACCGGTTTCGGGCACTCGGTCCTGGCGATCGGCGGCAGTCGCGAGGCGGCCACGCTCATGGGCCTGCCGGTCGTGCGCAACACCTGGGTGGTGTACCTGGTCAGCGGCCTGACCGCGGGCCTCGCTGGCGCGCTGGCCGCCGCCTACTCCGCGTCCGGTGTCACGATCGTCGGCCAGGGCCTCGAGCTGGACGCCATCGCGGCGGTCGTGATCGGCGGCACCCTCCTGACCGGCGGCGCCGGTTCGGTCGGCGGCACGCTGGCCGGCGTCCTGCTCCTCCGCGTCATCCAGAACGTGATCAACCAGGTCGGCACCCTGAACGCCAACTACCAGTCCGTGGTCAGTGGCGCGTTCCTGGCTGTCGTCGTTGCTGTGCAGGCATATCTCAGTCGAGCGTCTCGATGAGGAGGTTGGTCGATGTTCCGAAGAGCCCTGGCCGTCGTGGCCCTGGTGGTGGCGGGGTTGGCACCCGCGCTGCCGGCGGCGGCCGCGCCCGTGTGGCACGCCAAGACAGCACCGCTCAGCACACCCTGGACGCACCTGGTAGGCCCCAGCAACGCGCTGCCGGAGTACCCGCGCCCGCAGCTGACCCGGCCCGAGTGGAAGAACCTCAACGGGGTCTGGGAGTTCGCCGGCGCGGCGGCCGGTGAGGAGCCGCCCATCGGCGAGTCGCTGCCGGAGCGGATCCTCGTGCCCTACCCCGTCGAGTCGGCGCTGTCCGGCATCATGCGCGTCGAGGAGCGCATGTGGTACCGCCGCACGTTCGAGGTGCCCGCGAACTGGCGCAAGGACCGGCTGGTCCTGAACTTCGGCGCGGTCGACTACGACACCCGCGTGTGGGTCAACGGGAAGCTCGTCACCACGCACCGCGGCGGCTACGACTCGTTCTCCGCGGACATCACCGCCGCGCTCAAGCCGCGCGGGCAGCAGGAGATCGTCGTCGGTGTCGAGGACCTGACCGACAAGACGTGGCAACCCATCGGCAAGCAGCGGCAGGTCCCCGACCGCGGCATCTTCTACACGTCCTCGTCCGGAATCTGGCAGACGGTGTGGCTGGAACCCGTACAGGCCAGGCACATCACCAAGCTGGACATGACGCCCCGGTTGTCCGACAGCACGCTGCGGCTGACCGCGCGGTCGTCCATCGAGGGCACGGTCGAGGCCGTGGCGTACGACAGGGGCCGGGTCGTCGGCCGGGTCCGCGGTCCGGCGAACGAGGAGCTGGCGCTGCCGGTGCCGCACGCGAAGCTGTGGTCGCCGGACTCGCCGTTCCTGTACGACCTGAAGGTGACCCTGTTGGACCGCAAGAAGAAGGTCGACGAGGTCGGGTCGTACTTCGGCATGCGGGAGATCGGCACCGCACCGGGTGCCGACGGCAAGCTCCGCATCACGTTGAACGGCAAGATCCTGTTCAACATGGCGACCCTGGACCAGGGCTTCTGGCCGGACGGCATCTACACGGCGCCGACCGACGCCGCGCTGCGGTTCGACCTGGAGCAGCACAAGGTGCTGGGCTTCAACGCGGTGCGCAAGCACATCAAGGTGGAGCCGGACCGCTGGTACTACCACGCGGACAAGCTCGGACTCCTCGTCTGGCAGGACATGCCGGCGATGAAGACGTCGAACGAGACGCCGCCACCGGACGCGCGGGCCGAGTTCGAACGCCAGCTGCACCGGATCGTCGACCAGCACCGGAGCTGGACGTCACTCGTGGTGTGGGTGCCGTTCCTCGAGGGCTGGGGCGAGTGGTCGCGCGAGGACACGGGCCGCATCGCCGACGACGTGAAGGCGCAGGACCCGAGCCGGCTGGTCGACCCGCACAGCGGGGTGAACTGCTGTGCGTCCCACGGTGACTCCGGCCGCGGCGACATCATCGACTACCACGCCTACGTCGGCCCGGCGACCCCGACACCCGAGGGTTCGCGGGTGTCGACGGACGGCGAGCACGGCGGCTTCGGCCTCGAGGTCGAGAACCACATGTGGTTCGGCGAGGGGCACGCGTACGAGATGGAGCCGGACTCGACGACGCTGACCAGGCGCTACGTCGAGAACCAGCGCGACGTGCTGACCTCGGCCCAGCGGTGCGGCATCTCCGGCGCGATCTACACGCAGATCACGGACGTCGAGCACGAGGTCAACGGCTTCTTCACCTACGACCGGCAGGTCAAGAAGATGGACTTCGCGCAGGTCAAGGCGGTGAACCAGCAGATCATCCGCGGCGCGGACGGCTCGGGCAGCGGTGCGCAGCCGCCGCCGGGCACGCCTGGCCCGGACGGGATCGCGTACTACCCGTTCAGCGAGGGCACCGGCACCACGACCGCGGACGAGGTCGGCTCGCACGACGGCACCCTGGTGAACGGTCCGACATGGACGACGGGCACCAACGGCAACGCCCTGCAGTTCAACGGTTCCTATGTGGACACCGGCGCGCCGCTGGTCGACACCGCGGTGCAGAACTACACGGTGGCGGCGTGGGTGCGCATGGACGACCTGAACGGCTTCCAGACCGCGGTGAGCCAGGACGGTGCCAGCAACAGCGGGTACTTCCTGCAGTACTCGGGCTCGGACGGCCGGTTCGCGTTCAGCTTCGTCGGCGTCCGCGCCCTGGCACCCACCCCGCCCACCCCGGGCCAGTGGTACCACCTCGTGGGCGTCCGCGACGCGGCGGCCGGCACGCTCAAGCTGTACGTGAACGGTGCGCTCGCCGGCCAGGCGTCGGCGTGCCTGGGCGACACGGCGACGGGCGACACGGTCATCGGCCGCGCGAAGTACGGCGGCAACCAGGTCGATTTCTGGCACGGCGCGATCGACCAGGTCCACGTGTACGACCGGGCCCTGACGGACGCGGAGGTGACGCAGCTCTACTCGTCCGGTAGGTGATTGCCCCGAGGTCCGGGCGGCGCCCCTCGCCGCCCGGACCTCTCTTGTACCGAACCGGGCACGCACCGTCACCAGGTGGGTTAGCCTGCTGACCATGGCAAACCCGTTCGAGGGCCTGGACCCGGACGCCATGCTGCGCGAGCTGCGCCAGCAGGCGGCGGACCTCGAGACCAAGGCGACACAGCTGCAGACCGACCTGGCGTCCGCGAGCGCCACGGCCACCTCCCCGGACGGCGCCGTGACGGTGACCCTCTCCCCGACCGGCGCACTGCGGGACATCTCCTTCTCCGCGAAAACGGCCGCCCACAAACCGGAGGCCCTGGGCCCGCTGGTGATGAAGACGGTGCGGGCCGCCCAACGCGAGGTCTCCAACCGCGTGGCGACGTCCCTGGCTTCGCAGTTCGGCGACCCGGAGACGATGGACTTCATCAGCCAGTTCATGCCCGAGCCGGAGCCGCCGAAGCGCGACCGCGGCGCGACCGAGGACTTCGAGGCCCCCGTGCTGCGCAAACGCCAGGGCGGCACCCCGAAAGCCCCGGAACGCCGCCGCCCCGACGACGGCTCACTCCTGCGCTGAGGGAGGCGACATGACCTTCGACGGCACGGACGTCGACCCCGACGAGCTGAAGAAGTTCAGCAGGGGCGCTCACGAACGCGCCCAGAACGCCACGACCACCGCGGACGCCGTCGAGGGCGTGCACATGGGCCCCGGCATGCTCGGCCTCTTCAGCCAGCTGTTCCTCGACAGCGCGACCGAGAACCAGCGGAAGCTCGTCTCGAACGTGCGGGCCATCGCCGCGACGCTGTCGGCCGACGGCACCATCGCGAGCACCAACGCCGGCGAGGCCGAGAACACCGAGCAGACGCAGGCGGACCGGTTCACGAACAGGGAGCCGCGATGACCGAGTACCCATCGACGTGGACCAACGTCGGCGGCGGGCAGAACTGGGACCAGAACTTCACGGGCGCCGGGGTCCTGGACGGCATGGCCCAGACGGTCAGGTCGATCCAGAACGGCGACTGGGTGTCGGTGGGCGCCAACGCCCTCTCCGCCGGGATCGACGCGCTGGGGTTCATCGAGAACCCGGTCAAGGCGCTCGGCGCCACCGCCATCGGCTGGATCATCGAGCACCTCACGGTCCTCGACGCGTTCCTCGACCGGACGACCGGCGATCCCGGGGCGGTCCAGAATGCCGCCGAGACCTTCTACAAGGCGGCCCAGGACCTCGACGGGATCGCCGCCGACCAGATCAGGTCCTTCGGCATGGACGTCGCGAACTACCGATCGGGGCAGAGCCCGTCAGCGGTGACGTTCGAACAGCGGATCGGGCCCCGCGGCGACCAGCTGAAGGCGTTGAGCCTCCAGTGCCAGGGCCTCGGCGAGGCCATGAACACGGCCGGCCTGCTCGTCGCCACCTGCCGGGGAATCATGCGCGACGCCCTGACCGAGTTCGCCTACTGGGTGTTCAGGAAGGGCGTGATCGCCCTGGCGGCCGCGCCCTACACCGGCGGCGGCTCGCTGACGTTCTTCCTGACCGACTCCTGCGTCGGCGGGGCGAAACTGGCCAGGAACCT
Organism: Actinophytocola sp.; assembly: GCF_045807065.1. Classification (GTDB taxonomy): domain Bacteria; phylum Actinomycetota; class Actinomycetes; order Mycobacteriales; family Pseudonocardiaceae; genus Actinophytocola. Next base: position 8,234 of record NZ_JBJMIE010000814.1, on the reverse strand, counting down.
CGCCGACGAGGTCGACACGCTGATCAGAAACCTCAAGAAGCTGGAAGGCAGAGTGGGCAGGCTGGTGGCCACGACGCTGGAGGGCCTGGAGAAGCTCGCGAAGCCCCTCGGCGACACGTTCGAACACGCGGCGGCCGTCAGCGTGGGCAAGAACTACGTGACGTCCGGAGCCAAGGCGTTGGACGACTCGACGACGTTGTCGGCGGCCGACGCCGCGGCACAGCAGGTCGCGGAACACGACGCCGCAGAAGAACGCGGGAAGCACGCCGATGGTCCGCTGCTGCCGCCACCTCCGGAACCGGTGACACCGCTCCCACCCGCACCGGAGGAACAAGGGCCGGGCCTCAACACGCGGTGGACCGCCCACGGCACGCTGGACGAGTGATGGCCGAGCCGCCACCGCTCGAACCGCTCCTCGTCGTGCAGGCACGGAAACTGTTCACGATCAGCGTGCTCACCCCGATGATCACCTACCTGGCCGTGGTTGCCGCCCTGCTCTTCTACGGACGACCGAGTGCCGCACACTTCTGCGTACTCGTGGTTCCCGGCGCGATATTCCTCACCCTCGTCGCGTGGACGGGATACTGGGAGTGCGAGAACAGACCCGATGCCTGGGACGGCTCCTTGTTCCTCGCCTCCGTCGATGCCGGCCTCCTCCTTTCCTCCATGTGGGCGATCAGAGCCGACTCGAGGTTCCAACTCGGCGTGCCGGCGTTCTCGGTCGCCGCCGCCGTGCTCACCGTCGGTACCTTCCTGGTCAGCCTGGTGCCTGCCCGGCGCGCCGCACGCATGGTTCTCGACGACCTGTCGTTGCCCGACGTCGTCAACAGCTCGCTCGTCATCACGTTCAGGTCGCGCGTCGGGGTGGGCGGCGTGCACGACCTCACTGTGACGCCTGACTCGCTGGTGGTCGGCTGGCGAAAGGCGAACGGTAGGCCGGAGCCCACCTATCCGCTGGCCGATGTGTCCGCCGTCGCCCCGCGGTGGGTGGACCGCAACCGTGCGTGCCCCCTGCCGGGTGTCGAGGGCGGCAGCGTCCCGGTCACACCCGGTGAGGTGGCCGTCGTCGACCTGCCCGGCGGGGAGTTGGTGTTCCCCACGGAGGATGCGGAGCGGATGGCGCGGTTCATCGCGGAGCGGTGGGCTGTCGTGCTCGCGGGATGACAGCATGGGCGCATGGCGCTTGTCGTGGTGATGGGGGTTGCGGGGTCGGGGAAGTCCACTGTGGGTACGGCACTGGCCGCGCGGATGGGTGTGCCCTACGCGGACGCCGACGAGTTCCACAGTCCGGCGAACGTGGCGAAGATGCGGGCCGGGACCCCGCTCGACGACAACGACCGGCGGCCCTGGCTGTTGGCCATCGGGAAGTGGCTGGCCGCGCACGCCGACACCGGGGCGGTGGTCACCTGTTCGGCGCTCAAGCGGGCCTACCGGGACACCCTGCGTGAGGCCGCGCCCGACATCACGTTCCTCCACCTCGACGGTGACATGGACACGGTCAGGCAGCGGGTCGCCGGTCGGGTCGGGCACTTCATGCCCACCTCGCTCGTCCAGTCGCAGTTCGACGCGCTCGAGCCGCTCGGCGAGGACGAGCGCGGGGTCGTCATCGACCTCGCGCTGCCGGTCGACGTCATCGTCGCGCGGTTCCTGGAGTAGCTTCGGTTTCTGATGAAGACGATGATCGATTTCGAGCAGGCCCGCGTCTACGCGATCCCCATGACCAGCAGGTTCCGGGGGATCGACGTCCGCGAGGGCATGCTCATCGAGGGCCCCGCCGGCTGGGGGGACTTCTGCGCCTTCCCCGAGTACGACGACCGGGAGGCCGCCGCCTGGCTGACCACCGCCATCGAGGCCTGCACGGTCGGCTGGCCCGACCCTGTCCGCGGCCGGATCCCCATCAACGCGACGGTGCCCGTGGTGGCACCCGAGAAGGCGCACGAGATCGTCCGCGACTCGGGCTGCGGGACCGTCAAGGTAAAGGTCGCCGAGGGGTCCGTCGACGACGACATCGCGCGGCTCGAGGCCGTGCGGGACGCCCTGCCCGGCGGGCAGATCCGGGTGGACGTCAACGGGGCCTGGGACGTCGACACGGCCCTCGCCACCATCCCCCTGCTCGACCGCGCCGCGGGTGGACTCGAGTACGTCGAGCAGCCCTGCGCCACCATCGACGAGCTGGCCCAGGTCCGGCGCGGGATCAACATCAGGATCGCGGCCGACGAGTCGATCCGCCGGGCCGAGGACCCCATGAAGGTCGCCGTCGCCGAGGCCGCCGACATCGCCGTGATCAAGTGCACGCCGCTCGGCGGGGTGCGGCGGGCCCTGCGGGTCGCCGAGGCCTGCGGGCTGCCGGTCGTCGTCTCGTCCGCGCTCGAGACGTCCGTCGGGCTCAGCGCCGGGCTCGCCCTCGCCGGGGCACTGCCCGAGCTGGACTTCGCCTGCGGGCTCGGCACCCTGTCCCTGTTCGACGGGGACGTCGTCGGCCCGGCACGTGCCCTGACGCCCGTCGACGGCCACCTGCCCGTCGCGCCGGTCACCCCCACCCCCGACCCCGCGCTGCTCGACCGCTACGAACTGCGGGATCCCGCGCGGGTCCAGTGGTGGCGGGACCGGCTCGCCCGGCTCGTCAAGCTGGACTGACCTCGTCCCGGCGTGGCATGCCGGTCTGCGCGCCGCGCTGGGTCGTCGAGACGCCCGCCACCCGCACCGCCCAGCGCGTCGCCTCCACCAGGGACGAACGCCGCGCCAGGCCGTCGGCCAGCGCACCGCAGAACGCGTCACCGGCGCCGGTCGCGTCGACGGCCGCCACCGGAGCGGCCGGCACGTGCGTGACCTCGTCCCCCTCGACCACCAGGGCGCCGTCGGCACCCAGGGTCACCACGACGGCGGCCGGCCCGGCCAGCGACCTGGCCAGCGCCGCGGCCTCGTCGATATCCGTCGGTTCCGGCGCACCCGCCAGCACCCCCAGCTCCGACCGGTTGGGGATCAGCACGTCGACCGCCGCCAGCAGGCCGGCTGGCAGCTCACGGGCGGGTGCCGGGTTGAGCAGCACCGTCCCACCCGCCGCGCGAACGGCCGCCGCCACGGTCTCCAGCGGGATCTCCAGCTGCACCAGCAGCACGTCGGCCGAGGCCAGCAGGTCGGCGTCGAGGTGCTCGACCCCGAGGTGCGCGTTGGCCCCGGGACTCACGGCGATCGTGTTCTCACCGCCGTCCGCCACGGTGATCAGCGCGATGCCGCTCGGTACGCCGGCGACGGTGTGCAGGCCGGCCAGGTCGACCCCGGCGGAGGACAGGGCGTCGCGGGTGGTGGCCGCCAGCTCGTCGTCACCGACACAGCCGACGAACGTCACCGCCGACCCGAGCCGGGCGGCCGCGACCGCCTGGTTGGCGCCCTTGCCACCCGGCGCCCGCAGGTGGTCGCGCCCGAGCACGGTCTCCCCGGGCGCCGGCAGCGCGTCCACCGGCACCACGAAGTCGACGTTGCAGCTACCGACGACAACAATGCTCACTCGACAAGCTCCGTTCGGCCACGACGCTCACTCGACAAGCTCCGTTCGACGACGACGCTCACTCCGACAAGCTCCGTTCGACGACGACGCTCACTCCGACAAGCTCCGTTCGGCCACAACGCTCACTCCGAGCTTGACCTCGCCCACAGGTTGATGCCGCTCTCGACCGCGTACTTGTCGATCTCGGCCAGCTCGGAGTCGGTGAACTCCAGCCTGTCGAGCGCACCCAGGTTGTCGTCGAGCTGCCGCACACTGGACGCGCCGATCAACGTGGACGTCATGCGGCTGTCGCGGAGCGTCCACGCCAACGCCAGCTGCGCGAGGGACTGCCCGCGCCCAGCGGCGATCTCGTTCAGCGCCCGGATACGCCCGAGGTTGTCCTCGGACAGCATCGTCCTGGACAGTGACCCGTCACGGGCGGCCCGCGAGTCCTCGGGAATGCCGCTCAGGTACCGATCGGTCAACATCCCCTGCGCGAGCGGCGAGAACCCGATGCAGCCGATCCCCAGCTCGCCGAGCGCGTCGAGCAGGTCCGGCTCGATCCACCGGTTCAGCATCGAGTACGACGGCTGGTGGATCAGCAACCGCACCCCCATGCCGGCGAGCAGCGCGTGCGCCTCCCGCGTCTTGGTGGGCGAGTACGAGGAGATCCCGACGTAGAGCGCCTTCCCCTGCTGCACGGCGGAGGCGAGCGCGCTCATCGTCTCCTCGAGCGGCGTCTCCGGGTCGAACCGGTGCGAGTAGAAGACGTCGACGTAGTCCAGCCCCATGCGGGACAGGCTCTGGTCGAGGCTGGCGAGCACGTACTTGCGCGACCCGCCACCCTGCCCGTACGGCCCGGGCCACATGTCGTACCCGGCCTTGGTCGAGATGATCAGCTCGTCCCGGTAGGGCCGGAAGTCCTGCGCCAGCAACGCACCGAAGGTGGCCTCGGCGGACCCGTAGGGCGGCCCGTAGTTGTTGGCCAGGTCGAAGTGGGTCACCCCGCGGTCGAACGCCCGCCGCAGAATCGCTCGGCACCGCTCCAACGGCACCTCGGTACCGAAGTTCTGCCACAGACCGAGGGAGATCGCGGGCAACCGGAGCCCGCTGTCCCCGGTCCGCCGGTAGGACATCGTCGTGTCGTAGCGGTCCTGCGCTGCCTGGTACGCCGGCGGCACGCTCATACTGTTCGGCCTCCTGAAGAACTCCGATCGCGGCTGTCCACGATCTTATGTCCGCGCTGGCTGGAAGACCGGCCGTGCGGGAACCAGCCCGCTGCCCCAGGCCGGCCTCACCCCGGGCCCGACCAACGCGACCAGCCGAACTAGCCCTCCTGAAGGTCCGCGAGAGCCTGCTTGACCTTGGTCAGCTCGGCCTCCAGCTCGGCGAGCCGCGCCTGGTGCTGCTGCCGGGCGACGTCCAGCACCGACTCGATGGCCTTGGAGATGTCCTCGTGCAGCTCCGCCGCCGCCCGCGAGACCGCGGCGGCCGGGATCCGCAGCCCCTGCACCACACGGCTGCCCGAGTGCGACACCTCGGCCTGCCACTCGCCGTCCAACGTGCCGGTGACCGTCAGCGTCAGCTCGACCGTCCGGGTCTTCTTGGCCGTGCTGCCGGGCTTGCGGCCGCGCTTGGCGGGCACGGGAGCCTCGGCCTCGGCGGCCGCGTCGGTAGCCGCGGGAGCCTGCGCCGGCGCGTCGGTCTCCGGCGCGGCAGCCTCGGTCTCGGCGGGCACGGCCGACTCCTCCGGCTGCTCGGCCGGCTTGTCTCCACTCTTAGGGGACACCTTCACGCTCCTTCGTCTGCGGACGCCGCGGTGGCGAGATATTAGAACATGCGTTCGCCGGCCGCGTGCTGGGCGGGTCGGGAACCGCACCACGCATCATCGCGCCTTCTCGTGACGGGGAACACGCGGGTCGGCCTGTTCCTTCTGGCGACGGCCCTGGTATTGGCGGACGCGTCAGTCCTTCCGGCCGTGCACGGCGATCGTGGCGCCCAGACCGATGATCATCATCGCCTGGGCCGCCGACCAGTTCCAGGCGGCGCGGCACCGCGATGATGACACCGCGAAGCGGTGTGCGGGCGAGGAACTGGCCGAGCGACCTCACGCCGCCGAGGCCAGTTCTCCCACCTCCGCCGGGTCGCGCGTGTTACGGGCCAGCCCCAGCGCGAGGGTCAGCATGGCGAGGACGGCGGTCAGCGCCATCACCCGTTCGACCAACCCCAGCGGGGCGAACAGCCACCACGGCCCGTAACCGGCGACCATCCGCACCACCCCGACGAGGATCACGCCGAACCACGCGAGTGACACCACGGCGAACCCGCGGGCCGCGAGCCACCAACCCGGCCGGTGCGGGAACACCCGGCCGGCCACCATGATCACCGCGAACGGCAACGCCACGAACCCGACCACGCTGGCGTAGCGGTGGACCACGCCGCCGATGCTCGGTCCGACCGACCAGTCCGCCTTGGTGAACGCGACGATCACCAGCAGGCTCGCCACCCACAGCGCGGCGAGCACGACCGCCCCGTGGTAGGGCGCGACGCCCCCGTGCCGCACCACCGCGGTGAAGCAGAGCACGGACCCCAGCGCGATCAGCAGCACCGCCAGATCGAACAGCCACTTGTTGGAGGTCAACGCGTACTGGCTGAGCGTGCGCCGCAACGGGCTGATCTCGTTCGTCGGCGGGACCACGTGCAGCACCAGCATCAGCACGATGCCCGCCACCAGTGCGAGGACGCTGGCCCGTGCGGTTCTGGAGGGCATGTGACCGAGGTTAGCCAGCGATCCTGTGTACGACGTGAGAGGCCAACCGGTCATTCACGGCGTTGGATGAGCACCGCGACGCCGTCGAAGATGCGGTCGAGCCCGAAGCGGAAGTCGTGCTCGAGCGCGTCACTCGGGTTGTCCTCGTCGTCGAAGGCTCCCGAGTCGACGACCGCGTGGAGCGCGGGGAACTCCTCCGCCGAGGTCAGCCTCTTGATCAACGCGCCGTAGCCGGTGACGGCCGCCTGCGCGACCGGGTTGCCGGCCTCGACCGCGGCCGCGATGTCGCCGGAGAGCCCCGCGAAGCTCCGCGTGTAGCTCGTGATCAGCAGGAGTACCGACATCTTCTCCTGTTCGGTCAGCCTGGTGCCGCCGAGGGCACGCAGTGCCCACTCCATGAACCGCATCTGGTGCGGCATGATCGGCGCGCTGCTGATCGGGATGCTCAGGATCCACGGGAACCGGCGCAACGCGGTCAGCTGGATCCGCGCCCACTGCTCGAGCCGCTCCCGCCACGTGCCCTCGACCGGCTCGGCGGCGTTCATCTGCCCGAACGCGCCGTCGATCATCAGCCAGAGCAGCTCGTCCTTCGACCCGACGTACCGGTACAGGGACATCGCGGACGTGCCCAGCTCGCCGGCGACGCGGCTCATCGACACCCCGCCGATCCCCTCGGCGGTGGCGACGCGGATGCCGGCGTCGACGATCTGCTCCAGCGACAGGCCGCGCTTCGGCCCCTTGGTCGGGCGGTCGCGGACGCCCCAGGCCAGCTCGAAGCTGGCCGGCAGCCCGGTCTCCTCCGTCATGACCCTGACCCCTCGATCAGGGATGTCCCTGATTCACTGTTTATACCCTACGCAATACCGTTTATCCCGTACGCAGAAGCTCCCGGAGTCACTCAGGAGGACTCATGGAACCAGTCATCGAGGCTACCGGCCTCACGAAGTCGTACGGGGAGGTGCGGGTGCTGTCCGGTGTGGACCTACGCGTGCCGCAGGGCAGCGTGTTCGCGCTGCTCGGCCCGAACGGCGCCGGCAAGACCACCACGGTCCGCATCCTGACCACGCTGACCCGGCCCGACGGCGGCACCGCCCGCGTCGCCGGGCACGACATCGTGCGGGAACGGGCGCTCGTGCGCCGCGGCATCAGCCTCACCGGCCAGGACACCGCACTCGACGAGCTGCAGACCGGGCGCGAGAACCTCCGGATGATGGGTCGGTTGTGCCGGCTCCCCGGCGGCAGGGCGGCCGCGCGGGCCGACGAGCTGCTGGCACGGTTCGACCTGGTGGAGGCCGCCGGACGGCGGGTGAGCACGTACTCCGGCGGCATGCGGCGGCGGCTGGACCTGGCCGCGAGCCTGATCGTGGCGCCGACCGTGATCTTCCTCGACGAGCCGACGACCGGCCTCGACCCGCGCAGCCGCGCGGAGATGTGGACGGTGATCACCGAGCTGACCAGGTCTGGGGTGACGATCTTCCTCACCACGCAGTACCTGGAGGAGGCGGACCGGCTCGCCGACCGGATCGCGCTCGTCGACGGCGGCCGGATCGTCGCGGAGGGCACGTCCGCCGAGCTGAAGCAGCGGGTGGCCGGGCAGCGCCTCGACCTGACGCTGACCGACGCCGACACCTTCGACGCGGCGGCACTGCACCTCGGCGACCGCGCGCTGCTGTCCGACCGGGACCGCCGCACGCTGTCCGTCGCCACGGACGGCAGCGCGGCGCACGTCCGCTCGGTCCTCGACGAGCTGGACCCGCGGCGGCTGGTGATCGACCGGTTCGCCGTGCACTCCGCCTCCCTCGACGACGTGTTCCTGGCGCTGACCGGGCACACCACCTCCGCCCGCAAGGAGACCGCCGGTGTCTGACGTCGCCCTCCGCCCCGCGTCCCCCACCGGCGACCTGCTGGTCATGGTGCGCCGGGCGGCCCGGCTGTCCATGCGCAACGTGGACGCGCTGATGACCTCGCTCGCGCTGC